>CAZDOW010000020.1:0-4235 GCA_964507115.1 uncultured Maribacter sp.
TGAAACCGGAAAATCCTTTTACATGGGCTTCCGGATGGAAATCTCCAATATATTGCGACAACCGTATTTTATTATCCTACCCTGCCATCCGTAATTATGTGAAGGATGAAATGGCCAAACAAGTAGAAGCGATCTACGGCAGACCTGATATAATTGCTGGTGTGGCTACAGGTGCCATTGGAATTGGTGCTTTAGTTGCAGATGTCATGGGGCTTCCTTTTATCTATGTGCGACCTGAGCCAAAATCACATGGAAGAAAAAATCAGGTTGAAGGTCATTTGGAAGAAAACCAGACTGTTGTGGTCATAGAGGATTTAATAAGTACGGGGAAAAGTAGTCTAAATGCTGTAGATGCATTACGACAAGAAGGCGCGAACGTTAAGGGAATGCTGGCAATCTTTACTTACGGATTTGATACAGCAACAAAGAATTTTGAAGATAAAGAGCTAAAGCTGAATACCCTTAGCAGTTACGATTACGTGATAGAGCAAGCTTCGGATACCGGCTACATAAAAGAAGATCAACTAAAAACCTTAATGGAATGGAGGGTAGCACCTTCAAAATGGTTACAATAATAAAGATATGTTTATAGAAACACCCAAGACCACAGTATCAAAAAGTGATATAGAAACTTTTGAATTTTTAAGTGAACTGGCAAATTTTGAACAATTAATGCCAGACAATATAAATAAATTCGAAGTATTGAACGAAAATAGATTCCTATTTGCCATCAAGGGAATGCCAGAAATAGTTTTGGAGAAAAAAGAACAAGTACCTCCGAATAAATTGGTGCTTGGAGCAGCAAGTGATAAGCTGGCTTTTACCCTATCTGTAGACATTACAGCAATAAACGATAGCCAAAGCAAGGTAGTATTAACTTTTAGTGGAGAGTTCAATGCCATGATGGCTATGATGATTAAAACACCAATCACCAACTTTATAAATACGTTATCCACGAATTTGGCAAAAGTCTAATAGTGAAATTTTACTTCTTTTAGTCCGTATGCCATAGTGGTATCATCCTCTAAGGAAATCTGTAATTTACCATCCTTAGTAATCCCAGTTATGATACCCGTAAATAAAGGGCTATTAGGTTCCTGAAAGGTTGCCGGTATACTCTTTTTAAAAAGAATTTTTTCATAGCGCTCTTTCATACTGTTCCAATCCAAGCTTTCCACTTGGTCCAAGTAGCTCTTTAGTTGCCCCAAAATACCTTCCAACACAACCTCTAGATTAAATTCCCTATCCAATACTAACTTTAATGACGATGCTTTGGGCTGATTTAAAAATAAAGTTTGATTTACATTTAAACCAATTCCTATAACCGACGTTTTTATTTCTTTGCCCCCAATGCTATTTTCAATTAGAATTCCACATATTTTAGAAGTGCCTGACAGAATGTCGTTTGGCCATTTAACACTTAATCGTGGTACTCCCAGATCAGAAAGTACATTATATACAGCACAAGAAACACAAATACTTATCAAAAAGTGTTTATGGGAACCCAAGCCGTTGTAGCGTTTCAAAACACTAAAGGTCAAGTTTTTACCTGGCTCAGATTCCCAAATCGCATCCACCTGCCCCCTACCTTTATTCTGCTCCAATGCGGTTACCACAGTAAAATCTGAAACGCTTTCTGAAGAAATAAGCCTCTTTAAATAGCTATTAGTAGATTCCGTGGCACTAAGTTTGATTCTTCTCATAAGGCAGCCTTTTAGCAATGTATAATCTATTGTTAAAATCTAGCTCTAAAAGAACAAAAAAATAATAACTTTGTAAAAATAAATTTTTTGAATGCAGAACAGGAAAACTGGTGCAGATGAGTTAATTGCATTAATTTTACAAGGAATAGAGGAAGTAAAAGGACAACACACAAATTTACTAGACCTTAGAGATATAGAAAACACCGTTTGCGACTATTTTATAGTTTGTAACGGTAGTTCCAACACGCATGTAAATGCAATCGTAGGTTCTATCCAAAAAACAGTTAGTAAGGCTATTCAGGACAAACCTTGGCACGTAGAGGGCGAAGACAATGCAGAATGGGTACTGATGGACTATGTTAACGTCGTGGTCCACGTATTCCAAAAGCAGATTCGGGAATTTTACGACATAGAAGGCCTCTGGGGAGATGCAAAGTTTACTACAATAGAAAATAGCATTAATAAATAAAAAAGAAATGGCTAAAGAAAATAGTACGAATCCTAAAAAACCAAAATTTAGTTCTTGGTGGATTTATGGTTTGGTAGCAGTATTACTCATAGGTTTTCAATTTTTAAATAGTGATAATCTAGCCAGTACTGAAAAGACTACTACGTCTGAACTGCAGGAATATTTGCGAAATGGAGACATAGAAAAAATATTAATTATCACGAACACTAACCAAGCAAAGGTCTTCCTTACAAATGAGGCCTTATCCAAGGAAGTGCATAAAAATGTGACCGATAAATCTTTTTTACCGTCATCAGGACAAGTTCCTCAATATATCCTAGATTATGGAGATCTTCAGATTTTTCAAAACGACATTTCGGAAATCAAAAAAGAAAGTAATTTAGATACTATTGTAGAATTTGGGAAAGAATCTACGGCTATGTTGGATTTTCTTTTGTCCCTTTTACCTTTCGTGCTGATTATCGGTATTTGGATTTATCTTATGAAAAGAATGTCCGGAGGCGGAGGCGGAGGTGCCGGTGGTCAAATTTTCAATATTGGAAAATCTAAAGCTAAATTATTTGACGAAAAAACTGATACAAGAACATCATTTAAAGATGTGGCAGGCTTGGAAGGAGCTAAAGAAGAAGTAGAAGAAATTGTAGAATTTCTAAGAAATCCAGATAAATACACTTCCCTAGGGGGTAAGATTCCAAAAGGAGCTTTGTTAGTAGGCCCCCCAGGAACGGGTAAGACTTTATTAGCAAAAGCAGTAGCTGGCGAGGCAAAAGTGCCTTTCTTTTCGCTTTCTGGTTCAGATTTTGTTGAAATGTTCGTTGGTGTGGGTGCTTCAAGAGTACGAGACCTATTTAAACAGGCAAAGGATAAATCACCGGCCATCATCTTTATAGATGAAATTGATGCCATTGGTAGAGCCAGAGGGAAAAATAATTTTACTGGTTCTAATGATGAAAGAGAAAATACACTCAATCAATTATTGACAGAAATGGATGGTTTCGGAACCAATACCAACGTAATCGTTCTTGCAGCTACTAACAGGGCAGATGTATTGGATAAGGCTTTAATGAGAGCAGGTAGGTTTGACAGACAAATCTATGTGGATTTACCAGATATTAGGGAACGTAAGGAAATTTTTGAGGTGCATTTAAGACCTATCAAAACAGCCGAAACACTAGATGTAGATTTCTTAGCGAGACAGACTCCAGGATTTTCAGGTGCTGACATCGCCAACGTTTGTAATGAAGCGGCACTAATTGCGGCAAGAAAGGAACAAAAAGCAGTTCACAAACAAGATTTCTTAGATGCCGTTGATAGGATAGTAGGTGGACTGGAAAAGAAAAACAAGATAATAACTCCTGGAGAGAAAGAAACTATTGCATATCATGAAGCTGGCCATGCCACCACTAGTTGGATGCTTGAACATGCAGCTCCATTGGTAAAAGTTACCATTGTTCCTAGAGGACAATCATTAGGAGCAGCTTGGTATTTACCAGAAGAACGTCTTATAGTTAGACCGGAACAAATGTTAGACGAAATGTGTGCTACCATGGGAGGCCGTGCTGCAGAAAAAGTAATCTTTAATAAAATATCTACAGGTGCGTTAAGCGATTTGGAAAAAGTAACTAAACAAGCAAGAGCTATGGTTACTATTTATGGCTTAAACGAAAAAATAGGAAATTTAACCTATTATGATTCCTCAGGTCAAGATTCTTATGGTTTTTCAAAACCTTATAGTGAAGAAACGGCCAAAACAATAGACGAAGAAATTTCTAAAATTATAGAAGCACAATATCAACGCGCAATAAAAGTACTTACCGAAAATAAGGACAAACTTACTACCTTAGCGGAAAGGTTATTAGAAAAAGAGGTTATCTTTAAAGAGGATTTAGAGAAAATATTTGGCAAAAGACCATTTGAAAAAGATGTTCTAGCAGAAGAACAAAGAAATATTGAAGATATAGCCAGAGAAGAGAAAGCGAACGAAGAGAAAGCCAACGAAGAGAAAGCGAACGAAGAGAAAGCGAACGAAGAGAAAGCCAACGAAGAGAAATCAAAGGAAGTGA
>CAZDOW010000020.1:4335-46812 GCA_964507115.1 uncultured Maribacter sp.
AACGAAGAGAAAGCGAACGAAGAGAAAGCCAACGAAGAGAAATCAAAGGAAGTGAAGTAGAAATATTGGCTTAAAATTTCGATACACAAAAACGGTATATAGGTTTAAATGGGGCTTTTTGATATTTTATTTGGTGGTGGCAAGAAAAAGGGTTCTAAGGAAACTGCGGAAACGCGTGGCCAGCATATGCCTGACCTAAATCTTCCAGTAGACGAAAAATTCACCATACATTTTAAGAAAAATGGAGGAAAGTTTATTTATTGTATTTCCTTAGCCGAAGTTTCGTTAGCTATAAAAAACATTGTGGAGGAGAATAAATGGGAGGAAGAACCATTTTATGCGATGGACGATAGATTAACCTCAAAATTTGAGAAAGAAAATATTGTTTTTATCGACAAGGCTAAAAATAGTCAAGTCTTTTTTACTACTTGCGAACATTTGATTGCCCAGAATGGAAGTATTCTGGTATGCTCCAACCAACTCCAAGAAAAAAAAGTAAACGAACTCCCAAGCAATGTAATAGTATTTGCTACCACAAGTCAATTAGTAGAATCTATAGGCGAAGGGTTGAAAACCATAAAGAAAAAATATGGACCCAAAATTCCGGCCAATATTACAACATTAAAACACTTCAAAGCAACAGAAGAGAATTCGGATGATTTCTTGACGTACGGTAGTAGCACTAAAAATCTTTATCTTTTACTTCTGGAAGATTTATAGTATGAGCGAAATTTTACGTAGGTCATTAACTGGTGCAGTATACATTATCCTGCTCTTATCTGCCGTATTTTTAAATTCTGATGCTTTTGATTTTCTTTTTATGACATTTGGGCTCGCATGTCTCTATGAATATAAGAAATTGGTTCAGCTTAAAGGGTACCACATCTTTGCAGCATATTTAGCACTCTGGTGGGCTTTTATCTATTTGGTCAACGACCAACGGCTAATAAATGTATTAATGATCATTACCATTACCGTTAACGTATATCTCCTTTTTTATCTTTTTTCAAAAAAACAGAAATCTTTTAGTACTTTTCAAAAGTTTATCATTGGCCTTTTTTACATTGGTGGAGGTTGTATTTTCCTAACCATGATACCTTACAAGAACGATGCATTCGCAAAACTCTTGATTATGGGTATCTTTATATTGATATGGGTAAACGACTCTTTTGCATATTTGGTAGGCAAGAGTATTGGAAGAACTAAACTATTACCGTCAGTTTCTCCAAAGAAAACTATTGAAGGAACGCTAGGAGGTTTTATATTTGCCATTGGAGCTGCATACATAATGGGAACCCAAGAAGAGTTAATTACACCATGGCAATGGATAATCCTTGCCTGTATCATAGTAATAACTGGTAGTTTGGGGGACCTTATAGAATCTAAGTTTAAAAGAGCTGCTGGCGTAAAAGACAGCGGAGCCATTCTCCCCGGACACGGGGGGATGTTGGACAGATTGGATAGTTTAATTTTTGCCGCACCATTTGCATATTTAACGTTAAATATTTTTACTTATGTTTCATAGAGAAGGTCAGACCATTATTTTGACAACCTTTTTTATCGTAGGAATAGGGACTCTTTTATCCCATTTTTTTATTGATATACCTTGGCTAAAATGGCTAGCGCAATTATCCTTGCTCTTTATTCTTATACTAATTCTCCAATTCTTTAGAAACCCTAAAAGAAGAACGAACAAAAATTTTGATGAAATACTTTCCCCAGTCGATGGTAAAGTTGTGGTGATAGAGGAGGTAATGGAGACAGAATATTTTAACCAAAAACGAAGGCAAGTATCCATTTTCATGTCTCCAATTAACGTACATGTTACACGTTACCCTTCTAGCGGCACCATTAAATATTCCAAATACCATCCGGGCAAATATTTAGTCGCCTGGCATCCTAAATCCAGTGAGGAAAACGAAAGGACTACTGTTGTGGTCAGAACGCCAAAATTCGGCGATATACTTTTTAGGCAAGTTGCAGGAGCTATGGCTCGCCGTATTGTAAATTATGCAGAGAAAGGAGAAAGTGTACAACAAGGAGATGACTCAGGGTTTATTAAATTTGGTTCAAGAGTAGACCTTTTTCTACCTTTGGATTGTAATATTAACGTGACGTTAAACCAAAAGGTAAAAGGCGCAGAAACCTGTATAGCTACTTTCGTGAATCCAAATGAAAAAGAAGACATTACATACTAAATTTGAAGAAGCGGTTACCTTCGTTAATGCATACAAGACTCCAATTCCTGCGGATGTACTTCTAAAGCTTTATGCATATTATAAAATAGCGAATGAAAACTTTGAGAACCCTGGTAGTACAACACCATTAATAAATGCCTTTAAAGCGAACGCTTTAATACAGGCAAAAAACACAAGTGGTGACGAAGCTAGAGCGTCTTATATCGCCCTGGTGAAAAAGGAATTGATGTAGGGTAAAACGATTTGTATTTAACCAACTATTGGTTATTAACCAAAACCCTTTTCCCATTCTAAATAGGCACGCTTATTTGTTTTTTGAAAGGGTTGGCGTAAAACCTAAAATAGATAGTGCCGCACAAAGTAACTACGAAATATGCGGAAACAAGCGTACTGCCTAAATAGAAATAGTTAGTACTACCAAACCAATCACCTGCATATAAAATAAAAACTAAACCCAAAGTACTTCGCACCACTTCTAACAAAAAGGCGTAGGAACCTCCATCCATAAAACTGGTATAACCATAAATACCTATAAAGACAAAACTCCCGTAAAGTAATAGGTCTGTGTTGTGAAGATTTCCAAAATTAAAAAACATAAAAAGCAATAAAAAAGTAGTACTTAAGAGTTGAAAAAGAATGTATATCCTAAAAGAACTAGATGTAGGTGTCTCATATTTTTTAAAGCTATAGACATCTTCAATTATAGTAATGGGATATGCTGCTTTTACGTCAGCCGGCCTCCAACCAGTAGGCATGAACCAAATCCTAATTTTATCCCAGTAATTTTGGGTACGCCAAGCGTCCTTTAAAAGTCGCCATATATGCTGAAAATTTATATGTACAGGATTCCAAGTTCTAGCAGGTTTTAAAATACCATACTGTGGCGGAACATCTTCTAGTTCTTTTTGAAACGTACCAAACCACCTATCCCAAATACAAAGAAGCTGCCCAAGGTTTTTATCTATATATTCTGGATTAATGGCATGATGTACCCTATGTTGGGAAGGTGTCACGATAATATATTCCAACCAGCCCATTTTCCCAATATGCTGTGTATGATACCAAAATTGGGCAAACAAATGTACAGGTACCAAAACCGATATAACCTCAGCAGGAACTCCCAATAGTGCGGCAGGAAGTAATAAAAAAGGAAAATATCCTAAAAGATTAGAGATGGACTGTCGCAAAGCACAAGCTAAATTAAATTCCTCACTACTATGATGTATTACATGTTGGTTCCAAAAAAAATTTATCTTATGGCTTAGTCTATGGTTCCAATAACCCGCAAAATCAATGGCAATAAATGCAATGACCCAGACCAAAAAAGTAATCTTAATCTGAAAAAGCGCCAAATGTTCTAATAGGTATGGATAGGTAATCAATACTACTCCTATACCCAAGGAATCCTTTATGATATTCGTTAAACCAGAGCTTATACTCGAAACAGAGTCCAAAAATGTGTGTTTTTGATCTTTTATAAAATACCCATAGGCAATCTCAATAATCAAAAGAAACATAAAAAAAGGAATAGCATAAAGCAATGCGGTTGCATAGGTTTCCATACTGTAAATCCTTAATTAAAAGGCCCAACCATAATGTGTGCGCGGAAAGTTCCAGGGTCCATAAGCCAAGGCATTCCCTTAGCGTGAGGTTTATCGGGTAACCCGGTAGATTCGGTGGTGGCGAATGGAGTGTAGATAACATATCTGAATTGTCCATCCACAAGTTCCCCAGTTTCCCTATTATAAGCCTCCTCAGCTCCATAGTAGATATAGGTCATGCTTGGCTCTTTTGGCATTCCCAGTTTCCCTTGCGCTACCTCTATGCCTCTAATTTCTCTTTTTTCGCTAAAATTTTTCCCTTCAGCGTTGAGTTCCCTACCTCGTTTCATGAACGGCTCTAATTTTTTAGAGTAGCAAGAAACACTAATTCCCTTCTTTTTAGGGTCGTCAGCCAAACAAATCAAATTATTCTTTCCTTCCCGTAATACAACAACATTACCTTCTATATCATAACCATATACCATGGCACCATCCTTGTCTGAATCCGGTGCAGGCAAGACTGCTGTTTTTATTTGAATAGCTTCTGGCAAGACAGTTACCTCTTGGGAACTACCTATAAAACCGAAGAACAAAAAGCTTAAAAAAAATGATCTTTTCATAACACCTATTTTTACGTGAACTGTAAGTTATCATTTTTATCGAAAATGAAGCTCTTTTTAACTAGGAAGATTCCTTCATAAAAAAACTCAATCGGGATATATCAACATATTTCTAAAATAAAAGAGCTAGGAAACTTTTACAGTTTTGAAAATCGAGTAGTAGAACAAACCCGGTTGAGTTGAAACTATAAATACCCTACCCTAGATTTGCAATTAGACGCATATGAGCATACCTATTAGTGCTTAAAAGGCAGGAAATAATTTGACTGCATCTATAGAATAGACCGTTTATAAAAGCTTCCTATTTATAAACCCAATGCTTTACTTTTTATCTTAATATTGGTTTAAACCAACAACAGTATAAGAACCAGCGCCATGCCCGCCAGGGAGAAATAAATTCCTTTTTTAAATATAGAAGTACCGGGTAAAAACATCCAAAAAGAAGAAAGGACAAAAAATAATAATGACAAGCCAAAAAAGATATTGAGGATATAAAGTGGTTCGGATGATTTTGCCTTATGTAAATGCGTCATTTTATCCAAGACTAATGGCAAGGCTTTTGTTACATAGGCCACATCACCTGAAACTATGTTGTAGCTCCCTTGTTCAAAGGTTGCCAAATCTCCTTCTACTTGTTGAAATTTTAGCTGTTTAATCTTTATTTCCTTTCCTAAAGCCTCCGCATTTAAACCGGTTTTCAGCGTTTTTTTATTTAGGGTTTCCTTCTTAAGAAAATCTGTATCCCTGAAAATTAATACGATACCACTTATAGCATACATGGCCATAATACCTGCTAAAAAGAATCCCAAGTATCTGTGGTAGGTCCTTATTTTATTGGAAAATTCGCGTTGTTTTGGCATTATTTAGAATGATTTTAAACAAAGAAAAGTATATTTTTTAAAATCTCCTAATGTCATCTCATATTTTTAACCTAAAAGACACTTAAATTATTTTCAACAAATACAATATACTTTCTATCAAACTCCAGAAGTGCTATTTTAAACTAGCCCAACTCTTTTCTAAGGTCTCTATTTTTGCTTCGGCATCAGTAGCTTTTTTCTTTTCAATAGCCACTACCTGGTCTGGAGCATTATTTACAAAACGCTCGTTGGAAAGCTTTTTTTGAACCGACTTCAGGAAGCCTTTTGTGTACTCAAGCTCCTCTTTTATTTTTTGGATTTCAGCTTCTACATCAATTGCTCCCAACATAGGAACAAAATACTCGTTACTCTTTACTCTAAAAGTCAATGCACCTTCCAATGGAGTTTCCACGTATGAAATAGCAGAAACATTAGTAAGCTTAGCAATTATAACATCCCATTTAGAGTTAACTTTTTCTTCGTTCAACAAAGAAAGCTCTAATGCCTCTTTCATTGGAATGTTCTTCTCCTTGCGAATAGTGCGGATTCCTGCAATAACTTCTTGAGCAAATTCAAATTCTCCTAGAATTGATTTGTCTGATTCACCGAGCTTTGGCCATTTCGAAACCATCAAAGCTTCTTTCTCGCCTCTTGTTGAAATATGTTGCCATACTTCCTCCGTTAAAAAAGGCATAAATGGATTTAATAGTTTCAGGTTCTTTTCAAACACAATAATCATGGCATCGAAGGTCACCTTATCGATAGGTTGTTGATATGCAGGTTTGACAATTTCCAATAGCCACGAACTATAATCGTCCCAAACCAATTTATAGATATTCATTAGCGCATCGGAAATCCGATACTTGCTAAAATGATCTTCTATTTCCAATAAGGTTTCATTAAACTTGGAATCATACCACGCTAAGGCCAATTTAGAAGCTTCGGGCTGAGGCAAATCTGCCACTTCCCATCCTTTAAGCAACCGGAAACCGTTCCATATTTTATTAGCAAAATTCTTACCCTGCTGGCAGAGGTCCTCATCGAACATTAAGTCATTTCCTGCTGCGGAACTCAAAAGTAACCCCACACGAACACCATCGGCACCGTACTCTTCAATAAGCTTTAAGGCATCAGGTGAGTTCCCTAGTGATTTCGACATTTTCCTACGCTGCTTATCACGCACCAATCCAGTAAAATAAACGTTCTCAAAAGGCCGTTGCCCTCTAAATTCGTATCCCGCTACTATCATCCTCGCCACCCAGAAAAACAAGATATCTGGACCAGTAACCAAATCATTCGTAGGATAATAATAATTGATCTCTTCGTTTTCAGGTTCTATAATACCTCCAAAAACACTAATTGGCCATAACCAAGAAGAAAACCACGTATCTAGGACATCTGAATCTTGTTTTAAATCGGTCACTTTCAAAACCCTCTTCTCGCCGTTAGCAGAGATAGCCTCTTGAGCCAACTTCAAGGCTTCTTCTGGGTTCTCGGCAACCACAAAATCGTTCTCACCATCCCCATGGTAATACGCCGGAATCTGCTGTCCCCACCATAATTGACGAGAGATATTCCAATCCCTAATGTTCTCCATCCAATGACGATAAGTGTTTTCAAACTTTTTAGGATATAGCTTTACATCGCCGGTATTCATCACTGCATCCAATGCAGGCTTTGCTAAATCTTCCATTTTCAAGAACCACTGGTCAGACAACTTTGGCTCTATTACCGCCTTGGTGCGTTCAGAAGTACCTACTTTATTAATATGAGTTTCAGTCTTTACCAAATACCCTTTCTCCTCTAGTTCTTTGGAAATCTCTTTTCGGACTACAAACCTATCCTTACCCTGATAGTGAAGACCAAAGCTGTTAAGGGTAGCGTCATCATTAAAAATATCTATAGTTTCCAACTGATGCTTATCCCCTAGTGCCTTATCGTTTACATCATGTGCTGGTGTAACCTTCAGGCATCCTGTACCAAATTCCATATCCACGTAATCGTCCTCAATAATGGGAATTACCCTATCGCAAATAGGCACGATTACCTTTTTTCCTTTCAGATGGTGAAAACGCTCATCATTTGGATTAATGCAGATAGCTGTGTCTCCTAAAATAGTTTCGGGCCTTGTTGTGGCTATGGTTACTTTTTCATCCGAACCTTCAATCTTATAGGCTAAATAATATAGTAACCCTTGTCTTTCTTCATGAATTACTTCTTCATCGGACAATGTTGTTTGCGCTTCCGGATCCCAATTTACCATGCGGTGCCCTCTATAAATTAAACCTTTTCTATGAAGATCTACAAATACTTTTATTACCGAGGCTGACATATCGTCATCCATTGTGAATTTTGTGCGATCCCAGTCACATGAGCATCCCAATTTTTTTAATTGCTCTAAGATTACACCCCCATACTCGTCCGTCCAATCCCAAGCGTGTTTTAAGAACTCCTCACGACTTAGATCTGCCTTATTAATACCATCGTTCTTCAGTTTGGCGACCACTTTGGCCTCTGTAGCAATAGAAGCATGGTCCATACCGGGCACCCAACAAGCATTTTTACCCATTAGGCGAGCTTTTCGAATCAATACGTCTTGTATGGTATTGTTTAGCATGTGCCCCATGTGCAATATTCCAGTCACATTAGGCGGCGGAATAACAATGGTGTAAGGCTCTCTTTCATCTGGTTTGGAATGAAAAAACTCATTTTTCATCCAGTAATCATACCACTTGCCTTCTACCTTTTTTGGGTCGTATTTGGATGGAATTTCCATAATTGGAACAGTTTTTGGTTATATTAGTTTAAAGGATTAAAAAACAAAGCCGAAAAGATATGTTAAATTACCTATTCGGGCCCTTTTCTTATCTATTTTAAATACGAAACAAAAATAAGTAACGTTAAGAGTATAACAAAAGGATTTTGAGGTTGTTCTGAAAAGAATTAATTTTAGCTTTCCTTAAATTTTGAAACAATGAAAAAACTAGTACTATTCTTATTTGTAGGATTATTAGGATTTAGCCTTACAGCACAAGACACTTCAGCGAAAATAGAATTCAAAACTGAAACCGTAGACTACGGAGAAATTACAAAAGGTTCTGACGGCGTTCGCGTTTTCGAATTTACTAATACCGGTAAAACTCCTTTAATTATTAGTGATGTACGTTCTAGCTGTGGATGCACCATTCCAAAAAAACCGAAGGACCCGATTATGCCTGGTAAAACTGGTGAAATACAAGTGAAATACGATACAAATCGTGTTGGCCCAATTAGAAAAGCTATTACAGTTATATCTAATGCTGATACGCCTACCAAGGTTCTTAAGATTAAAGGAGAGGTTAAAGTAGCAGGAACAAAATAAGATTACAAAACATATTAAGTATAAAGACCCGAAATTTCGGGTCTTTTTTATTTAAACAAATCTTTGAGGACAAAGCTAAAAAGCAAATCCTTGTTAGAACGTCCGATAAGGACCTTCACACGTTTTTCCTTCTTTTCGTTCAGCATCTGCAATATCTGCTGCAACTTATACCGGTGTATACGTTTACCGTTCACGGCAAGAATAACATCTCCCTCCATTAAGCCCGCGGAATGTGCAGGACTACCAGAACGAATACCAGAAACTATAATTTCCGGAACCAAACTTAATCTTGTCGCACCAGCCAGCATTAGTTGAATATTCCCATAGCTTTTCGAATCTGTAGATGTCAAATTACCAGTATTAATCCGCTCTGAAACATAGCGCACTCCAGCATGCTGTAAATCTATACCGCTTATATTGTATTGAAAAGGTAATTTAAAATTACTATTCTTTTTAATGAAAATTCGTTCATTAGGATAATCAAAAACAATATTGAAGCGCTTTAACAACTCACCTCCTAAACTACCGTTTCTATCTCCCAAATCCTTAATCGCATTAAAAACCGACATATTAGGAAATGCAGCTTTAGCATCGGATAGCACAAAACTGCCAATTTTAATTTTTTTAACCCTAGTGCGTTTACCATAAATATCCCCGGCAAGACCTTTTCCTAAAAAATCATCGTAATTATGTTGCGGAACGTATATACTATCATTTTCAAAAAGCCAAATAGCATCACTACTCCCTGTATCCAAAAGCATTTTTACAGTTACCATATCATGATTTTCTATTGCGACTTTAGCCTTTAGGAATGCTTTACTACCAACCAAAGATATATCCAGCATCTCCGTATTAGTCCTGTTTTTATGCCGATACGTTTTTGGGTCATGGAATTTAACTATTTGTTTACCATAGTTGATTTCTACCACCAGATCTTTAAATAAATCAAAACCAATAATACCGTGTACTGGAATCCCTAATGTAGGAGAGAAATTAATACCTGCATCCATCACCACAAATAATTCTTGGTTAGGATTTTTAATTGCCCCTAACTGAAAAAAGTTGCCAGTAGAACTCAGAGCATTCACAGCTTCTCCGTCGCCTAGACCATTAATAGTCACTTCCTTTACATTGTTCAACTGAACAGAATCTTGATCAGCCAAATTAAAAAGAATTGGCTTACTTACTCCAGAATCCAATACAAATGAAAGAGGTGTACCATTTACCTGTAACGGAACAATAATGAGGTTGTTCAGCAATTGAAATTTTATTTTCTCAGTTTTCTGACCTTTGGGCAATTGGTATTGTTGCGCGTACAAATAACCTTGCGCACAGGAACAAATAGCCAACAAAAACACTAATATTTTATTCAAAATACTCATTATTAATAAGTTAACCTTTCTTAAGGTACGAATTTATTTAGTTTAAAAAGATTATTTAACATTAACAGTCAACGTAAAATAAGATGTGCTTCTTTTGTAAAATTGCTAATGATTTATCACTTTTGTGTAAAATAGAATTGTATGCCAACCGTATCTAAAAAAGGGCTTTCCATGCCCCAATCCCCCATAAGAAAATTAGTTCCTTTTGCGGAAAACGCTAAGAAAAAAGGCATTAAGGTAATACACCTTAATATTGGTCAGCCAGATATAAAAACACCTCAAATTGCTTTAGATGCCGTAAAAAACAACAACTTAACGGTATTAGAATATAGCAGAACCGAAGGTTCCGAAACCTATCGGGAAAAAGTAGCCGGATATTATGCAAAACACGATATTCACGTCTCCGCTAGCGATATCATCGTAACAACAGGAGGTTCCGAAGCGCTTTCTTTTGCCATGGGTACTATTGCAGATAACGATGATGAAATTATTATACCAGAACCTTTTTATGCCAATTACAACGGTTTTGCTACGGCATCTGGAGTTACGGTTGTTCCTGTAGTCTCTAAACTGGAGGATAACTTCGCGCTGCCACCTATCGATGAATTTGAAAAACTCATCACCCCTAAGACCAAAGCGATACTTATTTGTAATCCAGGAAACCCTACCGGGTACTTATATAGTAAGGAAGAAATCCAGAAATTGGCTGCAATCGTAAAAAAACACGACCTGTACCTTATTGCTGACGAGGTCTACAGAGAATTTACATATGATAATAAGGGGCACTACTCCATTCTTCAAGAAGAAGGTTTGGATGAACACGCCATTATCATAGACTCTGTCTCAAAAAGATATAGTATGTGTGGTGCCCGAATCGGCTTTTTGGTATCAAAGAACAAGGAAGTTATTTCAACTGCCCTTAAATTTGGTCAGGCCCGTCTCTCCCCGCCTACCTATGCTCAAATAGCTGCCGAAGCGGCTTTGGATACTCCTCAAAGCTACTTTGACAATGTAAAAACTGAATACATACAACGAAGAGATTTGCTTGTTTCCGAACTAGAAAAAATTAAAGGGGTAAAAGTTGCCAGACCCAATGGCGCTTTTTACTGTATTGTGGAGTTACCAATTAAGGACGCAGATGACTTTGCACAGTGGCTATTGGAAGATTTTAGAGTAAATAATGAAACTGTCATGGTAGCGCCCGCAGGAGGATTCTACGCCACACCGGGACTTGGAAAAAATCAAATAAGAATTGCCTATGTTTTGGACCAAGACAGCTTAAAAAGAGCGGTTGGCATCCTTAACGAGGCATTGAAAAGTTACATAGGGTGATGGAAATCAAAACAGATTTTTCGCTTAAAACGTACAACACTTTTGGAATTGATGCCAAAGCAAAGTTTTTTGTACAAGTAAGCTCTGTAGCGGAATTAAGGGAAATCTTAAAGCGTGATGATTTCAAAACTAAATTCATTTTGGGAGGTGGGAGTAACATGCTATTAACCAATAATATAGATGCCTTAGTGGTTCATATTGCCTTTAAAGGCCTATCGGTGATATCCCAAGACGAAGACCACGTAATGCTAAAAGTAATGGCCGGCGAGAACTGGCATGAAATGGTATTATGGACCTTAGAACATGGATACGGCGGCCTAGAAAATATGTCCTTAATTCCTGGGAACACAGGCACGGCACCCATACAGAATATTGGTGCTTATGGGGTTGAACTAAAGGATAGTTTTGTGAGTTGTGAAGCTTTGATAAGGGCAACGGGGGAACTCCATACATTTTCCAAAACGGATTGTAAATTTGGATACCGGGACTCATTTTTTAAAAATGAAGGAAAAGATCAATACATTATTACCAGTGTAATCTTTAAACTCACCAAGAAAAATCACAATCTTAACACCAGTTATGGCGCAATAAATGAGGAGCTTGTTAAAAATAACATTAATAATCCCACACTGAAGGATATTTCCAACGCCGTAATAACAATAAGAAATAGCAAGCTCCCCAATCCTAAGGAAATAGGGAATAGTGGTAGTTTCTTTAAAAACCCAATAATTGACAAACTTAGTTTTGAGCAATTTATACAAGAAAACCCAGAAGCTCCGTTTTACAAAATTTCAGAAACACAATTCAAGATACCCGCAGGATGGCTTAT
Source organism: uncultured Maribacter sp. (assembly GCA_964507115.1). Classification (GTDB taxonomy): domain Bacteria; phylum Bacteroidota; class Bacteroidia; order Flavobacteriales; family Flavobacteriaceae; genus Maribacter. The sequence continues at coordinate 16,459 of CAZDOW010000020.1, forward strand.
TGAGCAATGCGGTTTTAAAGGAAAACGATATGGGGATGCAGGTGTTCATACAAAACAAGCTCTTGTTCTCGTCAATTATGGAAATGCCACGGGAAAAGAGATAATGAATCTAGCACAAAAGGTCATTTCAGCGGTTGAAAAAAAGTTTAAAATTCAAATTAGGCCAGAAGTAAATCTAATAAAATAGCCCTCGTAATTAATATCACAAGGGCTATACCAAACCAAACTAACCAAAAAATAAGCTGCAGTAACCAGCTGCGCACTTAAAACTATAAATATTTTCAGATAACGCTATTTAACAATCAATTTTATAATTTAGCGTTTAAAGGATATACGCAGCTACGAAGTTGTTTGGATGTCTAAACCTCAAAAAAGTTTAGTTGCCTTCTATGAGCACACTACTTGAAAAACATATTGTTGAATTATTACAAGAACGAAACGATAAGGCAATATCGCTCCTGTACGATAACTATGGAGATACATTGCTAGGGGTTGCCAAAAAAGTAGTCCGTAGTGAAGATCTTGCGCAAGATGTACTTCAGGAAAGTTTTGTCAAAATCTGGAAAAAAGCGGACTCCTATGACCCTTCTAAAGCAAAATTATTTACTTGGCTCTTTCGTATTGTAAGAAATACTGCCATTGATAAGCTAAGGAGTGTGAACACAAAAACCAGTAAGGAAATCCAAATAGATGTTTCTGACGTATATACAATAGGTGTTGAGAGTACGAAGCCTGAACTCATGGATGTTCAAGAACATTTGAACAAAATAGAGGACAAGTATCAAATGGTACTGGATGCGTTGTTTTTCCAAGGAATGACCCAACAAGAAGCTAGTGAAGCTTTGGATATACCTTTAGGAACAATCAAATCCAGACTTAAAATTGGTCTTAGGGAACTCCGTAAAATATATGGTCCGGCAACTTTAGCGCTGCTTTTAAATTTATTGTGATGGTAGAAAAAATAAAAACATTTTTAGATTCGGATATTCTGGAGAGGTATCTCTTGGGCAATACCACAGAAATGGAAAGCCTACAAGCAGAACGATACATTGCCATGTATCCGGAAGTCAGAAAGGTGTATAACGAGCTTCAGGAAAATTTGGAGACGTATGCAAAGCTGCATGCCGTGCAAACACCAAATGGTCTTAAAGAAAAAATCTTAGCAAGAATAAGGTCAGAAAAAGTAGGTAGAAAAAAATTCTTTAGATATGCCATGGCTGCGAGCTTTATTGCGGTAATGTTTGCAAGTGCTTCTTATTTTTTCTGGGACCAGAATCAAAGCTTACAAGAGGAAAACACTATGGTCAGTAATAAAATAAAATTACTGGAGGAAGATATGAAACAACAGTTGGAAGATGTACGTAACCAATTTATTGTTCTTAATAATCCACAGACCAAAAAGTATAATGTAAGTGGTAATAGGAAAGCCAAAGACCTGAAAGCAGTTGCCTACATTAATCCAGTAAAAAAACTATCCTATATAAACGTAAAGAAACTGCCTAACCTCCCAAAGGATCAATGTTTTCAAATGTGGGCAGAGGTTAACGGAGAAATGTTAAATCTGGGTATAATTGAGCAAACTACGGATAACGAAAACCTTATGGCGCTACCTTATGCAAAGAACGCTGTTGGGTACATTACAATTGAACCTAAAGGAGGTAACGAAAACCCAACAGTAGAAAATATTGTAGCTAACATTGCTTACTAAACTCAAGCAATTAAAGTAATACTAAAGCCCCTTAATGGGGCTTTATTTTTTATATCTTTGTAGTAGAATTGGTTTTCGAAAGTCCGTCATGTATATTTTAGTCTATAATGAAACCCAGTCAATATAAATAACGCCACATCAATTGGTTTTAAAATTTTAAATAGATGAAATTAGCACTTCTCACTATTGTACTTTTGGGTATTGCCTTCTTAGGTATTGCTATTAAAATATGGGCCAAAAAGGATGGGGAATTTGCCGGTACCTGCGCAAGTCAAAGTCCGTTTCTTAACCAAGACGGAGAAGCATGTGGAATGTGCGGAAAACTACCAAGTGAACAAGATTGTAATAAAGACAGCGTTGCCTAAGGCAAAATGTACTATCTGATTATTAAAATAATGATATAAAGGCAATTTGAACAATACCGAGGCAATAGCGGAGACAATCAACAAAGCCAAGATAGGCAATCAGATTGCTTTTAGCCGTTTGCTAGATACGTTTTGGAACGATGTTTACGGTTTTCAATTGAAGCGTACCGAAAACGAAAACGATGCTGAAGACATTACCATACAAACCTTTTCAAAGGCATTTGATAAAATCAACACATATAATGAATCCTACGTTTTTAAAACTTGGCTCATTGCTATTTCTAAAAATATACACATAGACCTTGTACGTAAAAGAAAAAAAAGCATCTTGGACACAAGAGGCAATGGCGAGGCGATAAAGAAAATGCTGGACGATGCACCATCAATGGAGGATCGCTTGATCCAAGAACAAAACTTAGCAGATTTACTGCGTGATATAAAAAAACTAAAACCTCACTATCAAGAGGTTATCAATCTCAGGTATTTCAATGAACTTAGCTATACCGATATTGCTGATAAATTAAACGAACCTATCAACAACATCAAGGTTAAATTACTACGAGCAAAAAAGTTGTTGGCTGAAATCATATCCAATAAAAATTGATAAATAATATATTCTAGAGCACCTACTTTTAGTGCCAGAATACTAGAGTCTAAGTCCTTTGTCCAATAACTAAATCCGTGATATAGTTTGTATCTTTGTATAAAAAATAGGCATGTCCGTAGCAGTAAAAGAAAATATAGCACTACCAAAAGGCAAACCAAAATGGTTACGAGTTAAACTACCAACCGGTAAAAAATATACCCAATTAAGAAGTCTTGTAGAAAAATACGATCTCCACACTATCTGTACAAGTGGTAGTTGCCCAAATATGGGTGAATGTTGGGGAGAAGGTACTGCTACGTTTATGATATTAGGTAATGTCTGCACCCGTTCCTGTGGTTTTTGTGGCGTTAAAACCGGAAGACCGGAGAACGTTGATTGGGCAGAGCCAGAAAAAGTAGCGCGCTCCATAAAGATTATGGGTATTAAGCATGCCGTAGTTACATCGGTTGATCGCGACGACCTTAAAGATATGGGGTCCATTATCTGGGCCGAGACCGTAAAAGCGATACGTAGAATGAACTCGGAAACGACACTAGAAACCCTTATCCCAGATTTTCAAGGTATAGAAAAACATATAGACCGTATAATAGAAGTTTCTCCTGAAGTTGTTTCCCACAATATGGAAACCGTTAAACGACTAACACGCGAGGTTCGGATACAGGCCAAATATGAGCGTAGTTTAGAAGTACTACGATATTTAAAAGCCAATGGTATTAACAGAACCAAATCTGGAATCATGTTAGGCCTAGGGGAATTGGAAGAAGAAGTAATCCAAACCTTAAAAGATTTACGAGATGTGCATGTAGATGTAGTGACTATTGGACAGTACTTACAACCTTCTAAAAAGCATTTACCTGTAAAGGAATTTATAACACCAGAGCAGTTTAAGAAATATGAAGAAATAGGACTTGCAATGGGTTTTAGACATGTTGAAAGTGGTGCTTTAGTAAGATCTTCCTATAAGGCGCACAAACATTTATTATAAAAATAATTCATTTACATGAGACCTTGAACAGTTGCGAATCAAATTGTAAACACATTCCTAATACTTAACGAGTTGCCAATAAAGACACCTCATTACTACAAAAGGTAAATGCTATCCGATGAGAAAAATAAATGTAGGAATCAACGGGTTTGGAAGAATAGGTAGAACATTTTTTAGACTGGCTCAAGAACATCCCAACCTCAACGTTGTAGCTATAAACGACCTTTCTGATACCAGAACATTGTCTCACCTATTAAAATACGATAGTATACATGGTGTTTCTAATAAGACAATTGGCTTTGACGAAACACATATTATAGTGGCGGGGCATTATGTATTACTTACCAACGAAATTCATCCAAAAACGATAGATTGGAGTGCCTCAAATGTTGATGTGGTAGTGGAATGTACCGGTAAATTTAAAACAAAGGCTTGTCTAGATTTTCATTTAAAAAACGGAGCAAAAAAAGTCATATTATCTGCACCCCCTATTGAGGAAGATATTAAAATGATTGTTTACGGGATAAATGAGGACACCTTGATACAAGAGGACAACATTATCTCAAACGCTTCTTGCACTACCAACAATGCGGCCCCGATGATTAAGGTAATCAATGAGCTTTGTGGTATTGAACAAGCTTATATTACCACAATACATTCTTATACTAGTGACCAAAGTCTTCATGACCAACCACACCGTGACCTCAGAAGGGCAAGGGCAGCAGGGCAATCTATTGTTCCTACCACCACAGGGGCTGCAAAAGCGCTTACGCGTATATTTCCAGAATTAGCTAATGTTATAGGGGGTTGCGGCATTAGGGTGCCCGTTCCAAACGGATCTTTAACAGACATTACCTTCAACGTTAGGAAGAGTACCAGTATTAAAGAAATAAACGATACTTTTGAGAAAGCATCAAAAAACGAATTAAAAAATATTCTTTTTTACACAGAAGACCCTATAGTATCCGTTGATATAAACAATAGTTACCATTCTTGTACGTTTGATTCTCAGATGACTTCGGTAATAGGGAAAATGGTTAAAATCATAGGGTGGTACGACAATGAAACCGGATACAGTAGCAGAATTATCGACCTTATCAAGTATATGAGTATTAAAAAGTTTATTTGAATCTTTCATACCTACATAAAGGCCTAAAACACTTGATGGCACTATTCTTATGCTTAGCGCTAGGACAGTTTTCCAATGCACAAGATACAACGCCCTACAAAGATGTAGCCCCGTACATAAATGAAGCAAGAAAACTAAGAAACCAGAACAAAATAGACCAGGCTTTAGAAACCTTGAATAAAGCAGCTGCTGAAGCCGAAAAGAACGAAGATGTAAAAGCACTTATAAACTGCTACCACGAACTATCACTTCTTTATCTTAAATTAGATCGTGAAGGAGATACCCAGTTCTATTGGGATCGGGCAAGTGTTTTACTAAAAGATATTGCGTATCCTTATGGAGATGGAATTCATAAATATATTGAAGCAATTCTGTTGTACCGAGGTGATCAAAATTTTCAGGCACTTTCCATGTTGGAAAAGGCAAAACAACTGAATAATGATAGAAACTTTTTGAACAATATCCTTTTGGTGGAAGCTAAGGTTTACTTGAACCGAGAAAGATACGATAGCGCTACTAAAAACTTCAACTCCCTAGTAGTCAATACCGATATTTATGAAAAGGATTATTTAGCCACCGAAGCGTATTTAGGATTAGCTGAACTATACTTAAGGAAGGGAGAATTAAACGAAAGTGCTAAAAATGGGGAATATGCTTTAAAACTAGCAAACAACAATGGATTTTTTGTAGAAACAAAAAAAGCAAACCAATTGCTGACCACTATTTATGAAAAACTCGGACTCTATGAAAATGCCTTCTCTGGAAGTCAAAACCTTCTTCAAATTAACGATTCTATTTTTAATGTTGAAAAACTAAAAGTAGAAGCCAAAACAGCGGATCAAATACGTGACGAAATTAAAACTAAACAAATTGTTGATCTAGAATCCAAGGTAGAGGAGTTGACTGAATCTCAAAATAGATCGGAGATTACTGCTATCCTTACTTCTGCTTTTTTAATCATTATATCGCTATTAGCCGTATCCTTATACCGGAACAATCAAATTAAGGTAAAAACGAATGACCTTCTACATACTAAAAATAAAGAGCTACAAGTAGCAAGAGATGGTGCAGTGCATGCCATGGAAGCTAAGACTAATTTTTTATCTACGGTAAGTCATGAGCTTAGAACACCGTTATACGCCGTAACTGGGCTCACTCATTTGTTATTAGAGGAAAATCCGTCCGAAAATCAGAAAGAACATCTTACAGCCCTTAAATTTTCTGGAGATTATTTATTGAACTTTATTAACGATATTCTTCATATAAATAAAATAGATGCCAATAAATTGCAACCCTTAAATATGGAGTTCAATTTAAAGAAAGTAGTCAATGAAGTGATAGATTCACTTCAGCAAAGTGCAAAGGAAAACAATACTAAACTAACCTTTGAATTTGACCCGACGATTCCAGGGCATCTCATGAGCGACCCATTGAAGCTCTCACAAATCTTCATGAACTTGATTGGTAATTCTATTAAATTTACTAAAGATGGAGAGGTACGTGTTATCACTAAATTACTAAGCAAGAACAACGAGGACGTAAAAATATATTTTGAGGTAAACGATAATGGAATAGGTATATCTAAAGAAAACCAAAAAAGTATTTTCGAAGGTTTTGAACAAGGATCTGTACAAATTAACAGGGAGTATGGCGGCACAGGTCTTGGTCTTACCATAGTTAAAAGTCTTCTAAGTCTGTTCAACAGCGAAATAGGTTTGGAAAGTACCCTTGGCGAAGGAAGCGCTTTCTCGTTTGAAATAGACATGAAAAGCATGGATGACCTACCGGACGACATTCCCTTCGAAATCTCCCCGCGCGATTATGATTTCAAAGGACTCCATCTTATGATTGTTGAAGACAACAAAATCAATCAAGTGATTACCAAAAAGATGTTGACCAAAAAAGAGATTACCAGTGATATCGCCAGCAATGGAGAAGAAGCGGTAATATTGGCCAAAGAAAATATTTACGATGCTATATTGATGGATATACACATGCCAGGCATCAGTGGTGAAGAGGCTACCATTCAAATACGTGCATTTGACCAAACCACGCCTATTATTGCGCTTACGGCAATTTCTCTAGATGACAGTTTAGATAGTTTTTATGCCGCAGGTTGTAACGATGTCGTTACAAAGCCCTTTAAACCAGAAATTTTCTATCAAAAAATTGGCGAGAATATATTTGACAAAACATCCAATATTACGGATTCATAAGCAAGTTCAATTGCTTATCCAAGATATCTTGTCCATCCGATAGAAAGCAGTGTTCAACAGAAATATAAAATAAGTTATCCAGTTCTTTATTTAATCTGGAATAGTCTTTCTCCGTGGTAATTATACATTCTTTTGTTCTAAGGAGTTCCAGTTCGTTTCTAGTAAAAAAATGATGATCCCTAAAGGCTAAATGGTTAAAAGCAATTCCGTTTTTTCTCAAATAGGAAACCAAAGGTTCAGGATTGGCAATACCAGTTACAAGAGTCACCTTTTTATCCTGAAAATAAGCTAGTTCCACAATTTCATAAAGACCTTTTAACTCAGCGCTGTACGTTAAAAAAGCAAATAAAACTTTTTGATAGTCCTTTGGGTTAATTTTTTTCTTGATAGCCAATTGTTCCTCCTTACCAAGGTTTGGAGAACATTTAGTCACCACAATAAGATCAGCTCTTTTAGCTGCATACTTTACATCTCTTAAATTACCTGTAGGAAGATACCAATCATCGACATATAAGTTATCATAGGTGGTTAACAAAATAGAAAAATCTGGACTTACTTTTCTATGCTGAAAAGCATCATCTAATAAAATAAGGTCTGGTTTTATCTCTTTTTCTAGTTTTTGTATACCATTTCGTCTATCGGAATCTACCGCAACAGTAACCTCTGGAAACTTAGCACTAAGCTGAAAAGGTTCGTCCCCTATTTCAGTGACAGTTGCTTTTTCCGTTGCCAAAACAAAACCAGAAGATTTTCGCTTATACCCCCTACTTAAAACAGCAATTTTAAAATGCGGCATTAAGGAACGAATAAGTAACTCAGTCATTGGTGTTTTTCCAGTACCACCTACACTTAAGTTTCCAATGCAAATTGTTGTTGTTTTGAAGGACATGGAGCTAAAGATTCCCATATCATAAAAACGGTTTCGCAGAAAGACAACCAAGGCGTAAATTAGGGAAATAGGAAAAAGAAGTTTTCTTAACAGTTGCATCGGAACGAAAATATAATAATTTATCTTTGATAAGCTTATATTTTAACGAAAATGACAGTAAACGAAGTAGCCGGGATTTTAGAAGAATTAGCACCATTGGATTACGCCGAGAGTTTTGACAATGTAGGCTTGTTAGTTGGTGATGCCACCATGCAGGTTAATGGCATCCTAGTTACCTTAGACACCTTAGAAAACGTAGTAGAAGAAGCTATTACAAAACAATGCAACCTCATCGTCAGCTTTCATCCTATAATCTTCAGCGGCCTTAAGAAAATAACAGGCAGCAACTATGTGGAAAGAACCGTTTTAAAAGCTATAAAGAACGACATAGCTATCTATGCCATACATACGGCCCTGGACAACTGCTCCACAGGGGTTAATGCAAAAATATGCGAGATATTAGGCCTCAACAATACGCGCATCTTAATCCCTCAAAAAGGGACCATTAAAAAACTGGCTACCTATGTTCCTATTGATGCTGCAGCAAATTTAAAAAAAGAATTATTTAAGTCGGGAGCCGGCGCTATTGGAAACTATAGCGACTGTAGCTTTACGGTAGAAGGTACTGGAAGTTATACACCAGGTGACCAAGCTAACCCTGTTAAGGGAACCAAAGGAAGCATACATTACGAAAAAGAAACAAAAATTAGTGTCACCTTCTCTAAATCTATAGAGAAAAAGGTAATCAATTCCTTACTAGACCATCATCCTTACGAGGAGGTAGCCTATGAAATTACCACCTTGGAAAACACCAACCAACATATTGGCATGGGAATGATTGGAGAATTAGAATCTTCCATATCGGAAACCGAATTCCTCAAATCCTTAAAAGAAAAAATGCATACCTCTACAATCAGGCATTCCAAGCTTAGGAATAAGGAAGTGCAAAAGATAGCGGTACTAGGGGGAAGTGGAGCCTTTGCTATTCGTAATGCAAAAGCTGCCGGGGCTGATGTTTTTGTTACGGCAGATGTCAAATATCATGAGTTTTATCAAGCGGAAAACCAATTGGTAATCGCAGATATTGGACACTTTGAAACTGAGCAGTTTACAAAAAACCTTTTAGTTGATTATCTTACCAAAAAAATTCCTAATTTTGCAGTCCGTTTATCGGAAAGTATAACAAATCCTATCAAGTATTTTTAAATTATGGCAAAAAAAGAAGACTCTACCGTAGAAGCAAAGTTAAGGGCATTATACGATTTGCAATTAATTGATTCTCGGGTTGATGAAATACGCAATGTTCGCGGCGAACTACCGTTGGAAGTTGAAGATTTGGAAGATGAAGTCCTAGGCCTAAAAACTAGAATGGATAAGCTTAAAACCGATTTGGAGACCATTAATTTTGAAATTGGGGCAAAGAAAAACCTTATTGAAGAGGCTAAAACCTTAATTAAAAAATATACCGAACAGCAAAAAAACGTTCGAAACAGTAGAGAATTTAACTCTATTACTAAGGAATTGGAATTTCAAGAATTAGAAATTCAACTTGCAGAAAAAAACATAAAAGAATTCAAAGTACAGATTGACCAAAAAAAGGCGGTAATATCAGAAAACAAGGAACGCCTTTCTGAACGTGATGCGCATTTAAAACACAAAAAGGGGGAGCTGAACGCAATCTTGGCCGAAACCGAAAAAGAGGAAAAAGCTTTATTGCAAGAATCCCTTAAATATCAAGGAAAAATAGAGGAACGTTTGGTAAGAGCCTATGCAAGGATTAGAAATAACGTAAAAAACGGTTTAGCGGTCGTGCCTATTGAAAGAGGCGCTTCAGGAGGTTCTTTCTTCACTATTCCGCCACAAGTACAAGTAGAGATTGCTTCTAGGAAAAAAATTATCACCGATGAGCATAGTGGTAGAATTTTAATAGACCCTACACTAGCTGATGAGGAAGCTGCAAAAATGAGAAAAATGTTTGCTAAACTATAAGCAATAAGATACCATACCAAAAGCCATCTATCTTTGATAGATGGCTTTTTTTGTTTAGTTTAGAACAAATGTCTTATTCAAAATTACTATTTCCTATTATTTTTCTAAGCTTTATCCAGATGGTTTTTGCCCAAAGTCTTAAGGAATATCAATGGAAAAATCGGCTTGTATTTCTGGTGGATGAATCGATGGAATCAAAAACTATGAATACCCAGCTACAGTTATTTCTAAACGATAGCGATGAACTAAAAGAACGTGATATTGTTCTTTTTCAACTAACACCCAAAGCCGTAACCTTATCTAATGGCAAAAAGAATGTACTTGACCCTAACTACGTCTATAACTTTCTTTCAATTCACAAAACTCATAAAGGCGTAATCCTTGTTGGAAAAGATGGCGGGATAAAACTTAAAAAACCTTTTGAAGTGCCGCCCAAGGATATCTATGGTCTCATAGACGGTATGCCTATGCGGAAGTCAGAAATAAAAAAGAAGCATTAAAATGAAGCCAAAGTTCACAGTTCTAGAAATTACTTTCTTGGGATTAGCAATTATAGGTCTAGGTGCCACTTGGTACTTTAATATCTTGTTTTACTTACATACAGAAGACACCTCTATCACCAATTTTATAAACCTTACTGGCACTACGCTTCCTGCAAAGTCTATTAGCGCGGATATTAGTGTGGTAGCGGTTACCTTTCTCGTTTGGATGGTATATGAAGGCAAAAAGATAAAACTGAAATACTGGTGGCTTTTTATTCCCTTCACATTTTTGATTGCAATTGCATTTACATTTCCCTTATTTTTATTCTTCAGAGAACGAAAGCTTAGAAGGGTAAAATTACTCAACCAATAGCGAAAGTATCTTTTCCTCTACCAAGGTACTATCCCATAGTTCCTCTATGTTTGGCAATTGCATTACCTGTTGCATAAGTTCTTCTTGGGCATCGCCCACCGCCAAAGCCTCTGCATAGGGTTTATCGGAGAAAGTAACTCTACTGTACGCAGGAATCCACTTATCGGGATGCTTTTGAGCGAATCTTTTTTCGATTTTCTTTTGTAGTAAAAATTTAGGGTCTGCAGTTTTGCTACTCATTTCCATAAAGTTTCGATAACTTAACTCTGCAATGGCATCCGCATTAGGTTTACGTTCTTCTTGGTACGTAGTAAAAATGGCCTCCCAATCATCTCCCAACTCTTCAATAATCTTATTTAGACAGTAAATATCCTCAAAACCGGCATTCATCCCTTGACCATAAAAAGGAACAACAGCATGCGCAGAATCTCCTACTAGAGCTACCTTATCCCAATAGGTCCAAGGATAGCATTTCATAGTAACCATTGCGCTTGTAGGGTTAGTAAAGAAATCTTCCATCAAATCATCCATTACCTGCATTACATTTGGGAAATAGGTAGTAAAGAATATTTTGGCCTGAGACTTCGTTTTTATATTCTCAAAAGAAACCTTACCCTCAAAAGGCATAAAAAGTGTACAGGTAAAACTACCATCGAGATTAGGCATGGCAATCAACATGAACTTCCCCCGTGGCCAAATATGAAAAGAATTTTTATTGAGCTTATGAGTGCCGTCAGCATTTGCAGGAATGGTAAGTTCCTTATACCCCACATCAATAAAATCTTGTGAATAATCAAACCTACTTCGTCTTTGCATTTTATGACGTACTCTTGAAAAAGCCCCATCACACCCAAAAATAATATCGTAATGATATTCCTTCCATTCACTTTTTTCCGTTTCTCCCGTATAAATTTTTGCCTCAGGCAGGTCCACATCCCACACCTTTTCATTAAAACGGAAATTGACTCCAGCACCTTCTGCCAAGTCTATCATTTTTTTATTAAGTACACCTCTAGAAATAGACCAAATTGCCTCTCCCTCCTTGCCGTATTTTTGATAATATTCTGGTTGCCCAACCACATGCATGGCACGTTTATCCAAAGGAATACCAATTTTCTTAATCTCATCCTCTATACCAACCGCTCTTAAAGCTGTCCACCCCCTATTGCTCATAGCCAAGTTAATGGAGCGTCCAGAGAATTTAATATTCCGTATATCTGGGCGCCGATCAAAAACAGTAATATCATGCCCATGCTTGCGTAAATAAATTGCAAGTAGTGAACCTACTAGACCCGACCCGATAATGGCAATATTCTTCTTCTTTTGCGGCATATTTCAAGGGGTTATATTCAAATTTTAATTCAACTATAAAAATAACAAATAATTACGGACGAAGAACCCCTAAAGCGCTGTTGGAATTCAATCGGATTTGGCAGTCTTTATAGTATAACTTGTTTAGCTTTTGTATATTTTTGATAAACAAAAATAAGATTCATTTGAAACACTTTGACATATCCGGGCTAACAGAACTAACCAGTAGGTACCGCGCTAATTTAATCAATAGCTGTACAGGGTATAAATCTTGCAATCTACTGGGAACGGTAACGCCATCAGGAAATAGTAATCTGGCCATTTTTAACTCGGTAGTTCATATAGGAAGTAGTCCAGCAATGCTGGGTTTTATACTTAGGCCTTTAACAGTAAAAAGAGATTCTTACAACAACTTTAAATCCGCCGGATATTTTACGGTAAACCAAGTTTCTCAGAATATCATCCAAGAAGCACATCATACGTCTGCTAAATATGACGAAACTGTTTCTGAATTTACAAAAAGTGGTCTTACTGAGGAATTTTTGGATGGATTTAAAGCACCTTATGTAAAAGAAAGTCCTATTAAAATTGGTTGTAGTTATAAAAATGAATACGAAATAAAGGAGAACGGCTGCTTATTGATTATTGGCACTATTGAACACATTTACTTACCTGAAAACAGTATTACAAAAGATGGATGGGTACATCTAGATAAATTGAATGCCGTTAGTGCTGTTGGACTGGACGGCTACGCGTTGCCTAAAATAATAGACCGTTTCGCCTATGCCAGACCGGAGGAATCAATCAAATCTATACTAGATGGCTCATAAAAAAGTAAATCTACCCCATAAATTCTGTGCGGTCTGTGGATTGTCTTTTGCTTGGCGAAAAAAATGGGAACGCAATTGGGGAGATATTAAATATTGTAGCGAAAAATGTAGAAGAAGCAAATAATGGAAAAATAGATTAGTTGCCAAGGGTCATGTTTAAAGATAAGAGTAAGATGAAAAATTTAATTTGGTTTCGGAATGACTTAAGGGTTTCGGATAATCCTTCTTTGGAATCGGCTTGCAAAGGAGACCATGTCATTGCCGTATATTGCTTTGACCCTAGGCACTATGCTGTAGGTGATTTTGGTTTAAACAAAACAGGTAAATACCGAGCTCAATTTTTAATTGAAACCATTACAGAACTTAAAACAGCTTTAGCGGAGTTGAATATTACCTTATTGGTTTACAATGAAAAACCAGAAGTTGTATTACCCCTTTTAGTAAAAGAACACCACATACAGAATATCTTTTTACAAAAAGAATGGACTCGGGATGAAACGCAGGTTTTTGCAGCCGTTGTTGCTAATGTTCCAGCATCGATCAACTTTAAGGAACACACTGCACAATTTCTCTTTCACCCAGAGGACATACCCTATAATTTCGTCAAAGAAATTCCACAAGTATTTACACAATTCCGTAAAAAGTGCGAAAAGTACACAAAAGTAAGGTCGCTTACTCCCATTCCTACTGCTTTGCCCAAGCTTAATCAATTAGCCGACAAGACAGGTATTCCTTCGCTAAATACCTTAGGCCTCACTGATTTTAAGCTTGATGCTAGAACGGCCTTCCCATTTAAAGGTGGAGAAAAAAAAGCATTGGAAAGGATCCAGCATTATTTCTGGGATAGTAAAAAGCTTGCCTATTATAAAAAAACAAGAAATGGACTCGTAGGCCTAAATTACAGTTCTAAACTTTCTGCTTGGTTGGCCAACGGCTGTGTATCGCCAAAGACTATTTATTGGGAAGTTAAACGATTTGAGCAAGAGGAAGTAAAAAATCAAGATACCTACTGGCTTATTTTTGAGCTTATTTGGCGTGATTTCTTTAAATATATTTCACTTAAACACGGTAATGCAATTTTTCTAAAAGGCGGAATTTTAGAAAAAGACTATAATTGGGAACATTCAGAAAAGAAACTAAAAAAGTGGATAGAAGGTACTACTCCAGAACCTTTTGTAAATGCGAACATGAAAGAATTGGCCCTGACAGGATGGATGAGCAACCGTGGCCGCCAAAACGCAGCAAGTTTCTGGGCAAAGGAATGGGAGCAAGATTGGCGCTATGGTGCAGCCTACTTTGAAAGCCTGCTCATAGACTATGACGTACATAGCAACTGGGGAAATTGGATGTATAACAGCGGCGTAGGTAACGACCCAAGGGACCGTAAATTTAATATTGCACGACAAGCAGAAATGTACGATAGCAACGGTAAATTCCAAAAGCTTTGGTTGCAGGAATCCCTTTTTTAAATAGAAATCAAAAAATGAAAACACTTAGGCTCATATTAGGAGATCAACTAAACCAGAAACATTCTTGGTTCCAAAAAGTAGATAAAAATACAGTTTATATCATGGCGGAAATGCGCCAAGAAACAGATTATGTAAAACACCATATTCAAAAAGTAATAGCCTTCTTTTTAGCCATGCGAAGCTTTTCTGAAGAATTAACTAAAAAAGGTCACCATTTTATTTACCTCAACATCACCCATAAAAACAACCCGCAAGATTTAGAAAAACTTATTAGTGCATATCTAAAAGAAACTCACGCCGAAAAGTTTGAATATCAGTTACCGGATGAATACCGTTTGGACGAACAATTGAAGCATATTTGCCGTAATTTAAAAGTAGCATCGCAAGCAGTTGACACGGAACATTTCTATACAGAACGTTATGAATTAAAAAACTTTTTTCAGGGAAAGAAGCAGTTGATTATGGAATCGTTTTACCGAATGATGCGGAAGAAACACGATGTTATGATGGTCAATGGGCAACCGGATGGAGGTAAATGGAACTTCGACCAAAGCAATCGTAAAAAATGGAAGGGAACACCAGAAATACCACATGAATTTGGTTTTAGCAAAGATGTTTCTGGGGTGATTCAAGAATTAAAAGATGCTAATGTGCAGACTTTTGGAGAAATCGATGAGGCCCATTTCCCTTGGCCTACAAGCAGAGCAGATTGCATATCCGTACTACATTACTTCTGTACAAACCTTTTAGTACATTTTGGTGATTACCAAGATGCCATGCATACGAGTCAGAAATACTTGTTCCATTCTAGGGTATCCTTTGCCATGAATTCCAAAATTATTTCACCAAAAGAAGTAATTGATTCTGTATTGGAGCATTATTATGAAAACACAGACCAGATACACATTTCGCAAGTAGAAGGTTTTATACGACAGATTCTAGGCTGGCGCGAATATATGCGAGGCATCTATTGGAAAGAGATGCCAGAATACAGCACTTTAAACAAACTAGGAAACTACAATCATTTACCTGATTTTTTCTGGACAGGCGAAACTAAGATGAATTGCCTTAAACATGCCATTGGCCAGAGTCTAACGGATGCCTATGCCCACCATATTCAAAGACTAATGATTATTGGTAATTATGCATTGTTGACACAAATTCACCCTGACGAGGTGGATAAATGGTATTTAGGAGTATATATAGATGCCATTGAATGGGTGGAGATTACCAACACCCGTGGTATGAGTCAGTTTGCAGATGGTGGGATTGTGGCAACTAAACCCTATGTAAGTAGTGCAAACTACATCAATAAAATGGGTGATTATTGCAGCAAATGCTCTTATAGTCATACCAAAAAGGTGGGAGAAGATGCTTGTCCTTTCAATGCACTTTATTGGAACTTTCTGGATGAGAAAAAAGAACATTTTAAAAACAATAACCGTATGGCCATGATGATGAGTTTACTCGGAAAAAAAGACAAAAAAGAACTCACTGAATTAAAAGCTAGAGCATTTGAAATTATCAAAAAACCAGAGAACTATTAATCTAGATTTTACTTTTTTAAACGTCCTGCAATAATCCAAAAGCTAATTTAACATCGAAGATATGTGGCCTATCGAACGTAAGTGTTTATATATAAAAAGTCCTTTTTTCAACAGATTGAAAAAGGACTTTTTAGTAAACAAAATATAGACTATTATTCCATTATACCATCTACAATACCATAATCAATAGATTCTTGTGCATCCATCCAATAATCCCTATCAAAATCCTTAAGTACTTTTTCAAATTTCTGGCCACAATTATCCGCCAAAATCTGAGCACTCAATTCCTTAGTCTTTATGATTTCCCTTGCTTGAATTTCTATATTCGAAGCCTGACCTCTTGCACCACCACTTGGTTGGTGAATCATTACTTGGGCATGCGGTTGAATAAAACGTCTTCCTTTTTTACCCACGGATAATAGAATAGATCCCATAGAAGCGGCTAAACCAGTACATATTGTTGATACCGGACTTTTTAGTGCTTTTATAGTGTCATACATAGCAAAACCAGATGTAACGTATCCACCCGGACTATTTATATATAATTGAATTTCCTTATTGTTCTGCATGTCCAAATACAACAGTCTATCTATAACATGTTTAGCAGAATCATCATCTACCATGCCCCAAAGAAAAACCTTTCTTTCCTCCAACATTTTTTCGTCGATAGCTTCTTGTATCTTTCCTTTTTTCGCACTCATATTTTTATATTTTATAACAAAACAAAATTAAGGAATTTATTGGGAAACTTATAACTTATAAAGTCAGGATAAAAACTTGAGCTAGAATAAAAAAGCGAGGGCTTAAAACCCTCGCTTTTTGTTTTTTAAAATTAGATATTACTCTTCTACCTCCACCGTATTGTCAACAATCTTCTTTATAGGCACCACCACTTTACCTGATTTGGTTTTGATGATAACCGTAATATTGTCAATAGCTTCAACCCTACCTTCAATTTTATCGAACTTAATCTTATCTCCTACTTCATATATTTTTCTGGTATAGAAAGTACGTAGCAAATCTCCAACTACCTCACGTGACCCTAAGCCCAAAGCCAATGCGGCAGCAAAAAGGAAGGCTCCTAAAATAATAGTAAAATTACTTGTGATAATTGCTGTGTCTATCCCTGCCTGATTTAACGCAGTGATACTAACGAATATAACAATTATATAAAATAAGACGTTACCTAAAATTTTGCCTCCTCCCAAATCCATGGTTTCAAAGACCGTGGTTACCGTCTTTTTGATGGTTTTCGCCAAATACAGGCCTACCATAAAAATGATAACAGCCGTTAACAGTAACGGGAGATATCGTAACAAATTTGCAATTTCCGTAGAAATTATCTTCAAGTTCATCACATCTGCGGCCACAATTATAAAAACCAACCATAATACCCCCTTGATAAAACTTAACAGTACTTTAGAAATATCTATCTCTATTTCGGAATCACCAAATAATTTCGCATCGTTAATTTTATTCGAAAGTGCTTCCACTTTTACTATCCTAAATATCTTCCTAACTATAAAGGATACTATCTTAATAGTAATCCAGCCGAAGATAAGTACCACAAAAGCTCCAAAAATTCCGGGCAAAGCAGATGCTACATCCTTAAGTATAGACCCCAAAGTATCAAAAATCAGGTTCTTCCATTTTCCTACTGTTTCCATAATACTAATCTACCTTAAAATTTGATTATTATTTATTTTGAATTTGTTCTCGATGTTTTGAGCATTCCCTCTATCAATGAAGAATAGTTGCCTGTAAAAAGTGTGGCCATTTCCATGATTAGCTTAGCCATAGCAACATCGTTCATCACTTTTTGACGCAGTTCTGGAGGGACATCTTTAAGATCTCCTTGAATTCCCTTAAATGGATTTTTATGCTGTTCTAACATTTAGGGTAATGCATTATAGGTTTCTATCACTCTAGCTTTCGCCCTTTTTAATCTCATTTTTACAGCACTACTCCCTATTTCCAAAATAGATTCTAGCTCTTTTATAGAAACCCCATCCTGGTATTTTAAGAGTAATAATGTTTTCTCTTCAGGTAGAATTAATTCCAAAGCTCTTTTTAATTTTTCTACCTGTAAGTCTAGCAAACTCTCATCTGTCACCTCCACGGATAACTTATAATCGATATCCTCAATATTATTTGCCTTATCACTTATCTTTCTTCCTTTATCCCTGTTTACATAATTAACGCAAAAATTATAAGTAAACGAATATAACCAAGTGGAAAACTTTGATTTCCCCTTAAATGAACCAAGCTTTACAAAAAGCATTAAGAATATGTCTTGGGTCAAATCCTCCGCCTCTTTCTGGGATTTGGAAAAACCATAACACTTATTATAAACCATTTTGGAGTACCGATCATACAGCACGCCAAACATCATGGAGTCCTTTTTATCTACTATTTTCTGGACAAGTTCCTCATCGGATATGTCTTTATACGGGTCATCAGAATCCAATTTGGGTTTGAATTGGTTACTTATGATGATTAGACACAATTTTCTTAAGAAGGTCACTATCCAGTTGTTTTAGGAACAAACAAAAATAGGGCAAAGAATCAGTAATTGATATCTTTACATAAAATTACAAGCAATATGAAAAAGATTTTAGTAGTTGGTATACTCTCTATGGTGTTATTTTTTAGTTGTAAGGAACAGAGGAAAACGACTCTAGAAATAGAGGAAATATCTAAAGTTGAAAAGACTGTCCCGGAGCAAGTAGCACACGCCAATGGTTTTGAATACTGGAAGAAAGTAAACAGCATTAAGTTTACCTTTAACGTAGACAGGGAATCCTCTCATTTTGAGCGCACATGGCTATGGAAGCCAAAAAGTAACGACGTCGTTTTCATGACTCGTGAAGATACCATTGCGTACAATAGAAAAATGATAGATACTGTTATTGCCAAAACGGATGGAGGATTTATAAATGATAAATTTTGGATGTTGGCACCCTACCAATTGGTTTGGGATAGTACTAACTATACTTTCGAACACCAATCCTCAGCAACTGCTCCAATATCAAAAATGGACATGCAAAAACTAACTATTGTGTATGCAAATGAAGGAGGCTATACACCTGGAGACGCTTATGATTTTTATTTTGAGGACGATTTTTTAATAAAGGAATGGGTGTTCAGAAAAGGGAATCAAGAAGAGCCTAATATGATAACCAGTTGGGAGGATTATGAAGATTTTAACGGTCTTAACATCGCAACTATGCACAAAAGAGCTGATGCAGATTTTAAACTCTATTTTACGGAGATAGTGGTGGAATAAAACAAATGCATAATCGATGGATTTCCTAGTAAAAGGAATAACTTGAAATCGACTTATAAATTCAAATTTGGCATTTATAAACTGCTAATGACAAAACAATTTTTTCTACTCCTTATCTGTGCTGGACTTGGATGCTACGGCCAAAAGTCACATTCAGGTATCGTTGTGACCGCTAATGGTATGGAACCGCTAGAATTCGTTTCCATTTTCAACCGTAAAGACCATACCGTAACTAATGAAGATGGTAGATTCAAATTTTCTTCCCAATTGGATTCGGTTTTCTTTTATAGTCCTGGATATGAAAAGTTGAACACTACGTTTGGCAAACTAAATGACACCGTTTATTTACAGAAAAACATCGTAAATCTAGACGAAGTAGTCGTTACCAATGCAAAGACCATCCTTCAACGTATAAAGGATTCCATTTACAGTAATTATCTTTTGACGCCTCATACCGAAACTTTTTTTATCAGGGCACTTCTTCGTCGCAACGATACCATTGTCCGCTTACAAGACATGCAAGGAAGGGTAAAACGAAAAACATCAATTTATACGGGCGACCTGCAACTGGATAAAAAAGATTACGAGGTAGAACTATTACAAATGCGACAAGTAGGCATCAAGAAAGATAAAAACAAGGTCTATTTTACGTTCCCATCTTTCTTTAATATATTTAAAGAATTCATTAGAATAAACGCCATGGGTCCTGATTTTGAGGTTGTTGAAAAACCACTAGAGAACACCGACGAAATCAAAGTGGTATTTTCCTCAGGTAATCATGAAGATTTAGGAGGCTCGTAC
The DNA here is from genome assembly GCA_964507115.1 of uncultured Maribacter sp. Lineage (GTDB taxonomy): Bacteria > Bacteroidota > Bacteroidia > Flavobacteriales > Flavobacteriaceae > Maribacter. Next base: position 36,485 of record CAZDOW010000020.1, read on the forward strand.
GGACATTACATGATAAATGGTAAGGACAATGCCATCCTATCCTTCAATGCGACTAGCATACACAAACTCCTTGAATCATCGAGGAACAAATCCGAATATGCTTATACGACGAGTCTGGAGAGTGCTTCCCTCTTTGAGAAAGATGGTTCACATAATCGCTATTATATGAACTATGCCAAATACAAAGCTATAATCGAAACAAAAACAAAAGAACAAATGGAACCAACAATATTTCAAATAGAAGTTATCCTCCATACTACAGAACCTTTTAGTACTGCTGATGTAAAGAGTAACGTAAATGAGCAAAAGGATGTCTTTAAACTGAAATTTCCCTATAATGAGACTTTCTGGCAATCCCAGAACCAATTACTGTTAACAGATGAAATGTTAAAATTCCTTACTGAGCTAAAAGATGATGACAGCCAATTTAAAGTCAGAAGTAATTTAGATTGATGTTTCACAGCTTAGTTATTCCTAAACCTTTCTCTCTTTCTTTTTCAACACCACTGTTATTCCCAAAATAAATAGCGCGCAGAATAATAAAACAATAAAACTGGTCTTCAAAGAAGCTGTTTCTGCCAAAAAGCCCAGAATGGGAGGAGCACATAAAAATCCGGCATAACCGGAACCTGCAATAAATGCAATACCCTGGGATGAATCCACACCTTTTATATTACCGCCTATCCTAAATATTTCAGGTATCATTACGGAGAAACCCAATCCGCTCAGTGCAAATCCGGCAATGGCAAAATAGGTGTCCTCCGAAAGCACCAGGCCATATCCTGCTAGCGCCAAGATTGCACCTACTGTAATAATCTTTACGGAGCCTAGTTTTTCACTTACGGCATCCCCCGTAAAACGCCCTAGGGTCATGGTAATCTGAAATCCTAAAAAGCCTGCGCCCCATAAGGCTTCCGGTGCTATGCTTACTTCTTTCAGATACAAGCCGCTCCAATCTACAATAGCACCTTCGCTTCCCATGGCAACAAAGGAAATCAGGCCAAGCAGTAATAGAGGTTTAAACAGTTTTAGGCTAAAACCTTCTTTTTCAACTAAAGCGGCAGTAACATTCAGATATTTTTTATAAAATATGAAATTTACCAGCAGTACTAAAACTACGGCCAACCCCATATGCAGCGCAGGATTCCCTAAAGGGCCAATAAGAAAACTACCGATACCAGCCAGTACACCTCCTAAACTAAAAAATCCGTGAGAGGCGGTCATAAATTTGACCTTATTCTTTTTTTCAATTTCGGTTACCAGCGTATTTATAGAAATATCCGTAAACCCATTCGTTGCACCAAACAAAAACAGAGCGCCCATGAGCGCGTAATAGTTAGGGGCTAATAATGGTAACATAGCTGCTAAACAACTCAATAACACTCCGTAAAAAGTGGCTTTACCCACCCCTAGCCTATTTACTAAGGCAGATGCAAAAGGGAAGACCGTAAAAACACCTAGCGATAAAAAAAAGATAGCAAAACCAAGTTCCGACTTATCAATAGCCAAGGTTTCCTTTACCTGAGGAATATAAATAGCCCAGGTCCCGAATAGAATATTCAAACTAGCGAACACCCAAGAGGGGCCAAAATAGTTCGCGTTCGTTAGTATTAAGCGTAAGGATTTCATAATTTGAGCAAAAGCGTTATATAAACTAAAACATCTTTTTTAATCCCGATATTGAACAGCGTATTCCTAAATCACCTTCCCTTTTTAACTATTACTAGGCGACTTAGACGTAATACCTTTTTTTAATATTTGCCCAAATCGGTACATATCCTCATAAGAACAGTAAAAAGGTGCTGGAGCCAAGCGGATGACATTCGGTTCACGCCAATCGGTTATGACCCCGTTTTCCATAAGATAGTTAAACAAGGTCTTTCCTTCGCCATGTAAGAAAACGGAAAGTTGACATCCCCTTTCCTTGGGTGTGATAATCTCAAAAGAGCTATCTACTTCCGCATCTATTTCCTTAAGCACAAACTCAAGATACGCAACAATGTTATTCCTTTTTTCAATTAATGCTGGCATACCCACCTCCTCGAATAACTCTAAAGAAGCTAAGTAAGGCGCAACAGAAAGTATTGGGGCATTACTAATTTGCCAAGCATCTGCGTTTTCCATGGGTTCAAACTCTGGTTTCATTAAAAAACGCGTATCCTTTTTTGTACCCCACCAGCCCTCAAAACGCGGAATATCGGTTCTGTTCAGATACTGTTCATGAACATAAATACCAGAGGCATTCCCTGGCCCACTGTTCATATATTTATAACTGCACCAAGATGCAAAATCAGCATCCCAATCATGTAAATTTAATTCTACGTTTCCTACACCGTGAGCCAAATCCCAACCTACATAGGCACCAACCGACTTTCCTGCCTTGGTAATGGCTTCCATATCCAGTACTTGTCCGTTATAGTAATTAACTCCTCCAATTAAGACCAAAGCCAATTCATCCCCTACTTCATTAATCTTATCTAAAAAATCTTCTGTACGCCATGCGTGTTCTCCCTCACGTTTTTTCACTTCTACAATGGTATCCTTTGGGTCCAGGCCGTGAAAACGAACCTGACTCTGCAACATATACTGATCACTAGGGAAGGCTTTTTCTTCACATATAATCTTGAATCTCTTATTGGCAGGCCTGTAAAAGGACACCATTAACAAATGAAGATTTACGGTCAGGGTATTCATTACCGATATTTCTTTTGGTAAAGCACCAACGACTTTTGCTAAGGGCTTGGCCAATCGCTCATGATAGTCCCACCAAGGCTTTTCCGCATAAAAATGACCTTCTACAGCTAGTTGGGCCCAATCGTTCATTACATCATCAACAAATTTCTTTGTTCGCTTTGGCTGCAACCCTAAGGAATTTCCTGTAAAATAAATAACCTCTTCTCCATTAACTTTTGGGAAATGAAATTCGTTTCTATATTGGCGTAATGGATCGTTTTTATCCATTTCTTGTGCAAAGGAAAGCGTGTTCTTAAACGTCATAGCTTCGTTTTTATGTAAAAATACTCATATGGCTACAAACAATGTCTAAAGTTTGTAATAATGGAGATTCAATCGCTTGCAGGCAATCTCATTTCAATCATATGTCTTTTAAACCCCACCTTTTCATAAGCACGTAGTGCAGCACTATTTTCATTATAGACAGTAAGCCTAATTTCCTCCAATCCCCTCGCTATTGCCCAACTTTTTAACTTTACAAGTATTCTTGCGTTTAGGCCCTGTCTCCTATACTCTGGTACGGTGAACATGAAGCCCAAATAGGCATATTTCTCGTGGTTAAGAAAATGCCTTGCGGATTTTTCCAGCCCATAACCACAGCTAATAATAGTGTTTTTATGGGTAGCCACTAGCAGCAACGCACTGGGGTTTTCCAGTAACCCCTCTAAATCATAATAATGAATAGGGTTATCTCCTAATGTAGCATCAAATGGTCGTTCTGCCTCAATAACACCTTGTTCTAGTACCCTCAAGGTATCCAAATCTAATTTATTAGCTTTTCTAATCTTGATTTCCATAGCCTTTTCAAAGCTTTAAAATTATGCATAAATCGGTACTTTTGTAAAAAGAAACGAATGCATTTTTTATCCACGCTATTGGAAACCTATATATCAGATAATTCACAACAAGAACCTGACATTTTAAAGGCCCTTACTAGAGAAACACATTTAAAGGTCATACAGCCTAGAATGCTTACTGGTCATTTTCAAGGTAGAGTACTTAGTTTATTGTCAAAAATCGTCAACCCAAAATACATACTGGAAATCGGAACCTATACTGGGTATTCAGCCTTATGTTTGGCCGAAGGACTGCAAAAACAGGGAGAACTTCATACTATTGATGTAAATGCGGAACTATATGACATTCAGCGCAAATATTTCAATAAAAGCAGATTAGGTAAACAAATCATTCAACACACCGGAAACGCATTAGAACTCGTACCGAAAATAAACCAAACCTTTGATCTTATTTTTATTGATGCCGAAAAAAAAGATTACCTCAACTATTTGGATGTTATTCTTCCTAAAACACGACCTGGTACCGTAATCCTTTCGGATAACGTGCTATGGTCGGGAAAAGTAATATCCAAACTGGACCCAAAGGATCAAACAACCAAAATATTACTGGAGTATAACAAAAAACTAAAGGAACATCCACTTTTAGATACGGTCTTAATGCCTATTAGGGACGGTCTAACCCTAAGTAGGGTAAAATAAACCTAAGATGTAAGCGGTAAAAAAACCAGGCCGATAAAATACCTACAAATGCACCCACGATCAAATCGATTGGAAAATGAACACCTACATAGATTCTGCTTGTCGTGAACAATAAAGGCCAGATATAAAAAATACTTGTCCACTTAGCGTGTTTTCTTAAAAAGAGAAAAACTAGGGTAGTAATTGAAAAGGAAGAGGAGGCATGTCCAGAAAAAAAACTATATCCCGTAGGACTTCTGAGGATACGTATAATACTATTAATTTCATCATCATTATTAGGTCTCAACCTAGCAATAACCTCTTTGGTTAAATCAGTTACTGTTAGTACGACAAGCACCATAATTAATACGGTAAGTATCATAAACCTGGCTTCTTTTTTAGGGTAATATTTAAAGAAAAGAAAACCAAAAAGCAAAAACAAGGGAATCCAAGTAGGTATTGCAGTGACAATAGACCAAAAAGTGTCGTATTTTTCTATTCCAAGGCTGTTTAAATGGATGAAGGTTTCCCGGTCCCACTCTAAAAGCTTTTCGAACATAGGATTACTTTCTTTTTAAGGAACCAGCTGCATCTCCAATGCTCTTACCTATATCTCCAAAACCCTTTTTCACATCCTTTGCTATTCCAGTATCTATGCTACTCTTGACATTATCAATATCCTTTTTGATATCGGTAATAACACTTGTATCTATACCTTGCTTATCGGCGCTTTTTTGGATTTCCTGCTTAATATCTTCCGTAGCGTCCCTTAGTTGTCTCATCCCTTTACCAAGACCTTTGGCTATACCCGGAATTTTATCCGCACCAAATACCATCACCACAATAAACATGATAAAGAATATTTCACCTCCGCTGATGAATAAAAAATGCGTTGATATCATACTACAAATATAAACAAGTTTATATTCCGAATTAAAAAAGCCCCGTTGATTAACGAGGCTTTTTTAGAAAAAATAAAAATTACTATCCTTTCACCTTCTCCTTAAAAGAATCAAAATCATTCTTTTCTTCTTTTTTAGGCCAAGTGTTATTGGTGGTATCTATATCTGCTGTTTCCAATTTAGGATCTACAACAATACCTGTTAGCTCACTTGCAGCGGCAATAACAAATTTTACCTCTTTATCATTTTTTCTCCAAACTTGGGGAGGATAGGTTATATTTTTAACCGACCCATCGGCGTAAGTATATTCTACAATTAGCGGCATAGGGATTCCTCCTGGCTTATCATAAGTAACTTCGTAGAAATACTTTGGTTCTGTAACTTCCGCGCGCTCTGCTTCAGTCATATTATCCATCATAAATTCTTTTAAAGTTTTAGAAGTTTCAGAAGGGCTTATACCATCCAAAGCAGTGTCATAGCTTTCATTATCAGTAGACACCAAAAACACTTTTGACATCAAGTCGCCGGTAACAGGTTTTTTTGCTACCTGATACTTCTTAATTCCCTTTACACCTATATCTACATAATTTGTAGTGTAAAACCAACCTCTCCAGAACCAATCTAAATCAACCGCAGACGCATCTTCCATTGTTCTAAAGAAATCCTCTGGCGTAGGATGTTTAAACATCCATCTACGAGAATAGGTTTTAAAGGCGTGGTCAAATAATTCTCTACCCATTACCGTCTCTCGTAAAATATTCAATGCCGTAGCGGGCTTACTATACGCATTTGGACCTAACTGATATACATTTTCAGGATTGGACATTATAGGAGAAATGGTGCTCTGATCTCCGCTCATGTACGGAACTATTTTTGCTGGCGCACCTCTTCTAGAAGGATATGCTGTATTGGGAGCAATAGCCTCAGGAAATTCTTCGCCAAATTCTTGCTCTGCCAAGTATTGCATAAAGGTATCTAGACCTTCATCCATCCAGCCCCATTGGCGCTCATCTGAATTTACGATCATAGGAAAAAAGTTATGACCTACCTCATGAATAATTACACTGATCATGCCGTATTTGACACGATCGGAATAGGTTCCGTCCTCATTTGGCCTTCCGTAATTCCAGCAAATCATAGGATACTCCATTCCTTGATTTTTGGCATGTACTGATATTGCCTTTGGATAAGGATAATCAAATGTATGTGACGAATATGATCTTAAGGTAGCTGCAACAGCTTTTGTAGAATACTCTTCCCATAACGGGTTACCTTCTTTTGGGTACATGGAAATGGCCATGACATCTTTACTTCCCACTTTAACAGCTTGCATGTCCAAAATAAACTTACGGGACGTGGCAAAACCAAAATCCCTAACATTTTTAGCTTTAAGCTTCCAAGTTTTCGTCTTATTGGAAAAGCTCTTTTCCAAAGCCTCTACCTCTTCTTGGGTTACGATTACCACAGGCTTGTCGTAGGACTTTTTAGCCTGCTCGTAACGCTTCATCATTTCTTTTGAGTATACGTCCTTGCGATTTTGAAGTACTCCTGTACCATCTAAAATATGATCAGCAGGAACTGTAATATTCACTTCATAGTCGCCAAATGGTAAAGCAAATTCTCCACTTCCCCAAAACTGGTGGTTTTGCCATCCCTCTACATCATTATAAACCGCCATCCTTGGAAAAAATTGCGCTATAACATACGCTCTGTTTCCGTCCTTTGGAAAAAATTCGAACCCAGACCTAGCACGATTAACGGTATGATCAGGAATATTATAATTCCATTTTATGGAGAATGAATACTTTTCCCCACTTTTTAAGATATTAGGAAGGTCAACACGCATCATGGTATAATTAATGGTGTAGGGTAGTGCTTTACCCGATGCATCCTTAATACTCTCTATATTGAAACCTCCATTAAAACTAGGAGTTATGTACTTTTTCACAAAGCTCGCAGTTGTATTCTCCCCTCGTATCGCGCTTCCATTTCGCAAAGGTGCTTTAGAATCCTTTGCTCTTACATTTTGGTCTAATTGCAGCCATAAGTAAGACAACTGATCTGGAGAGTTATTGGTATAGGTTATCGTCTCTTCGCCAAATATCTTTGCATTTTTGTCATCCAAACGAATATCCATCACATAATCTGCCTGCTGCTGATAATAGTCTGGCCCTGGAGCGCCCGAAGCGGAACGGTAGGTATTTGGAGTTGCGAACTCCTCATATAACTGTTTAAACTTACTTTCGTTGTTATGGCCCGGAGCTTTCTCTTTTTGCTCGCCTTCCTGTGCAACCGAAACTGCTGCGAACAAAAACAAAAGTGAAGCAAAAGCATACTGAAATTTTCTCATTATATTTTTTTTAAGCGTGGAAAATTAGAGTTTTTTAAAGGATTTCTTAGTAGATGTTATAAATTTAACATTCCTTTAGTATCAGATTTTAATAGTACGTAGCTTTTCTTCTTTCCGTTTATATTAAAATGCAGTACATTTTGCTGCTCTTCAAAAAAATCGGTCAGCATCCCATTTTCTATAGTAATGTTAGAAATATTGGCAAGATTTATATTGGGTACTTCCAAATAGAGAATCATTACATCGGTATCGTATTTTTTACCCAGAAGAGTGTAGCTCATACGTTGCCCGTCTATTGCTACACTAAACTTTGTCCGAATATACTTTTCCAAATATTCCTTACCTAATTGTGATTCTACGTCGCTTCCAAGTTCAGCATCTATTTCATAACGCTCCATTAAAACGGCGTTCATGTCATCTATAAAAACCCGACTTTTAATCTGCAGCGCAGCATCCTTTTCAGAATAGGTCACATGGGTTACACTAATATAAAACTTGTGGGCGGCGGTAAAAGCCAGCAAAGGCAATACTAGTATTAAAAATGCTTTTTTCATATGTAATCAATAAGAGTATAACCTTCCAAAGACAAACTGCATGCCAAAGATAGGTCTTATTCCAAATTATTGTTTTCCCTGTAAGCAATACTCCTTTTCTCCATATAAGACCATATTTTCAAAATATCATGGGTATCTACCAGGGACTGAAACTCCGTATCTATTTCACAGAAATATAGAAAATCATCTATCTTCTCCTTCGGTATCCTTAGTTTAGTCCTGTAAAGCGAGTCTGCATAAAATTCTCTTACCCTACCCGTTCTGTCATATAATGTATTTCTAGCCACCCGTTCCTTTAACATCTTGGTACGGCCGGAGATTGCATTTAAAATTGGATTTATCGGCAATAATCCCCCTCCGGAAGTAGCCTCAAACAGCTCCCGCTCAGATTTTGTTAGAATACGAACATAGGCATTGGGAAGCTCAAGTGATTCTGCAGTAATTACAGGGTCTATATTAAGGGTTAGGATATCTTTTGAAATGTCTCCGGTTAAGTTGTAGGGTGTAACAACCACTTCATCGAGCTCCGTTAGTTCATCTTCTAAAGGCACTGACACAAGGGTGCTTTCTAACATCTCTTGCGTTACCACTATTTGCTTTTTTTTGAATTGAACGGCGGAAAAGACTAAGGTATCGTTACGATTTACGTGAATAGTAAAAAACCCATTGATATCGGTAATGACAGCCTTCTTTGTAGAAATATTAAAGACGTGGGTTGCAGCGACATCCCCATCATCGCTATACACCTTACCCTCCATTTTTTTATCTAAACCTGTTTGGGCAAATCCCAAAACCGATATAAAAAAAAAGCAATACAGGAACTTACTCCTCATTCAACTCTGCTAGAAATGTTTTGCTATGGTTGACCAATGAATCTATAAGCTGAAATTCATTTTCTTTTTTCAACAAAGATGTTGCTGGCATCTTACTGTCGCAGTAATATAAAAAGGCATCTATCTTATCTTGAGGTATGTTTAAGTCCGACACAAAAAACTCATCGTCGTATACCTGACGGAGGACTTCACTCACCTTTAGTTTTGGCCCTTCATCTGGTGAGGTTTCTTTGGATTTGAATATTGCTCTAAAAATATTTACAAAGTTAGCACCATCTTGCATTCCTCTTTCTGTTTGGGATAAGGATATATTTTCTACTTCGGTAGTTCTATCTATCTCATATTCAAATCCCTTAAATTCCTCATTTTTCACCTTCAAAAAACGTTCAGGATCATCAGGGGAAATAACCACCTCGTCTAGCTGTGTAACCTTTTCGGTTACATTCACGACCAACCTATTATTTGCCAGAATCTCTGCCGTAATCTTTACCACTTTATATTGAAAATTTACCGCGGTAAAAACCAGCTCATCCCCAACTTTTACGGCTATACCAAATTCACCTTGCGCATTGGTAATGGTTGCTTTTTCTGTTGTTGAATTGATAACATATTCGTTGGCCACGCTAACGTCTTTGTAAATTACTTTTCCTCTTAGCAGCCTACGTTCACCATCTTGGGCCATGGAATAGGAAACACATAGAACAAAAAGGAAAAAGAGGGTATTTTTTATAGTATTCATTTAATAGGTTTGGTATCTAAAATATTGATATTGAACATCTACGTAACAAAGGTTAAAGAAAACATTTGCTGAGGTCTTATGAAAACTGTGGTCAATAAATTTTTGTTAATTTCTAACCACTCCATAAATATCGTTAAAAAAAAAGATCTTCTTGGGAAGCTAGATTAAAATCAATTTCCTTTCAACGATTTTTGTCTTCACTTTAACTTAATACACTATTATTTTATCCCCTATCCTTAGGTAGACCTAGAGATAATCTTATTTTTGTCTTCCTGCTATTTTTAAAGCTTAAACACCTTACTATGAAACCAATAGTCATTATTACCCTGCTCTTAAGTTTGGGCTCCACGGTTGCATTTGGACAAATAAAAATAGGGGACAACCCACAAAACATAGACCCATCCTCCGTTTTGGAACTGGAAAGCAGTTCTAGGGTATTGGTCATAACAAGGATAAATACTGCAGAGATGGAAGCCATTATCCCTCAAAGAGGCGGTGTGGTGTATAATACAGATACAGAATGTGTACATTATTACAATGGCACACAATGGATAAATTTGTGTGATGCAGTTAGTTTTAGCCTAACCAATGACCCTATTGAAAATATTACAAGCACCATAAGCATTGTAGACAATGGAGCTACCATTAATTTAGAAGTTGCACAGAATAGTATTAGAAGTGAGAACATCGTAGATGGGGGTATTAATGGGGACGATATTCAGGATAATTCCATCGGGGAAAG
>CAZDOW010000021.1:0-46798 GCA_964507115.1 uncultured Maribacter sp.
TAAACCTGTTTTCCGGAGTTTGTACAAAACTTCTCCAATGTGGGCTTTTTTTATAAATATAAAAACTATGGATAGCACAATAATTATAATAGCGGGCATCGTTGGATTGGCGATCGGTTTCGCAATTGCTAAATTTATGGAAAAGGGGAAAGCCTCTAAGACCATTATAAATGCAAAAAAAGACGCCGCTCAACTTGTAAAGGAAGCCAAGGTTGAGGGGGAAAATATCAGAAAAGATAAAATTCTACAGGCAAAAGAAAAATTTCTTGAACTAAAAGCAGAACATGAAAAAGTTATCCTAGGTAAGGATAGGAAAATAGGAGAGGCAGAAAAGCGGGCAAGGGATAAAGAGTCGCAAATAAGTAGTGAATTGGCCAAAGGTAAGAAGCTTAATTTTCAACTAGAAGACAAGCTAAAGGACGTAGAACACCGAAAGGATTTCTACGAGAAGAAACAGTCTGAAGTAGACAAACTACATAACAGTCAGATACAGCAATTGGAAGTTATTTCTGGACTTTCTGCTGACGACGCGAAGAGTGAATTGATAGAGGGTTTACGGGAAACAGCCAAGTCGGATGCCATGGGATATATCCAGACCACTGTAGAGGAGGCTAAATTAACGGCACAACAGGAAGCGCGTAAAATAGTTATTAATACCATACAACGTATAGGAACTGAAGAGGCAGTAGAGAACTGTGTTTCAGTGTTTAATATTGAATCCGATGATGTAAAGGGTAGAATTATTGGGAGAGAAGGAAGAAATATTAGGGCGTTGGAGGCAGCAACGGGCGTTGAAATTATCGTAGATGATACTCCTGAGGCCATTATACTATCCTGTTTTGATTCCGTACGTAGAGAAGTAGCTCGTTTGTCTTTACATAAATTGGTAACCGATGGCAGAATTCATCCAGCGCGTATCGAGGAAATCGTAAAGAAAACAGAGAAACAAATTGAGGCCGAGATTATAGATATAGGAAAACGTACTATTATAGATTTAGGCATTCATGGGTTACATCCAGAATTGATAAAGGCTGTTGGTAGAATGAAGTACCGTTCCTCTTACGGACAAAATTTATTACAACACTCTAGAGAGGTTGCAAAGCTATGTGGTGTAATGGCTTCCGAATTAGGGCTAAACCCTAAAATGGCCAAAAGAGCTGGTTTGTTACATGATATAGGTAAAGTGCCTAACACAGAAGCTGAGGTAGAAACACCACACGCTATATTGGGGATGCAATGGGCAGAAAAGTATGGTGAGAAACCTGATGTTTGTAATGCTATTGGAGCCCACCATGACGAGATTGAGATGAAGACTTTGATTTCTCCAATTGTACAGGTTTGTGATGCCATTAGTGGAGCACGGCCAGGTGCTAGGAGGCAAGTGTTAGATTCTTACATCCAACGTTTAAAGGATTTAGAGGAAATTGCTTTTGGTTTCGGAGGAGTACAGAAAGCCTATGCAATACAAGCAGGTAGAGAGTTGCGGGTTATGGTAGAAAGTGAAAAAGTAAGTGATGATAAGGCAGCACAATTATCGTTTGAAATATCCCAAAAAATACAGACAGATATGACCTATCCAGGACAGGTTAAAGTCACGGTCATAAGAGAAACTAGAGCGGTCAACGTAGCAAAGTAAATTCTATCTAGTTTATATTAAAAAAGGGCCTTTAAAGGCCCTTTTTTAATATAAACTGCACAACCAAATTTTTAAATCTATTTCTTCTTTTTCAGACAAATTATTCTTTTTTCCTTTGGGCATTTTCCTTTTGATAAACACTTGCGTATTGATGTCCAAATGTAAACTATCCATAGTGCCTAAAGTGAATATAATTAATCGCGTTTTTGTTGCATGACAACTATTGCACTTGTCCCTTAGTACTATAAATGCTCTTTCTTTGACAGTATTTTGTTGCATTTGCATGACGATTTTAAAAAAGTCCGAATGCTCTAAAGTATCCGTCATACAATAGAAAAGACTCATAAAACCAAACAAAGCGATATATTTCATTTTAAAAGAATGCTATGTTATCCATGTTTTAGTGTTTAAAGCATAAAGAAATCCATAAGAGCTGTATGTTTATTTTATGGCTCATAAGGCACAGGAATAAGCCCAATTACCTTAGGTACAATGATTATACTATATTCTCCTATTTTTTTCCTGAACCTAGTGGGTCGCTAGCAATCGAAAGCTGGTAAAGCTATTACAATTATCATTAAAAAGAGGGTCAAGTTCTGCTGTGCAATGCTTATATCTACGTGATTATCGTTCATTAATACTGCAGTCATTAGGGTTCCTAGAGATGCTGTGGAAAGTATAATAACAGGAAATATAGTACCTGCTTGGAATCGATGATAAGATGTTATTTAAATCAGGTTTTCTAGCTCCAAAAACTATGGTCATGGCTGATAAGAAGACGATGGCCCCTATTGAAATTAGGAAAGCATCCGATAAAATCGTCATTCCCTCTAAAATTATTTATTTTCAGAGGGAGTCATACATTAATAACCAACAAAACAACCAGTATGTTTGAGTTCTTCTTATTTTCTGAATTATATATCCTGATCCTCCTCAGTGGATGCATTTTGGTCCTCTGCTTCTTTTAGAAGGTTATTTTTTAAAATATTCAATTTTTTAAGCTTGGCATTCCAAGATTCTAGTGCCTGTTTATGCGCATCTACTTTTTTAATCACATCTTTTACAATAGGATTATCCTCCGAGGCATTAGAAAAAAATTGTAGATTATTTTCCAATTGGAGAATCTCGTTTTTGCTTTCGTCTATTTTTTTACGAATGAAACTGCGTTCGTTCTGTATTGCTCTTTCTTGATTATCATCCTCTTTTAAGCGTTGAATTTTATTACCGTATTTCAGCAATTCGGATTCTTGACGGCTTACATCAAGTTTGTTAAACAGCGCATCTATTATTTTATTGAATTTCTGGTTTATATTTTTTTGTTTGAACGGCACATGACCATATTTTTTCCAATCGGTTATAAAGGATTTTATAGTGGGTAGGTCTTCATCCTTCTTGCCGCTTAACTGAAACTCTTTTAAATGTTCTAGTATAGCTTCTTTGCCTTTAAGATTTTCCGCCTCTTCTTGGTTAGCTTCGTTCTTTAATGCATGTAGTCTATTGAAATAATGGTTGCAGGCAGCTTTAAATTCTTTCCAGAGCTTATCCGAATATTTCCGCGGGACGTGTCCGATTTGCTTCCATTCGTTCTGGATACGTTTCATTTCGGCCGTAGCCATATCAAAATCTTCTGTGTCTTTTATAGACTCCGCTATTTCTAACAACGCCCTTTTTTTATCTAGATTTTCTTGCTGGTCTTTTTTGAGATTTTTGTAAAATGCATTTTTATTTCGATTGAAGCCACGCACGGCATTTTTAAATGCGCTCCATACATTTTCGTTATCCTTTTGAGGTACTTTACCCGCATTAAAAAAGGACTCCCGTAATGCTTCTAATTCTTTTATTTGTTTCTGTAATATTCCATGGTTACTAGATACATTTTCAGACAGTGTATTTATTTCAATGATGATCTGCTTTTTTTGCTCTAGATGTTGTTCATGTATTTTGTCTAAATCCTTAAAATAGGCCTGTCTTCTTTCATGTATGGTCTTCGTAGCCTTACTAAAACGTTCCCAAATTTCTTCTCTGTTTTCCCTCCCTACAGGCCCAATATCTTCCTTCCAAATTTTATGAAGTACTTGTAATTCTCTAAACGCCCTGTTTAAATCAGGTTCTACCGCCAAAGATTCTGCACTTTCTACGATTTTTTGCTTCTCCTCAAGATTATGTTTAAAATCTAGATCACGCAATTCCCTGTTCAGGTGAAGAAAATCGTAAAATATTTCTATATGGTGGTGGTACGTTTTCCAAACATTATTGTAATCCGTTCTTGGAACCGGTCCTGCAGTTTTCCATTTTTCTTGGATATCCTTAAAGCTATTGTATGTCGTATTTATATCCTCTTCTACATTTACAAGGCCCTTTAGTTTTTCTATGAGTTCTAACCTATCAGCTAAATTATCTTTATGACTTTTTTCAAGACTTTTGTAATGCTGGTTTCTTTTCTCACGGTATTCTGTATACACCTCATTGAACTGCCTTTTGGTAACCGAGTTGTACTTAAAATCTATCTCGTTGCCTCCATTGGTAACAAAGTCTTCTTTTTTCTGATCTATAAACTCTTGGAATTTTAGATTGAATTCGTCACGAATACCATCAATGTGTTTTTTAATGGCTTGAACTTTTTCATTTTTAATAAGGCGTTGTAGTTCTCCTACTAGATTTTCCATGGACATGGAATGATAGTCCAATACTTGGATCTGATGCCTTTTTACAGTATCCGAATCTTCTGCATCTTCCGCATTATTTTCGTCTATCTCTTCAATAGCCTTATTGTCAGCTTCGCTGTTATTTTCGGATTCTATTTTTTCTTCTTTTTTCTCTAATGTGTCATCAGTTGAAGTCAGCTGCTCCTCGGGTTCTACGGTTGATTTGGTTGCGAGGCTTTCAACGGTTTCCGTTGTTGTACTTTCTGTGCTGGTTTCCAAATCTATTTTTTCTGGGTCGGTAGTTAAACTGTTCGTGGTATTCTCAATAGGTTCTGAATTTAAATCATCGGTAGTTTTCTCCAAATCTATTTTTTCTGGTTTGGTAGTTTCCGAGTTAGTATCTGTTACCTCGCTTTCGGGTACTAGTTTTTTTTTGTCTTCGGACATTATCTTTTTGTTAGGTTTTTACAAGATAGTAACAACCTAAAGAACCGCAAAGAATATACAAGTTCTTTTTGTTCTGTAAACGGGTGTGTTAATAAGCTTCATGGCACAACAAACCTATAAATGTGCTCTGTGGTTTTTAGTAAACTTTAGGTGTTCCATATTTCCCATGCTTTTTCTGCTTGCAGCTCTAGCATGGATAAGCCGTTTAAAATGGTGGCGCCGTTTGCCTCTCCTTCGTGCAGGAAAGCTGTCTTTTCAGGATTGTAAATCAGATCAAAAAGTAAGTGTTTTTCACCAATATACTTGTAGGGTAGTTTTGGTTTTTCCATTACATTTGGAAAAGTTCCTAATGGCGAGCAATTAATAATCAAGGGATTATCTAAAATTATACTTTTATTTAGATTTTCGTAGGTGTATCCTTCATTTTTGCCTGTTCTAGAAACAAACTTGAAATCTACATTTAATTTTTCCAGTACATAGGCAATGGCTTTAGACGCTCCACCTGTACCAAGAATAAGGGCTTTTTTATGATGCGCCTTTAAGTAAGGTTCAATAGATTTTTGAAATCCATAAGCATCGGTATTATAGCCTATTAATCCGGATGGACTTATTTTTATAGTATTTACCGCGCCTATTTTCCTTGCGGAAGCCTCAAGTTGATCTAAATAGGGTATTACCGCTTCTTTGTAGGGTATGGTTACATTTAGTCCAATAAGTTTATTGGTGGTGTCTATAAGTTCTGGAAATTCGAAAATATCCCCCAAATCAAAATTCTCATAGCTATGGTCGGGTAACTCTAGCTTTGCAAACTTCTTTGTGAAATAGTCTCTTGAAAAAGAGTAGGAAATATTTTTCCCCACCAAGCCAAATCTATGATATTCTCTTCCTGTTTTTTCCATACCAATCTAAAAGTAGTAAAATGCTTATTCCGAACACAACATAGAACAATGCCCACCATGTTTCCGATACTTGGATGCCTGGAAGAAACCGTTCATAATTTACGATAATAGGCCTTGCATTAGAATCTAAAAGTATTTTACCTTCAGTTCCCAGTTTATAAACGGTATTTTTCCAAGGCCAAACTGTACCTAAAGAACCGGTGATAAAGCCTAGAATTACGGCAGTAGTGGTGTGTTTGTGGTGTTTTAGTACATAGCTTAGAATGTGTGAAAGGGTTACTAGGCCAGTTGCGGAACCCAAGGTGAAAACCGCGAGTATGGTTAATATATCTAGTCGCTCCGTATTGGTTATAAAACTAAAATCTCCTTGTATGAGCTCAGAACATGTGTCGAACAAGGCATTGACGGAATCAACCAAGAGTAAGACATAGTTTCCTAAAAGTATTAAAATAAAAGACCCAGAGAGTCCTGGTAAGGTCATTCCGGAAACGCTAATCATGCCGCATAAAAAAATAAATAACAAATTGTCGTTTTCTTTTGCCGGATTCAAAAAGCTGATAGCTATTCCAACAACAAGTCCAATAAATGCAGCGGATATGGTTTTCTTTGTCCAGTGGTCAAAGTCCTTTCCAATATAATATATGGAGCCTAAAATCATACCAAAAAAAGCAGACCAGACATTTAGCTCATTATGTTCCAAAAAGTAATCTAAAACTTTAGAAACACTGAAATAACTAACTAGCATTCCAAAAAGAAGTAAGGTTAAAAAAGATCCATTTACATATCTATAGAAGCTTCTGAACCTGCCATTTAAAAGGAGCTTAAATGCTTTGCCGTTTATTTTTTGCAAAGAGTAGATGAACTCTTCATAAAAACCACCTACAAAAGCAACAATACCTCCCGATACCCCAGGCACTTTGTTTGCTGCTCCCATACATAAGCCTTTGATAACAAGGAATAATTTATCCAAAAGGGTTCTAGGCTGGTTCATGAAGTAGGGTGCTTACTTTTTGGAAGCTGTCTTTTCTAAGATAAAAATAAGGGAAAAACCTATGATAGCCGAAATAATGGCAAAGGTTAATTGATTTTCACCATCAAAAGAAAATGGCGATATGTTTTCGTCGATGATGATTTCTTTTTTACCAATCGTGATTATCTCTAAAACATGCTTCCAAGGCCAAATTTTATTTAATGATCCTAGTATAAAACCGGTGAGTATGGCAAGGGTAGCATCCTTGTAATTTGCAAACATCCATTTTAAAAGTCTGGCAAAACTTAGAATTCCAAAAATTGCACCTAAAGCTACGGTCACAATAATTCTAAAATCTTTGTCATTAACGGCATCCAATATAGTTTTGTATGAACCTAAAAGCACTAAGATAAAGGAGCCCGAAATCCCCGGTAAAACCATTGCGCAAATGGCCAATGCACCAGAAAAGAATAGGAACGGTAAACTATCTGCATTAGCTGAAGGTGGCAGGGTAGTGATATAAAAAGCAATTAGGGTACCCAAAGCAAACAATACTATAGCGCTTACATTCCACTTGTTTATGGCTTTTGCAACAAAAATAACACTGGCCAAGACAAGACCAAAAAAAAATGCCCATGTGGGAATAGGCTGAAATTCTAAAAGCCACGAAATAAGTTTTGAAAAGGATAATATACTGATGATCATTCCGGCAAAGAGTGCCAAAAGAAAGTTTCCGTTTAGTTTTACCCAAAAGGCTTTAAACCCCTCATTTTTTAAAGTCTTAAAAGTGTCAATGTTTACATTATTTATGGAGGAAATAAATTCTTCATAAATACCCGTAACAAAGGCTATCGTGCCTCCAGAAACGCCAGGCACTAATTCAGCGATTCCCATGGCCA
Source organism: uncultured Maribacter sp. (assembly GCA_964507115.1). Lineage (GTDB taxonomy): Bacteria > Bacteroidota > Bacteroidia > Flavobacteriales > Flavobacteriaceae > Maribacter. Next base: position 7,497 of record CAZDOW010000021.1, read on the forward strand.
TTCCCTTGAGCACTATAAATGTATGATGAATCAATTTTCTATTTTCCATAAATTTTGCGGCAAAGATTAGGCTTTATTTTGAATCAGTCAAAATTTCTTTTAGCCATTCAGAATTACTAAATTCAGGAAATTGATTATGGAAAAGATGTAATTTTTTATTTGTTTTATCCAATTTGAGCGCATCTAACAATGTGATTCTTGCATTTATTCTATCGTTCGCCAAAAGTAAGAAGCCAACGCTCATATATAGTATTCGCAAACTACTAGGGTAGAACTCCTTAGCTTGGTTTAAAATCTGTACGGCTCCATTTGTATCCTCGTTCTTTTGGGCCGCCTCTGCCCATTTTAGCCATGTATCTAACTCGTAGTTTCCTAGGTCTACAGCTTGCTTAAATGCAAAATTAGCTTGATCATAGTTTTTTAATGCGACATAAATTTTGGCACATTTTTTCCAATATTTTGGGTTTCCTCCATCTATGTTCAAGGCTTTGTTTACGTAGTAAAGCGCTTTGTCATAATTTTTTGTTCTGTAATAAAAATTGGTTATGGCAAGCCAGCCTTTATCCAGTAGTGGGTCTTCATGAACCGTTTGGTAGAAATAGTATTTCGCCATTTCATAGTTCTTAAGCTTTTCGTAACACTTACCAATACGTAAAAATGCATGGGAAGTAGGGTCTTCTATGGAAATGGTTGTTTCATAGTTTTCAATAGCCTCTTGATATTCTCCCAATTTTTCTAATACCTTCCCTTTTTCAAAGTAGGCTCCAATAAAGGAATCGTCCGAAATAATCGCAAAGTCAAATGCCGCTAATGCTTCTTTAAACATGCCTTTGCAGTAGAATTGTTTCCCTAACTGATGCCAGGCAACCTCGCAATACGGATGATTTTCCAAATAGGAGTTAAGATAGAGGATAGCCCCATCATAATCCTCTAAATATTCAAAACAATAAATTACATTATAAAGAGAAGAATAATCTTGCTCATCAAAATCCACACACTTCATAAAGCTCTGCTTTGCCAACTTAAAGTCGTCCATGAATAGGTACTCCATTCCTAAAAGCGCGTAAATATCTGCGTTTTCGTTTGAGAATCCCAATGCCTGTTGTAGTAGTACAACGGCACCTTCATGATTGTCTTTTTTGGAATGAATGTTGGCGCGTTGTATGTATATTTCTTCGTTGTATGAGTCCAGAAGTTGAAGCTCATCCAACAGTTTTTGAGCAGCTTCGAGGTCGTTTTCAAAAACCATTACTTCAACCTGTAGTAGCTTCAGCTCAATAGAATCTGGGTGTTGTTGCAGTCCGATTTTAATCCCTTTTTTTGCTAAAGAAATTTTACCGTTGTTTAAATAATGGTGTATGATGTCTTCAAAATCTTCAGCATCAAAGAAATAGACATCGTCTGTTTTCAGCATTGATTCAAACTTGGTAATGGGTCGGTCAGGTCTTTCGCTAGATTCTAACGCCATAGAAACTTTTTGTTTTACTCTTAATTAAAAGTAAGCCTTTGAAGCTATTTTTAAAGTCGTGCGAGGCCTATATTATTAACAAATTAGTTAACAAGATATTGTTACCCATGATTTAAAATGGAAAGTATGATGGTACATCCTTTTTTGATCTCTTCTTTAGAGATTGTAAGGGGTGGCGAGATTCGAACTGCCTTGGGTTCAAATAAGAGCCAAAATAAGATGAGTTTATTCTCTTTAGCGGTTAAGACTAATTTATTGGTTATCTCCACATTCTCCATGATAAGGGCAAGCATAAGTCCTTTTCCCCTAATCTCCTTTATAGCTGGGTGTACTAGTAGTTTTCTGAATAAATTTTCCTTTTCCAAGGTTTCTTGAATCAATTTTGTGTTTAATAATTCGTTTAAGGTGGCTAAACATGCCGCAGCTATTACAGGATTACCCCCAAACGTTGTAATATGCCCCAATTTAGGACTATTTTGAAGGGATTTCATTATTTCCAAACTTGATGTAAACGCTCCAACAGGTAGCCCTGAAGCCATACCTTTCCCCATAACAAGGATATCGGGAGTACAGTTATAATGTTCAAAAGAGAAGAGTTTTCCTGTACGTCCGAATCCGGGTTGAATCTCATCTAAAACCAAAAGGGCGCCCATTTTAGTACAGCGATTTCGAACTTTCTCTAGATAGTTATTCCTTGGGGTAATAAATCCTGCTCCCCCTTGAATAGTTTCTAACACAACACAAGCCGTTTTCTCCGTAATACGGTTTAATTCCGATTCTATATTGAAATGGATAAAGGATACATCTGGAATCAAAGGCCTAAAGGAGCTTTTACGTTCTTCGTAGCCCATAAGACTAAGACTTCCCATAGTATTTCCATGATAGGCAAGATGTGCCGCAATAATTTCGGTTCTACCGGTGTATCTCCTAGCAAGTTTTATGGCTCCTTCTATGGCTTCTGTCCCTGAGTTGACGAGGTATGTTGAGTTTAAAGGTTCTGGAAGGTTTTCTGCTAAAAGTTTAGCATAATCTACTGCTGGCCCTTGCTCATATTCCCCATATACCATTACATGCATATACTGGGCAGCTTGTTCTTGTATAGCCTTTACTATATTTGGATGGCAATGCCCAAGACCACAAGCGGATACGCCGGCTACAAAATCTAGATGTGCGTTTCCTTCAGTATCATATATATAACTGCCTTTGGCATGGGAAACCTTCATTCCCAAAGGATATGGTGTAGTTTGGGCCTGATATTTTAAAAAATCGGAAGTCATAGGAATAACTACTTTACCTTTTTTGGTTTTTTGAGCTGTTTTGGATCTGTCGCTTTGTTATTACCCTTGGTTACGGGGTCGGTTTCATTCTTATTTCTTTCTGTTTCTTGTGCATCAATATCTATGGGATTATCTATTCCCTTGATTACGACAAGTTTAATGTTATTATCGTCTTCATCAAAAATATCCTCTTTGGTAAGAATGCGTTCATCACCCCGCCAGATAAAGCCCTTTAATATCCTACTATTGTCAGGAAGGTCTTTTTCTGGAAATATATCGCCATCGGGATTCGTATAAAAAGTAAGGTCTTCAATATCGTTGTTGGCCATGGTAATTCGAATCTTGCTACAGATTGTTTTGTCTATACCAATAAGCTCATCATCATCGTTATACATGTAATAAATGACCTCGGTATTCTTAATCAAGTCTATTAGTTTTAGCTCGTTTTCTATGAATTTGCCAAACAAATCTTTTCCTTTTGCTTGGTTGTAACCTTCCATGCTTACGCTATCCAATGAAATGATAAAAGCATTATTGAGGACTTTTAACGAGTCTAATTTTTTAGTTTTCAAATCGGAGATTAGATGAATACTGTCTCCCGTCATTTGATTGGCACCATTCCAGAGAACAGGGTTTCGTATCAATTGTGTAATTCCGGTTTTTTCTTCGGAATGAATAGAATCACATTTACCACTAAGGCCTGTCTTAAAGAATTTAGCATTCCTAAAGGCCCTTGTAATACGTTCATCTGGTTTGCCCGTAATCATAAGCGTATCGCCATGTACGTATAGGGAATCTAGTTCTTGGACTAAAATAGAGACGGCCCTTTTTGTTGCAAAGACAGAGTCTTTTGCTTTATAGACTTCCGCATAATGGGCGCGAATGATACCTTTATTTATGGTATCAGTTACTGTGATGTTATTCGTGGCAGAGGCAAACTCTCTAACCTTGTTAAAATAAACACTATCGCCTTCTACAATTCGGTTATTATAATCTACCCGAGTATTTTTAATTCCGTAACCACTTTCTACTTTTGTGTCATAAAACCCTCGTTCACAATATATCTTATATGTAGCTCCCACTATGGTAGAAGGTCCGTACATATAGGCGTGTTTTGATGTAGTGTAGTAGTCCAGTTGTTCGGAATCCAGTATGTACTCTGGATTGTTTATATGAACGCTATCTAAAAACTGATATTTTTTTAGCTCCATAAAATACCTTCCAATTTTGCTGGTCAAAGTATTTGCAGAATCTATTACGGTGCCATAGTCTTGATAATAAGCCTCTTGGTTTTCTCTATCTAGACGGAGTGTATCTGTCTTTAGGGTCATGTCGGGACTAGTCAACACTACATTACCCCAAGCCTTAGCTAATTTTATATCACCTTTATAGTCGATTTTTTGACTTGTCATTTCAACAGAATCCCCTTGTTTTAGCGATACGTTGCCAATAGCTTCAAGTCGGTTTTCTTTTTGAAAATAGATGGCTAAATCGCACCAAAGATCAGCACCTTGGTGTTCAAATTGGACCTGACGTTCGTCTTTACTAAAGATTGATGCACCAGGGTATTTTTTTTCGTCCTTGGTAAAATTGGCACCGTAAACAATATTAATTTGCTTGGTTTCCTCTGGCTTCTCCTGTGCAACGATTGCTATCGTAAAAAGGAGTGATACAATTCCTAAAACTATCCTATACAAGGTGATTTTTTTTCAAAAATAGGATTTTTAAAGGTGGTCTTTTGTAAGATTGGGATTCTTTTAGCAACCTTTATTTGAATTGTTCTGGTTTAAGTTTTGGTTTATAGTGTTTTCTAAAGCCCGAATTGTTAGGGTCGTATGTAAAATCAAAAGTAACATCCGAACCATCTTCTGGGATGTCGTTTTATAGAATCCAAGGCGTAGCAAAACGTTACCTAGGCATTAAGTTCTTGTTTTGCTAATCTCGCTAACATAGGCAAAGACTCTTCCGCTTTATATGCTTCATGAGCCGTAACAAAGACTATATGTGTCTAATTTTCGTGAGCAGCGGTTGACATTAAGTTCTATTTGGTTGTTTAACCACTTTCTTTACAACAATCCAAAAGTAGCTAGATTCCATTGCTAATTGTACTGCGTATTTTATTTATTATAACAGAGATTTATTGTTCTAAGGGATAGTTTTTCAAAAGTTCATCGGGCGTATAAAAGCCTTTCTTGTCCTTTGTAGCTTCCCGTATTTCTTTTACTTTTTCTGGGCGTATTACGGGAGCCTTATTGCCGAATGCATTTCTAACATAGGTAAGTACTTGGGCTATTTCTTCATCGTTAAGTAAGCCTTTAAAAGCCATCATGGGTACTTGTCCATCATATTGGTGTCCCTTTAAGGTCATAGGACCATAGAGTCCGTTCAAAGTAAGTTTTATGAGGCGTTCCTCGTTGCCGGTTACCCAAGGCTGATTTATCAATGTTGGAAATCCTGAGGCTTGTAGCCCTGCACCATTTTCTTGGTGACAGGTAACGCAATAGCCTTCTCTTTCATAGATTTTTTTGCCTTTAGCAAAAGTTTCTAAATCTATTCCTTTTAGATGGGTCGCCAATAACTCCTCCTCCTTCTCCTTAGGAAGAAAGCTATCGGTGAGTCTGGTTTTGGCAAAATTGAAGGAATTTTCCATCCAATTGTCTAATGGATGGTTTTCTGCCACATTCAATATTTGCATTCCTTGTTCGGCATCCATCCAAGAGGCTGTAGTTATGGCCTCTAGTCTTACCCTGCCATGACTATCCGCAGCTGCTGTTTTTAGTAAATCCAATGTATTTGGAACTTGATGTCCCATATAACGTAATACGCGAACCGATGCCGCTCGTACCCTATGGTCTGGAGATGTTAAGGTTTGTTGAAGTAATTCGGCATCAATCCTGTTCAGACCCCAAGAAACCCATAAGGCTTCCAATAGATTATGCTCATAGGCTTCGTCGTCAGGATTTAAATTCGTTATCCACGGCTTCAGTTTTAACAGTACATCATCGGCATTTCTTCCTCGTAATTCCCGTTTTGTTCTGTAGCGTGTTCTATATTCAGGAAGTTTAAGGTTATCCAAAAGTTCATCAATGCTTGCATCTACTATTTTAGCAGGAGTAACCAATGGCCTGGAAGGGTAGGTAATGCGATAAATACGTCCATGCGAATGATCGCGCAAAGGGTCTCTGGCGTTATGCTGCATGTGACCTATGAGGACATTGTGCCAGTCTACAACATACAGGGAGCCATCTGGCGCAAATTCCATGTCTACTGGTCTAAAATTCTTATCACTACCATCAATTAGGTCCTGTCTGTGCTTTGTTTCGTAGCCTGTACCATCCTCTAGCATCTGATGTTGTTTGATTCCTAAAAATCCAATAGAATTGGCAAGGAGCATATCACCTTGGACGTTATCTGGAAAGTGACGGCTGGATACAAATTCCAGTCCCGAAGTGGGCCGTACTCGATGTGCTTCCTCGATTAAATTAGTCGTCAAAGGCGAAGCAATACCATAAATAGACTTTAAAGTACTAGGCATCATCCATTGTACAGTAGGTCCAGAAGTATGAAGGAAAAAGTCCTGACCCCAATCGTCAAACGCAATACCCCAAGGATTAGGAATACTTACCTGTGCTATTCTTTCTAGTTTTTTACGCTGGGGCGTATACCGGTAAAACCCACCGTTGGTAGCCCTAATAGGCCCATAAGAGGTTTCTACGTTGGTATGTAGAAAAACTCCTTCTGCCATATATAATGCGCCTGAAGGATCCGCGCAAAAAGCAGAAATGGCATGGTGGGTGTCATGGTCATCAAAACCACTGAGTATAATTTCAATTTTATCAGCCTTATCATCTCCATCCGTATCCGTAAACAATTTTAGGTTAGTACCTTGGCTTATATAAACGCCCTCTGGCGCAAATTCAAAACCGATCGGTAAATGAAGTTTATCTGCAAATACGGTTTGGGTATCGGCTTTACCATCATTATCTGTATCTTCTAAAATCAATAGTTTGTCGTTGGGTCTTTTGTCTCCGGGTTTATAATGTGGATAGGAGGGAAGCGTGGCAACCCATAACCTTCCCTTGTTGTCAAACGAGAGTTGGGCCGGATTGGCCAAATCAGGAAATTCGCTTTCAGAAGCAAAAAGTTCTACTTTATAGCCTTTTGGTACTGTTAATGTGTTTTCTGCATCTTTACCGTATACATAAGCTTCTGGGTCATCTGAATCGCCCAAATTATAATTGGTCTCTACCGCTGGTAATGCTCTAGTTTTGCTGTCGGCCAAGGTCACATCATACGCTTGCTGTTGCAAGGTTGCCCAGATAGCAGTGTCCCGAATGGCTGTCATTTGTCTTATTTTTTCTATTTCGTAAGGATAATTATCTGGTCCAAAGGGCGCATGTCTGCGACCGTTTACATGAACGCCATTTGGAATTTTATAGTCGTTATGCCAAAAGAAATTTTTCTCGTTTACCGCTTCGTTGGTTGCAGTCTTATTTTGCTCACTTTTTATTTTTTTATCACCTGTTAACGTATTGGCGATATAGTTCGAAAACTTTTTATAGCCTTCGTCATTTAATTGTGAACCATCTATAGTAAGCTCACCTTTATCATACCAAGTAACACTGGGGTTGAAAACATCGATAAAAGGAACTTCATTTTTTAAAGCGACGACTTTTATGGCTTCTGTATATAATTTTAGATTTTTATTTTGCTTTTTTCCGTTGGGGAGGTCATACTCATTGGAGCGATCTTCAAAGGCTATCGGTGAAATTAAGACCAATTCTGGAGTGCCTTTTTCATTATAGTTTTGATTTTTGGTATGATCAATAAATGCCTGTAATTCGTTCTTGAAATTTTCTAGTCCTTTTTCGCCTTCAAAAGACTCATTGTAACCAAAAAGGGCTAAAATGATATCGGCGTTTAAACGATTTAGCCAATCATCTGGATACTCGAATATTCCCTGGCTTCCAGTGGCTTTTGCTAGTTCGGTCTGAAACTTTTCAGCACCTGGAAATGCCCAAGGGGTTTTACGTGAGGAGTGGGGTCTAAAACCGGGAGTATCTCCAGGGTCACACATATTTCTTATGGTGAGGGAGTCTTTAGGGAATCGAAGGTACATTTCGGTCTCAAAATAACCGTAGTGCATCATTCTAGAACCAAGATTATTACCAACCAATACTATGGTGCTATTAGGTGTAATATCAATTAATGGGGCTTTGTATTCCGAGCAAGATGCACCAAATAAGAGTACGAAAAGTAATGGTATATATTTATTGTTAATGCAGTTGTCAAGTAATTTCATAGTCACGGTGATGTTTTATTCAGTTGGTTATGGTATTTAAATATACTAATAAAAAAGCCACCCTGAGGTGGCTTGAAATAGATCTTACTGTTAACAACTACAATGTATAGCAGGATATTCTTTTAGAAATCCCTATAGTCACCTTCAAGAAAATTATTAGCCTCCTCTTCGGAAAATTTTGCATTTTCACTGTCCCAGTTTAAGGTTTGATTAGGGAAGCGGTTGGCAATTACGCCCAAAAGAATCGTTTCTGTTAGTCTGGAAGCATAGGAAAAAGGAGCGCTACATTCATCTTTTCCTAAACAGGCATCTACAAACTGGTGGTAATGCTTAGGGCCTTCGGAAGCATAGTTTCGAACTGGTTTTCCCATAGTATTGGCTTTTTCCACTGCTGCAATTTCTTCTGAAATGTCTACATATTCTCCATCTACAATTTTCATAGGCAATTGCATAAAATGCGGTAGTAGTAAACGGCCTTTGTCTCCAATAAACATCGCACCTTGATCAGGAAGTTTCCCCGGCCCGCTTGCCTTGGTCTCTAAGGACATTTTATCTTCTATAGATGCTTCCTTGGTTTTGATATCCGCATCTGCAACATCCGTTGCGTTAGGGAGTTTAAGGTCTTCATGCATGTCTGGTGCTCCCGGCCCGTCGGACCATACCCATTTAAGGCTATCTGCGGTATATGGTGTGCCTGGAAATTCGTAGGTAACGACATTATTTTCAGGAAACCCGAACTCATTAGGCTCCCGGCATATGTTCTTTATGGTTCGCGGTACGTCCAATGCTAAGGCATTGTAAGGTGTATCAAAAATATGTACCCCCATGTCTCCTAGGGTTCCACAGCCATAATCTACCAATTTTCTCCAATTACCTGGATGATAAATTCCTTCTTTGTACGGTCGCTGTGCCGATGTTCCTAACCACAGGTTCCAATCCAATGTGTCTGGTACGGTATCTTCCCCTGTAGGTTCTGGGCCGTCATATCCCCAGTTTTTTGGGGACCATGCGCGTACCGTATGAACTTTTCCTATAATGCCAGATTGGATTAGTAAAGTAGCTAGTTTGTAGTCGTAAAAGGAATGTACTTGTATACCCATTTGGGTAACCAGACCTTTTTCTTCTGCTAACTTTTTCATGGATCGGGCCTCAGATACATAATGCGTTAATGGTTTTTGACAATAAACCGATTTGTTCATTTCCATAGCCATCATGGAGACTGGAGCATGTGTATGATCTGGTGTGGATACGACTACGGCATCGATTTCGTTATCCATTTCTTTGAGCATAACTCTGTAGTCACTGTACGTTTTAGCATTAGGATGTAGTTTTTTAGCTGCTGCCAAGTTATTTGAATCCACATCGCAAAGCGCCACTACATCAACTTTTTCATGGGAGGAAATATCCTGTAGGTCTGCCGCTCCCATATTACCCACACCAACATGAGCTGTTCTTAAGCGCAATAACGGAATAGCTTTGCTCACTTGTTTATCTTGCTTACATGACATTAAAAAAGTAGGCATAAGCGCAGTTGAAGACGCTAATATTGCCGATTTTTTTAAAAATTCCCTTTTCTTCATAAGTTACAGATTAGAGTTTTTTGATTTTTATATTTCGGAACCAGATAGGACTGGAATGGTCTTGGAAACCAATGTAGCCCTTTTTGTACTTTCCGTAGTCTTTACTATTTTTCCATTTGTCTGAATTCTTCTTTTCTTCCCAAGCTTTATCCCAAGGAACAAAAGATACTACCATTTTTCCATTAAGCCAATGCTCTACTTTTTCTGGTGTGAAAATAATTTTGGAGGAATTCCATTCTCCAACGGGGTGCAGCGTTTTATTGGTAGCGTCTGCTGGATGCATTGCATAATCTGAAGCAGTTTGTTGTAAAGGTTTTAGTTCCTCTGGATTTTCTGTATAGCCTAGACTAAGGTTATATGAGGTAATGTCATGCATGTCAGCATAGTTCTCATCGTCTATTAGTTGGTATTCGGGAGATACTTCTGGTATGCCATCATAGCCTTCCTTTATATGATAAAAGATACCACTGTTTCCGCCTTTTGGCAGTTTCCATTCAACATAGAATTCAAAATTATCGAATTCTTCGGCACCGTATATAATGTCTTTGCCTCCTTTATAATCCTGCTCTAATCCTAGTTCTGTGTCAAAAGTGAGTTCGCCATTTTTTACCACCCAGCCCGGAGGCAGCGTTTCTCCGTTATACGCCCTCCAACCTTCGGTACTAGCGCCATCAAATAGAGAAATCCATTCTGTGTCGTTGCTTACTATTGTTTGGGTTTCAGGCTGTTCTGTATTTTGTGCTTTCTTATCGGTCTTGCAGCTAATTGCCGCAATCGCCACGATTAAAAATATGCTCAGTTTTCTCATATAGTACTAAAAATATTACTTCTACAATTTACCGAAATAAAAATGGCGTTAAGCTTTTTTTTCGCTTAACGCCATTTGACCAATGACCGAGGGGTAATACTACCTGTATATGGTCTGTGTCCTATCCGGTCCTACCGATACAATCTTTATCGGTACTTCCAATTCCTTTTCAAGAAAATCAATGTAGTTGTTCAATGCCGCAGGTAGTTGATCTGCATTATTCATTTTGGTTAAATCTTCTGCCCAACCGTCCATTTCTGTGTATATAGGAGTTACGTTCTCGGCTTCAATATTAAAGGGAAGGTGGTCTATTTTATCTCCTTTGTAATTATAAGCTGTACATACTTTTAATTTTTTAAACCCGCTTAGAACATCGCCCTTCATCATCATTAGTTCGGTAACACCATTAATACGTACAGCGTATTTTAAAGCTACTAAATCTAGCCATCCACATCTTCTTGCTCTGCCCGTGGTAGCTCCAAACTCATTACCAATACGACCCATGGTTTCACCATCCTGATCAAAAAGTTCTGTGGGAAAAGGACCGCTACCAACCCTTGTGGTATACGCTTTAAAAATACCTTTCACTTCTCCTATTTGGTTTGGTGCGACGCCTAATCCGGTACATGCACCAGCTGCTGTAGTATTGGATGACGTAACAAAAGGATAGGTTCCAAAGTCAATGTCTAATAAAGAACCTTGAGCTCCTTCTGCAAGTATTTTTTTACCAGATTTTTGAGCTTGGTAAAGATATTCTTCACTATCTATAAAAGTAAGTCCTTTAAGTTCTTCTACGGCTCTGAAAAAATCTGCCTCTAGTTCAGCAAGATCATACTGTATGTCCACATCATAGAAGCCTATCATAGCTTCGTGCTTATTTGCCAAGGCCCTATACTTATCCTTCCAATTGGCAAGTTCTAAATCTCCAATACGCATACCGTTCCTGCCGGTTTTATCCATATAGGTGGGGCCAATACCTTTTAAGGTAGACCCAATTTTGGCTTTACCCTTAGATGCTTCTGAGGCAGCGTCCAATAATCTATGTGTAGGTAGAATCAAATGTGCTTTTCTTGAAATCATTAATGTGGATTTGATGTCCAGATTAAATTTCTTCAAAGCATCTATTTCCTTTTTGAAGATAACCGGATCTATGACCACACCGTTTCCAACTACGTTGATTGCTTTTTTATGAAAAATCCCAGAAGGAATCGTATGCAATACGTGTTTAATGCCATCGAATTCCAAGGTATGCCCAGCATTTGGGCCCCCTTGAAAACGGGCGATTATATCATAGTTTTTCGTTAGTACGTCAACGATTTTTCCTTTTCCTTCGTCACCCCATTGTAGGCCCAACAATAAATCTACTGCCATTATAATTGTACTTGGTTAATTGTTTGTTTGTTCTGTTTTATCGGCCTCATTTTTCGGCTGATTCTTAGTTCCGTAAAAATATAGAGAATGGGTATTGATTTTGATGTCGAATACTTCTTCTATCGTTTTCTTTATGGATTGAATACGAGGATCGCAAAACTCCATAACCTCTCCAGTATCCGTAAGAATCACATGATCGTGCTGGCGGTCAAAATAGGATTTTTCGTATTGCGCTTGTGTTTTTCCGAATTGGTGTTTTCGCACCAGCTTGCAGTCCAACAATAATTCTATTGTATTGTAAAGGGTTGCTCGGCTTACACGATAATTTTTATTTTTCATGTTGATGTAGAGTGATTCTATATCAAAATGATCGTTGCTTTCGTAAATTTCCTGAAGTATCGCATAACGTTCGGGTGTTTTTCGGTGCCCGTTACCCTCTAAAAAGGTGGTAAATACGTTTTTTACAATTTCCTGGTTCTTGTCCGAAGCCATAACTATTCCGTTAATTTACAAATGTACAGTTAAATTTTAATTCCTTTTCTAAAGTCTTGTGACTTTGTCTATCCCGTTTATTTGCTTTAGGTTTTCTATCAATTTTTTTAGAATGGCGTTGTTTTTTACCATTACGGTTATCTTTCCTGCAAAAGTGCCTCCATCTGTGCTAAAATTGAGGTTTCGCATATTCACGTGCATGTTGCCCGAGATTACATCCGTAATTTTGCTAACTAATCCGAGATTGTCAATCCCTGTTAACTGAATATCCACCTTAAACTCCTGCTGTGAGGAATCCATCCATTTCGCACTTATAATACGATAGGCATAGTTGGACTGCAATGAAATGGCATTGGGGCAGTTTTTCTTGTGTAGTTTTATACCTTCGGAAACGCTAACGAATCCAAAAACATCATCTCCGGTTATTGGGTTGCAACATTGGGAAAGTTTATATTCCAATTTTTCTTCTTCTTTTCCAAACACCAGCATATCGTATTTGGAAGTAATCTCATCCTTACTGATATCTGCTGGAGCAGGATTTTTACGCATACGGTTTTTAAAGAAACTAATGAACGCGTTGTTGTAGGAGGAGGCAAATTCTTTAATCATTTGATTATCGATAGATCCAACACCTACCCTGTAGAAAAGGTCTAGACTAGTCTTTAGCTTAAAGAAGCTTACCAGTTTATTGATAGAATCTTCGTTAACCGAAATTTTTTGGGATTTTAGTTTTCGTCTTAAAATCTCTTTACCATCCTCTGCTATAGATTTTTTCTCCTCTCTTAATACTGATTTTATTTTAGCCCTTGCTCTTGCCGTAGTGGCGTAATCCAACCAGTTTTGATTCGGTTTTGCTTGTTCCGAGGTAATAATTTCTACTTGGTCACCACTATTAAGGGTAGTATTTAAAGGCACTAATTTTCCATTTACTTTGGCGCCACGGGTACGCATACCTACCTGTGTATGTATATTAAAGGCAAAATCGAGTGGAGTCGCTCCCTTAGGTAAAGATTTGAGTTCCCCATTGGGCGTGAACACAAAAATTTCTTTGGAATAAAGGCTTAATTTAAATTCTTCTACAAAATCTACCGCATTGGTGTTGGCATTTTCCAGTGCTTCCTGTAGCTTGTTTAGCCAATCTTCTATGCCTTGTTCTTTTTGGTTTCCGTGCTTGTATTTAAAATGTGCTGCATATCCTTTTTCTGCTATTTCGTGCATTCTTTCGCTACGGATTTGCACTTCTACCCATTTTCGTTTGGGCCCCATTACGGTAATATGTAAGGCTTCATAACCCGTAGATTTTGGAGAGGAAATCCAATCCCGAAGTCGCACTGGGTTAGGTGTAAAATGATCTGTTACTATAGAATAGATTTTCCAAGCTAGGAATTTTTCATTTTGTGCATCGGACTTGTAAATAATACGAATGGCAAATTTGTCATAAATTTCATCAAAAGATACATTTTGGGAGACCATCTTTTTACGCATAGAAAAAATAGATTTCATTCTTCCCTTTAGCGTATAATTAAGGCCTTCTTTTTTTAAGGAATTATCTATGATTTCAGCAAATGAGTCTATGTACTCTTGCTGCTCTTCTTTGCTGTCTTCTACCTTATTTTTAATGTCTTCATATACCTCTGGTTCGGTATATTTTAAACTAAGGTCTTCTAATTCTGTCTTTATGTTATAAAGCCCTATTCTATGGGCCAGCGGTGCATAGATATATAATGTTTCGGATGCAATTTTAACTTGCTTATCCTCTGGCATAGAATCCATCGTAAGCATATTATGGTACCTATCCGCAATTTTAATAATGATTACTCGAACGTCATCATTCAGAGTAAGCAGCATTTTTCTGAAGTTCTCCGCTTGCTGAGAGATGTTCATATCCTTTTTTAAATGGGATATTTTGGTAAGTCCATCTACGATTCTTGCAACCGTTTCCCCGAACATGCGGTCAATATCATCTAAGGTGTATTGTGTATCCTCAACCACATCATGCAGCAGGGCAGAAGCTATGGAGACCGCATCCAATCCAATTTCTGAGGCAACAATTTTTGCAACAGCAATAGGGTGGAAGATATAAGCCTCCCCTGATTTTCTTCGTTGGTCTTTGTGGGCATCCACGGCAATTTCGAAAGCACTGCGAATTAGCTTTTTATCCTCATCGGAGAGATTTTGGTAGCTAATACGTAGCAATTCTTTGTATTGCTTGGCAATGAGTTTGTTTTCTATTTCTATATCGGCTTGCGTCATACTAAAATAAAGTTACCATAATCCTAGTTGTTAGACAACAAAATTTATGCCTTTAAATTACGTATTCTATCCTTAAGAGGTGGATGTGAATAATGCATAAAAACATAGGCCGGATGTGGCGTGAGATTGCTTAAACTATTCTTAGATAATTTTTTTAATGAGGTAACCAAAGGTGTGGCGGAAAAGGTATGTTTTGCAAAATCATCTGCCTGATATTCGAATTTGCGTGAAAAATAGTTCATTAACAATCCCGTAATTTCAGAAATTGGGCTGTAGAGCATTCCAAAACCGATAAGTGCTGCATGAAAGCTTGGCTTGTCTACTCCAATAGCTAATGAAATACTTGGATTATTTATAAAGAGGGATAAAAGAAATAGCATTGCACCGGTCAATAAAATAGAAGTTACCAAATTAAATATGACATGTTTCTTTTTATAATGACCAACCTCGTGCGCCAAAACGGCAACAATTTCGTCTTCTTCCAAATCATTAATCAGGGTATCATACAAGGTTATTCTTTTTTCTTTTCCAAATCCAGAGAAATAGGCATTGGCTTTCGTGGAACGTTTAGATCCGTTTATGACGAATATGTTTTGGAGCTCAAATCCAACTTTTTCCGCATAGGATTCTATTTTGGTTTTGAGGCTTCCATCTGCTAATGGCTCTTGTTTGTTGAACAAGGGGACAATGAGCTTGCTGTAGAATAAATTCATGAAAACAGTAAAAACAGTAATTAGCCCCCATGTGTAGAGCCAAAAATTGGTGCCCGCCCATTCAAAGAACCATAATACCACTGATAATATACCGCCACCTAAAACAATAATCATAAACCACCCCTTTATTTTATCCGTAATAAAGGTCTTTAGCGTTGTTTTATTAAAACCGAACTTTTCTTCTATTACAAAAGTCTGGTAATAACTAAATGGGGTGTTGAGTAAATCACTACCAAGCATAATGATGGCAAAAAAGAGTAGGGACCTAAGTACGGTATTTGAAGTAAGACCAGAAACCAAGCTATCAATCCATCCAAAACCACCAAAAATTAATACACAAAGGATAAGTAACAGGGAGAAGGTAGAGGTGAGGATTCCGTACCGGTAGTTGGTCCATTTGTATTGTTGAGATTTTTCATATTCCGCTGTATTGTAAACATCTTTTAGGTCTTGTGGAACATTATCCTTAAAGCATTTTGCATTCAGAAAATTCAAAGTAGTTGCCAAAACATATTCGCTTATCAATATGGCCAAGATGAAGTAAAATATAAGCGTTGTATCCATAGCTATTCTTTTGAGCATTAAGCTAACGCTTTCGGTCTCTTTATGTTGTTATTGATCGTTACGTTGTCGCTTTCCTTCAAAGATAAGTATTGCCGCTGATACAGATACGTTCATGGAATCTATCGCCCCTTCCATGGGAATAATGATGTTTTTGTCTGCGTTTGAAAGCCATTCCTGACTAAGTCCGGTAGCTTCAGTTCCTACAACAATAGCGGTAGTTCCTGTATAATTAACCGAAGTATACGCTGCCGACGCGCTAAGTGCAGCACAATACATAGTATAGTTGTTATCCTTTAAAAAGGCTATGATTTCGGTGGTACTGGCCATAGCTACTTTTCTGGTGAATACACAGCCAACACTAGATCTTATGATGTTAGGGTTGTAAAGGTCTGTTTTTGGGTTCGCAATGAGCACAGCATCAAGGTTTGCAGCATCCGCAGTTCGCAGTAATGCCCCTATATTCCCTGGTTTTTCTGGAGCTTCTGCAACCAGGATAAATGGATTTTTATTTTTTAAATCTAACTCAGCTAGTTCATGAAATTTTGCCTTTACTATAGCTATAACACCCTCTGTCGTATCGCGGTAGGCCAATTTTCTATATACTTCTAGGGAGAGGTTAAGGATGCGTACCGAAGCATCAAAGTGAAACTCAGACGCTATTTTATCTTCGCTAATCAAAGCGTCACAGTAACAAAATGTTTCAACCTTGTATCCTGCTCCAATGGCTAATTGGAGTTCTCGATATCCTTCCAAGACAAAAAGCCCTGTTTTTCGTCGTTCTCTGGATTTTTCTTTTAGGAGTAACATCTGTTTTATCAGAGCATTCTGCGGACTAGTTATATGTTTTGCGTTTTGCATGGACTGCAAAAATAGACCAATATGTTAATTAATGTATATTGGCAGGACCTAATAGAAATAAACCTAGAACGAAATGAAGAAAATATTAGTTATTTCCCTTATTGCTCTTTTATTTGCTTGTAAAACCGATAATGGTAAACAGCAAAATAAAGGCAAGGATAGCCTAGTCGCTGAAAATGAAGTGTCAAATAAGCACCCTGAAGTTTTAAAGAAAGTGCTTGGCGCCCATGGCGGTTTAGATACGTGGCGATCGTTTAAAACCTTGAATTTTATAATTGCAAAAAAGAATGCTCCGGAAACCCATACCATTGCACTGCAAAGCAGAAAGGATAAAATCAGTACCCCAAAAGTTAGTATGGGTTTTGATGGCTCCCAAGTCTGGTTGCTGGATGAAAAAAAAAGCTATCAAGGAGATGCAGTATTTTATCATAATCTTATGTTCTATTTCTATGCTATGCCTTTTGTTTTGGCAGATGATGGAATAGCGTATGGAGAAACAGCGCCTTTAATTTTCAATGGAAAGTCCTATCCAGGTATTCAAATTGGCTATGACTCAGGAATAGGTGCATCTCCAAAAGACGAATATTTTTTGCATTACGACCCTGAAACATATCAAATGCAATGGCTAGGATATACAGTAACCTATAGAAGTGGAGAAAAATCAGAAAATATAAAATGGATTAGGTATGACGATTGGGTTGAAGTCGACGGACTCGTACTTCCAAAATCTATTACATGGTATGCTTATGAGGGAAGAGAAATAAGTTCGCCTAAAAACACCGTAACTTTTGAAAACATTTCTTTAGATGCTAAGGAGAAAGCACTTGATTTTTACAAAAAACCAGAAAAGGCTAGGTTTATAAACTAGCTATAACTGGACGTTCTACGCTCTTATTTTTAACTTAATAAAAGGTTAAATGAATTCCTGAAGGTATGAACTGTTTCATATTTATGCCTAACTTAGAAGTCATTGCTGTGAACAGGTGTTTTTATAAATAGAATGCCTATTTCAGTATAATTGTTTATAAGAAGAACTAATACTTACAACGATGCCAACGTACAAACTAAAAATCAATGGAGTGTCTCAAGAGATAGAGGCTTCACCAGACATGCCCTTACTTTGGGCTTTACGCGACGATTTAGATATGGTCGGAACAAAATTTGGTTGTGGAATAGGCCAATGTGGAGCCTGCACCGTTCATGTTAACGGCACTGCTACTCGTAGCTGTCAACTGCAAGTTTCCCAACTGGATGGAAAAGAGATTACCACCATTGAGGGCTTGTCGGAAGATGGTTCCCATCCCGTACAACAGGCCTGGAAAGAGGTAGATGTGCCACAATGTGGGTACTGTCAATCCGGTCAAATCATGACAGCCTCGGCCTTTTTGAAAAAGAACCCGAACCCCTCGAGAGAAGATATTCGAATTGCGATGCACGGTAATATATGTCGTTGTGCGTCTTACAATCGAATTGAAAATGCGGTCGTCAAGGCTGCTGAGAATAAAATGGCCTAACCTAAAACTCGAAAAACATGTCAAGTATAGTATCAACTAAATTTAGCAGAAGATCTTTTTTGAGAACTTCTTCGCTTGCGAGTGGTGGAATGCTGATCGGTTTCAATTTTTTCACAGCTTGCAAAGACAATGTGAAAATGCCGGTCGATATTTCCAAACTTAATTATAATGACTTTAATGCTTTCATCAAGATATCCGATGAAGGTATGGTAACCCTATTCTCACCAAACCCCGAAATTGGCCAAGGTGTAAAAACGTCCATGCCTATGATTATTGCGGAGGAACTGGATGTGTCTTGGGAGAATGTGAACGTAGTGCAAGGCGTGCTTGATACAAAAAATTACCAACGCCAAGTAGCAGGAGGAAGCCAATCCATTCGCTTTGGATGGGATGCCTTGCGTCAGACAGGAGCAACTGCACGTCAATTGTTGGTAAATTCAGCTGCCGCGCGATGGGGCGTTGATGCTTCTGAATGTGTTGCTAAACAGGGTGTTATTACCAATGCAAAGGGGGAGACTTTAGGTTATGGGGATGTGGTTAAGGAGGCTGCTAACTTGCAGATTCCTACATCAGAAGGTTCTGAAGCCGATGAATCCAAATCAGAAAACCCTGAATTTAAGGATGCAAGCGCGCAGGAGGTTGCTGGAAAAGTAAAATTAAAAGATCCAAAGGATTATACCATTATAGGTACTGATACTCGTAATGTGGATATAGATGAAATTATTACTGGTAAACCGCTTTACGGAATGGATTATAAAGTAGATGGAATGGTCTATGCCAATGTATTGAGACCTCCATCTTTTGGGCAACAGTTGGAATCGTATGACGCAACCGATGCCAAGGCCATTCCAGGTGTTATAGATGTCATTAGAATTGGCGCTAAAGGAAGGGGATTGTTGGAGAAAGAACGAGGCAATTGGTCCGTAAAGCTTGGAGATACAGACAAGGTTGTTGTTATAGCTGAAAGTACTTGGAAGGCCATGCAAGGTAAAAAAGCAATTAAAGCTATTTGGAGCAACGCTTCAACTTTGGAAAGTACCGAATCTCATGATAAAGAATTAATAGCATTACTTGACGGTAAAGAATTTACTACACTACGTAAAGACGGTGATGTAGAAAAAGCGTTTAAGCAAGCCGATAAAGTGATAGAACGGACCTACGAGTCTCCATTCCTGCCGCATAATTGTATGGAGCCCATGAATTTCTTTGCTGATGTAACGGATACTAAGGTGTTTTTAGTAGGGCCTGTTCAAACTCCTGAATCTAGCGCAGCGGCAGTTGCCGATATGTTGGGTCGGGATGTTGCAGATGTTCATTGCGAAATGACTCGAATGGGAGGTGGTTTCGGTAGGCGTTTATACTGTGATTTTGTATTGGAAGCAGCAGAAATTTCAGACGCTATTGGCAAACCGATAAAAATGGTTTCATCACGAGAGGATGACATGACAACCGGCGTGTACCGTCCAGCTATAAAATATCGTATTAAAGCAAGTATAAAAGATGGTAAGCTAACCGGTTATCAATTAAAAGAAGCTGCGGTTGGAGGGAATATGTACGGGTTGATACCTAATTTTTTTCCAGCAGGTACCTTAGATAATTATCAAGTAGATGTGGCCTCTTATAAAAGTAATATTACTACCGGTGCTTGGCGAGCACCTTATACAAATTTTCTTTCGTATGCAGAGCAGAGCTTTCTAGATGAAATTGCTGAAGCCTTGGAGATAGATGCCGTGCAAATGCGATTAGATCTTTTGCAAAAGGTAAAGGGAACAGCGGATGAGCGCATACAGTATTCTGCGGAACGTATGGAAGATGTTATTAATCTTGTTGTGGAAAAATCAGGTTATCGCAAACCAAAGGAGGGTGTATTTCAAGGATTCTCCGCGTATTACTGTCATAACACCCACGTTGCTGAGGTAGCAGATATCGTGATGGAAAACAACCAGCCAGTAGTTAAAAAGGTGACGGTAGCGGTTGACTGTGGAATTGTAGTAAATCCTCTAGGTGCCTTGAATCAGATAGAAGGTGGAGTCATAGATGGCGTTGGCCATGCTATGTACAGTAATTTGACCTTTGAGAATGGTGCACCGACATCTAAAAATTACGACAGCTACCGGTTAATTCGCATGCGGGAAGCACCCATGGTAGAAACTCATTTTGTAAAAAATACCTTAAGTCCTACCGGGTTAGGAGAACCAACTTTGCCACCCGCTGGAGCTGCAGTTTCTATAGCCTTGAAAAAAGCTACAGGAAAAAGAATATACAAACAGCCTTTTATAACTTCCTTAATGGATAAACAAATCATAGGGTAAGCTATGGATGTACTTTTTTTTGGAATAGCTAAGGATATCGTTGGCGCTTCCCAAAAGGTTTTTTCGGTTAATGAACATGGGCCAAACTCTGTTGGAGAGCTAAAGCAACAATTAGTTCAGCAGTATCCAGAATTGGTAAAACTGAGCTCTTTGGCGGTCGCTGTAAACAGTGAATATGCCAAAGATGATGTACCTTTGAAAGACAATGATGAGGTGGCAATAATACCACCAGTAAGCGGCGGTTGATGAAAAAACACTTAGAAATTGTAGATCAAATTGATACTTCCACCGTGTATGCACAATTATCGCATCCACATAGTGGAGGTATCTGTATTTTTGTAGGAGCCGTTAGGGAATTTACAGAACAACAGGAAGTAGTAGGTTTGGAATTTGAAACCTACCAAAAAATGGCTTTAAAAGAGATGGATAAAATTGCAGACAGGGCCCTTGAAAAATGGTCTTTGGATAAGGTGGTAATCAAACATGCTGTGGGAATGAAAAAAGTGGAAGAACCCGTAGTCATTGTTGGTGCATCTTCTGCACACCGTTCAGAATGTTTTGAGGCTTGTCGCTTTTTAATCGACACGCTAAAGGAAACCGTACCAATTTGGAAAAAGGAACTATTTAAGGACAAAACCGTTTGGGTTTCTGCACATCCTTAAGACTTATTTTGTATTTGATTTTTAAATTTGAATTTGATTTTAGCACATGTTGATAGACAATCATAATAGAGAAATAAATTATTTACGTTTGGCAGTAACAGATCGTTGCAACCTACGCTGTAATTATTGCATGCCGGCCGAGGGGATAAATTTTGCCAAGAACGATACCCTTTTTACTATTGACGAATTGTCTAGGTTAAGTACTATTTTGGTTTCCCAAGGCATCAATAAACTTAGGATTACCGGAGGAGAGCCTTTTGTACGTAAAGATTTGATGGTGTTAATGCGGCATTTAGCTGGTTTAGACGGACTAGAAGATATTTCGGTTACTACAAACGCAACCTTAATTGGTCCGTATATTGACGAATTAAAAGACTTGGGCATCAAGAATATAAATGTGAGTTTGGATGCCATAGACAAGGCCACTTTTGAGCGTATTACGCGAAGAGACCAGTATGATACGGTGCACAATAATTTGTTACGTTTAATAAGTGAAGGCTTTAATGTTCGCATTAATTTTATTGCGCTAGAAGGTCAGAATACACAGGATATTATTCCAATCTTAGAATTAGCAAAACATTATGATGTGTCCGTTCGGTATTTAGAGGAAATG
This sequence comes from uncultured Maribacter sp., assembly GCA_964507115.1. Taxonomy (GTDB): domain Bacteria; phylum Bacteroidota; class Bacteroidia; order Flavobacteriales; family Flavobacteriaceae; genus Maribacter. The sequence continues at coordinate 29,284 of CAZDOW010000021.1, forward strand.
CCTTTTAACGGGGGTTCCAAAACCTTTGAATCTATTGCTTGGGATTACAAGCGTATTTTGGATTATATCCGTGAAGCATATCCCGATTATTACAAGCTGGAATCGCCCGCTACCTCAACCTCCATGAATTATAAAATACCCGGTTTTAAAGGCACGTTTGGTGTTATTCCTTCTTTTAGTCGAACATTTTGTGGTAGTTGCAACCGGTTACGTATTTCTGCAACAGGAGACGTAATTACCTGTTTGTATGCCAAAGCAAGTATGAATCTAAGAGACATCTTGCGCCAGCCAAATTCGGAAGAGAATATTAAAAAGGAAATTTTAAAAGCGGTTGGGAGTAGGTCAAAAACTGGATTTGAGGCACAAGAAAAATATGCCGATGTTTTCTCTAATTCTATGACCTCTATTGGCGGATAATGATCAAAAAACTATCACATATAAACGAGGCTGGTCAAGCCGATATGGTCGATGTTTCTAGCAAGACAATTACAAGCAGAACGGCAGTAGCTAGAGGTACAGTTGAATTCCCTGAAACTGCTTTTGAGATTTTGGCCAAGCAAGATTTCCTAGGTAAAAAAGGAAGTGTGGTACAGACCGCTGTTTTAGCAGGAATCCAAGGGGCAAAAAAGACCTCCGAGCTGATTCCGCTTTGCCATCAAATCAACCTTACTAAAATCAACTTAGATATCGTTCCAAGGATTAATGCCTTTGAAATTTCCTGCACCGTCAAATGTGACGGGAAAACAGGGGTAGAAATGGAAGCGCTTACCGGAGTTTCTATCGCAGCACTTACCATTTATGATATGTGTAAAGCCTTATCTCATGATATCCGAATTACCGCAATTGAATTAGAACAGAAAACGGGAGGTAAAAATGACTTCAAACGCTAAGATATACGGACTAGTGCTTTCTGGAGGGAAAAGTACGCGAATGGGTGCGGATAAAGGTTTGATTTCCTATCACGGTATACCTCAAAGAGATTATCTATATCAATTACTGAACAACATATGTGACGCTACCTACATGAGCGTCAGAGAAGATCAGTGCAGTGAATTTGACGCTGCTGTAAACCTCATTGCAGATAGGAATGAATTTAGGGGTCCTTATAATGGATTGCTTTCTGCCCACAGAAAGTTTCCTGAGGTAGCATGGCTCGTATTGGCCTGCGATTTGCCACTTATGGATGAAGCGGGGTTGCGTGAATTAGTGCTCCAACGAGACGTTTCTAAAATGGCCACTGCTTTTGCTTTAAAAGAGAATCCGTTGCCAGAACCATTAGGTGCTATTTGGGAGCCACGTGCTCTTAGGAAGTCACTTGATTATTTAGAAGCAGGAAATGGTACCTGTCCCCGAAAATTTTTGATTAATAATGACACAAAATTAGTATTTCCTAAGAATGAAAATGTGTTGCTGAACGCTAATTCAGAAGCGGAATATAAAGAAGCACTTGAAAAACTGGCTATAGGTTAGGTACACAAATCCCCAAGGCGTTCTTAGACTTAAACGTGAAACAACTCATATTTTCGAATCCATGTTGCTGATTCTCCTGCGGCAATATTGATATCAAAAAATACTTCGGGGCTAACTACATGTTTCCAGCCCCAGAGGTTTATTTTATCTGTCATGAAATTACTATTTTCTCTAATGCCAACTTTGGTTTTTAGATGTATGAGTTCCCAGGAACTTCCAACACGTTCACCACCTGTAAGATTACTAAAGAAAAAGGGTTGATTTGGTATGCTATTAAAGTTGATGTTGGTGCTGCCAATAGTAACCGCAGATTCGGGATTTACTATCTCATCAAACAGTTTTGACTTTAAGTCGAAAGGAAAATTTAGCGTGTAATTTGCTCCTATCAAATCCTTGCCTATAGCGGTAAAATTGTGAACGTACTCATCTGTAATAATTGATTTTTTACCTGTATTTTTTAAATGGTATGCGATGCTAAACCCAGCCTCTTGTAGTTCAATTTCTTTTCGTAATTCATACCCGTATCCATTCACAACATCCGAAATACATTGTATAATAATGCTATTGGTGTTAGTTTCAATTTGAAATGCTGCAGGTTTAATGGTATAGGGTTTATGAAACGCATAGTGTGCATCTTCTTTTTTTAACAGACCCACGCCTATTTTATGAAACCATTCGCCAATTTTAGTTTCCTTAAAACCTAAGGCAGTATCAATTCCGAATTCATTGTAAAATCCTTTACCAAGAATGTCTTCATTTTTACAATTTGGGTCTTCCAAACTCGCCAGTTGAATCCCCATATATTTTACATCCACAATTTTTCCAGTCCAATCAAATCGTGAGAAGTTGTAGTTTTCTAGAGGAAAATCAATTTTAATTTCTAGATTTTTGTTTTTAAGTAGGTGCGCCATGGTTCTAAGGTATCAAATTATTGAAGATTTTAATTCTTTAATTTTAAGCATTTAATTATACCTATTTTAACACGATCCACTACGCTTTGTTATCTTCCGCTTTTTTGCTTTTCACTATATTAGACAAATGAACCTAAAACGGTATACTAGGCAAACCATCCTAAAAGGATTTGGCTCTGATGGTCAAAAAAAATTAGCGGATGCTAAAGTCTTAGTTGTAGGGGCAGGTGGTCTTGGTGTTCCTGTGCTAACCTATTTAAACGCCATGGGTGTAGGCACTTTAGGTATTGTGGATGCAGATGTGGTATCGCTTTCCAATTTGCATAGACAGGTTTTGTACACAGAAGCGATGGTAGGTGTATTAAAAGTGCAAGCGGCTGCTGAACAATTGCAAAAACAGAATGCGGAAACACAAATAAATCTGTATCCTGCTTTCTTGGATATTTCAAATGCTTTGGATACTATTTGCAACTATGATATTGTGGTAGACGCATCAGATAATTTTCCCACACGGTATTTGATAAACGATGCCTGTGTGTTATTAAACAAACCTTTTGTTTATGGGGCTTTACATGGATTTGAAGGTCAGTTGAGTGTTTTTAATTACCAAAATGGTCCCACATATCGTTGCTTATTTGCAAAGATGCCAAAGGCCGATGTCATTCCTGATTGTAATGAGAATGGGGTTTTAGGAATACTGCCCGGAATTATAGGCAATCTCCAAGCTTTGGAGGTGGTAAAAGTTATTTGTGGTTTAGGCGATGTACTCTCAGGGACGCTGCTGTTATACGATGCACTCACACAACGGATGCAGCGTATGACCTTTCCGCTGCAATCCAAAAATTTGGATATGCTTAGCCTAGCGGATAGTTATGATTTTGATTGTGAGCTGTCCACAAAAGAGACTACGGGCATTGCTATACGACCTATGTTAAATGATGGGACTATAGAAGTAGTGGATGTACGAACGCAACAAGAGTTTGATGGTGATCATTTACAAGGTGCTAAACATATTCCTTTAGATGAATTAGCGCAACGCAGCCATGAAATAGATTTAAGTAAGCCTGTCTATCTAATTTGTCAGGTGGGAATTCGTAGTCAAAAAGCAATCTACATATTGCAGCAAAAGTTCCCTTCAACCGAATTTATAAATGTTGCAGGTGGTATGAACATGATAGATAGCTATGCAAATACCTATTGAACACCTAGTATTACTTTGTATTGGATTCTTCGTAGTCGCCACCTTATATTCTTCTGTAGGTTTTGGAGGAGGTTCCAGTTACTTAGCATTATTGAGTATTGTCTTCATAAGTTTTTTTACCATACGTTCCGTAGCCCTAGTTTGTAATTTAGTGGTGGTTTCTAGTAGTACTTATCTCTACTTTAAAAACGGACATGCACGCCTAACTGATTTCATACCCTTTGTGCTAGCCAGCATTCCTATGGCATTTTTAGGAGCATCGTTTCGATTACAGGAACATGTATTTTTTATAATTCTTGGGTGCGCTTTGATTCTATCTTCTATTTTCTTGGTAGTTCAAACTTTTGAACGGGTTTATCAAAAACAAGAAATTAAGCAATACCCCAATTACCTTAGTTATGTGCTAGGCGCCGGTATCGGCTTTTTATCAGGACTCGTTGGTATTGGTGGGGGTATTTTTCTATCGCCGGTACTCCATCATTTAAAATGGGATAAAGCATTTAAAATTGCCGCTTTGGCTAGTTTTTTCATATTGGTAAATTCTATTTCTGGACTTGCCGGGTTGATACTATCCAATTCTTTGGAATTACCCGTATTGGAAACGACTTTTCTCGTCGTAGCGGTTGTATTAGGGGGACAATTGGGCATACGGGTGAGTCTTAAAAAGTTGTCATCAAGTAACATCAAACGTATTACCGCTTTGTTGGTCTTTGTTGTTGGGGTGCGTGTATTACTGGTGAATGGATTGCAGGTTTTTTAAACTTGCTTTACTTTTTTAATTTTATATTTATGGCTATGATTTCATTCAAAGAAGCATACGATAAAGTTCGCACTCATACCTTGGAATTAGGAACCGAGCGCGTCCCCTTATTGGAAAGTACAGGTCGTATCTTGGCGGAACCTATAGTGGCTGATAGGGATTTCCCCCCATTCAACCGAGCTACTAAAGATGGTATCGCTTTGCGCTATAGCGCGATAGCAGATGGTAATACTACATTTAGAATTGAAGGAGTCGCTAGCGCAGGAATGGTACAACAGGAGCTTTTGAATTCTGATGCCTGTCTGGAGGTCATGACAGGTGCCGTTGTACCTAAAAACACGAATACGGTGGTTATGTACGAACACCTGACCATCAAAGACGGGTTTGCAACGCTAAATAAGGAAGTTAGGGACGGACAAAACATTCATTACAAGGGAAGCGACGCTAAGAAAGGAATAGTTCTTTTAAAAGCTGAAAAGAAAATAAGTCCTGCTGAAATTGGGTTGATGGCCTCGGTAGGTCAATCTCAGGTGTTGGTCAACCGACTACCAAAAGTGTGTGCCATTGCTACAGGAAATGAATTGGTAGATATTGAAACCATACCGGAATCACACCAAATACGAAAATCGAACAGTATAACCTTGCAAGCTGCCTTGGCACAATTAGGAATGGCAGCCAGTTCCCTTCATTTGCTAGATGATAAACCAAGTATAGAAGCGGGACTTACAAAAGCCTTACGCGAAAATGATGTACTGCTTTTAAGCGGCGGGGTGTCTAAAGGTAAGTTTGATTTTATACCAGACGTAATGGATGCCTTGGGCGTAGAAAAAGTATTCCATAGGGTAGCGCAGCGCCCAGGTAAACCTTTTTGGTTTGGTGTACATAAGGAATTGAAAACAGTAATTTTCTCCTTTCCGGGGAACCCTGTTTCTACCTTTGCGAACTATTATCTCTATTTTTTACCCTGGCTGTATGCCTCATGGGGAATAGCACATCCAAAGCACTTTGTTCGGTTGCAAAGTGCACTACAGATTACCCCCCCCTTGACACGATTTATACAAGCAACTACCTATTGGGAGAAAGGTGTATTATATGCTGTTCCCGTGATTGAAAATGGTTCTGGGGACTTAACAAGTCTTGCCAAAGCAGACGGTTTTATTTGTTTAGAACCTCGGGATGCTGTCTATGAGGTAGAGGAGTTAGTCCCTTTCGTTCCTACGCGATAAATCAGGTGATTTCCTATGCTTTGTACCCTGTTCGTAGGCATAGGTCAATTTAATCAATGTGGGCTCATCATACATCCTACCCAAAAATTGTAACCCTGAGGGTAAGTTTCCAGTTGTAAAGCCCATAGGAACCGTAAATGCTGGTTGTCCTGTATGCGGACTTATTATCTGACTGTTGTCTCCTTTGTATTCTTCCTCAAAGAAATCAATTCTGGCAGGTGGATGGTTCCAAGAAGGATACACAATTGCGTCTAATTTTAAGGAATCCATCATCTGTTCAATGGCCTCACGGAACGCAATTCGTCTAACATCTGTATAGGCATCTAAACACGGTATTTCCGAATTTTCCCATCTGCCGCTGTTGGCTGCATTTCTTTCTAATCGCTCTCGGGTATAATCAGATTTGGTTCCAACTGTAATGATGTCCTGTATCGTTGTTAAGGAATCACGTTTCACATAGTCAGCAAGGAAGGTTTCAACATCTGTGGTAAATGTTGCACACCATTGATTCTGTCTTAACATTGCGAAATCAGGAATAACCACCGAATCAACTACTGTGGCACCTAATACTTTTAAATCTGAAAGCGCCTTTTCAAACAAGGCTTTTATTTCTGGATGCGGATCATCATCACTTAGTTCTCGAAGCACGCCTATTCTTGCACCAACAAGACCTTTCTTTAAAAGAAACTGACTATAGTTGGCAGGTATATTTCCTTCTGAGTATTTGGTAAGCGGATCTTTTGGGTCATACCCAGCCATCACTTCCAATACTTTAGTAGCGTCTTCTACCGTCCTGCTCATGGGGCCTACCACATCATTCCTTAAATAAAGGGGGACAATAGCACTTCTGCTCACTAATCCCAAGGTACTACGAAAACCGACTAGCGCCGTATGCGAGGCAGGTCCTCTAACCGAATTTCCGGTATCCGTGCCGAGTCCAATAGTGCCAAAGTTGGCGGCAATAGACGCTGCTGTGCCGCCACTAGAGCCCGCAGGTACATAGGCCACATTATATGGGTTTCTAGTGGTGCCTGCTGTAGAACTTTCGCTGTGCATGGGACTAAAGGCCCATTCTGCCATATTGGATTTGGCTAGGATAATTGCACCCGCATCTACTAATTTTTTGATGATGAAAGCATCTTCTTCTGGAATAAAATCCTGTAAAGCCAAGGCTCCTGCTGTTGTGGGTAGCCCTTCTGTATTTATATTATCTTTTATGATCATCGGAATACCATGTAAGGGTCTTAGGATGCCTGTTTTTGCATATTCCTCATCCAATGCCCTTGCAATGCCAAGTGCGTTTGAGTTTAGGATAGTAATGGAGTTGATGGTATTATCTAAGGCTTCAATCCGCCGCATATAGGCCGTAACCAATTCACTGCTCGTATAGGTGCCTTCTTGATATGCTTTTTGTATTTCTGAAATAGTTAATTCTGAAACCATAATGGTTTCCATGGGTTTTTGCTCTTTGCATGAATGCAATGTAAATAGTAGTAAAAAGAGTATAAAACCGATTTTTGATGTATTCATATTCAAAACTAAGGATTTTAAATTGTGCTATTTTGAGGGAAGGCTAAAAAGTGTGCGATGCGTATGGTGGGCTTAACATTTCAAAGCCATCTACTCGTTTAGCAAAAGTTCCTTTCTCAGGTTATCAGTTTGTGGTTATAGCTTTAGTTCTAAAACATAGGTGCAGAATTATAAGAATCTCATTATTAAAGGGATAGGATTGAATTACTATTTCTTATCTTTTCATTAAAACAATCCTGAGATAGTTCCCTCACTGTCCATTTTAATGTTTTCGGAAGAAGGGTTTAACGGCAAACCAGGCATTCTAAGCATATTACCAGCAATTGGAATTAGGAAGCCTGCCCCCGCAGCAATCTCAAATTCACGTATGTGTATGTCAAAATTTTCTGGACGGCCTTGTAGCTTTTCGTTATCGCTCAAGCTTTTTTGTGTTTTTGCCATGCAAATAGGTAGCTTCCCATAGCCTAAAGCTTCAAATCGCTTTAATTGTTTTTTTGCCTTGGCAGTAAGCACTACATTATCTGCGCCATATATCGTTTTGCAAATCTTTTCTATTTTTAGTAAGGGAGAGTCTTCCAAATCGTATGTAGGTTTAAATTTCGCCTCACACCTTTGTGCGGCAGCTACCACTTTTTCCGCCAATTCAATACAACCTTTTCCACCTTCGGCCCAACCGTAGCTTAACGCAACAGGTACCCCTAGTTTTTTGCAATGTGCATAAACCAGATCTTTTTCAGCTTTGGTGTCGCTCTTGAAAGCATTTACGGAGACCACGACAGGCAATCCAAAGCTTTGAATACTTTCTATATGTCGTTCTAAGTTTGGCATGCCTCGCTCTAGAGCAGTTACATCTTCTTCCGTTAGGTTATTAAGCGACTTCCCTCCATGATACTTCAAGGCTCTAATCGTTGCTACAACCACTACGGCCTTCGGTGATAGTTTTGCTTTTCTGCATTTTATATTCAAGAACTTTTCTGCGCCCAGATCGGCTGCAAAACCAGCCTCGGTTACTACATATTCCCCTAAGCTCATACCCACTTTTGTAGCGATAATGGAATTGGTTCCTTGAGCGATATTTGCAAAAGGACCCCCATGGATAATAGCCGGATTTCCTTCCAGTGTTTGCACCAAGTTTGGTTTGATGGCATCTTTTAATAAAACGGCCATGGCACCAGTTGCGTTTAGGTCTTTGGCATAAATAGCTTTTCCTTCAAACGTATCGCCTATGTAAATGTTCCCGCACATCTCCTGCAGGTTTTCTATGTTTTTGCACAAGCATAAAATGGCCATAATTTCGGAAGCAGCTGTAATATTGAATCCTGTCTCCCGAGGAATACCACCTGCTTTCCCCCCCAATGCGGTAACTATGTTGCGGAGTGCACGGTCGTTCATATCCATACAGCGTTTCCAAAGTACCGTACGTGGGTCTATTCCTAAGTTCCTGCTCTTACTTTGGATGTTATTGTCAATGAGTGCAGCAAGCAAATTATTAGCCATGGCGATGGCATGAAAATCACCGGTAAAGTGCAGGTTGATATCTACCATAGGGATTACTTGACTCCAGCCACCACCAGCAGCACCTCCTTTCATGCCAAAAACAGGGCCTAGACTTGGTTCTCTGAGCACCACCACTGCTTTTTTGCCAATATGGTTTAATCCATCGTTTAAGCCAATAGAAACAGTTGTTTTCCCTTCTCCTGCAGGGGTAGGTGTTATGGCCGTAACCAAGATAAGGTTGCTGTTACCGATATTTTCTTCATCTATCAAATTCAAAGGCAGTTTGGCCTTTTCATTCCCGTAATATTCCAAATGGGCTTCTTTAATGTCTAATTTCTTTGCTACTACTCTAATGTGTTCGGCGGTAACTTTTTGTGCAATTTCTATATCGGTCATTTCAGTTCTTCTTAATTTTTGAAGTATTCATATCTAAAATTAGGTATTTCGATTTAGCTTGTAGGTTTTATTCTTTAATAATAAATGAAATACTAAAGCCTAAAATTGTAACGTATTTTCAATAGTATTTGCTGGTTTTGTAGTTGCCACCTTTGGTTTATAGATTCCATTTGGTTCATACTGTTGTTATTTAGAACCAAAAAAACATCACCAAGTGGTGAGAATATCCAATGAATACGGGCATTTAGTCCTAAAACCTTACTATCTGTGTCATATTGTGCGTAGCTGTTCAACTGTAGGTTGGATGATACATTGAATCTTACACGTAGGCCTGCTAAGATTTGTTCAAAATCACCAAAAGGAAGGCGTCCTACATTTCGCAAACCTGTCAATTCAAACCCTAGTAGGGGAGAAGGGTTCCAGTTTAGTTCCAATTCAAACTCATCTAATGTACCATCGTAAAAACTACCAAACCACCAAGAGGCCTCTCCACTCACTCTTCGTTTTGCTGCAAATTCTGCCTCTATCCGGTATCTAGTGAAATGATAGGAACCCTCCGGAATCGTTACGTTATCTGCAATATCAAAAGCGGTAAGTATGTTTTCACCCACGGGGCGTACATTCATTTCAACCCGGTCGCCACTTTCCAAACGCCAATTTAGGGGTGCCGTGAATATGCTGTAAGACTGCCAAGGTCCCGCAATATTCTGTACGTGGGTCACAAAAAACTCATGAAACATTTGTCGCAGCCATGGTGTTTTTGGCCTTGGGGCAAAAGTGGCACCGATACGGGAATAATGCACACCTTTTCTTGGTACAAAGCTTAAAGAGGGGTCAAAATCTTCCCCAATTCGTGAATAGATAAATGCTACATCCCAGCGGTCATTTGGGTAGTCAATTTTTACACCAAATGCGGAGCGATCTTCTGTCAAATCTGCCCGATCTGTAAATAAGGCCCAGGTACCTACTAAAAAATTCTTATCGCCATTAAAACTAGTGGTTTGGTAGGTGAAATCGGTACCTGTCATATAACTGCCCTTGCGACCCAAAGGATCACCAGAAGTAGCAATAAAACCCACGGAGCTTTCTTTTAGTACATTTCTACGTACCCGCATTACACCCATATTGGTGGCGTCATATACTTGCCCTCGACTCATAAAGTCATTTGTACGTATGCCCAGACCACCAAAAGCAGTTTTGCCAATGCGCCCGTTTATTTTAGTACCCAAAATAATAGGCACTTGTGTGTTGTCTTTAAGGCCAACTCTTCTGCTAAAAAAAGGGATGACTGTGTTGCTTCCAGTACCAAAACCAAATTCAAAAATGTCCGAGCCTTCCAAGAAGAAGGTGCGCTTTTCTGGAAAGAACAACGGAAACCGGGTTAGATTGGTCTGGCGTGTATCTACTTCGGTCTCTGCAAAATCAGTATTTACGGTAAGGGTTGCCAACACATTGGGACCAATACGTTGGCTGGCATCTAAGCTAACCTCTGGATTAAATACCATGGAAGAATTGGAACTACTTTTATTGAGTTCACCCACCAAAGAAGGACGTACGGAAAGACCAATACCATAATTGAATGCTGGAAGTCCGGTCAATAGGCCAGCCCTGCTGGTCTGTATAAGCCATTGATCTCTTTTTACATTAGCCCAACGAATAGTCTCTTGATTTCTTTGAATACGACGTTCTATGTTAAAGCCCCATTCGCTAAGACCTTTTTTGAAAGAGATACTTTGAATAGGAATTATGATTTCTGCGGACCATCCGTCATCTGTAATTTGCGTTTGGGCATCCCAAACGGAATCCCAATCCTCGTTTTCAGACTCCCCCCGGTTAGACACCAGTGCATCATACCGTGCGCCAAGGGCATTAATGGCAAAAATATAGCCAGATTGTCCATCTAAAAAAGGATCTATGACCACTTTTACATGGTCTTCTTCGGAGATATCAGCATCCCTTATTTTAGAGAAACGAATTATGCCTTCTGGATTGTCATCTTTACAAACGATGCCTATAATAATTGTTTTTGTATCTGCCAAGACCTGCACTGTCGTGGTTTGTGATGGCAAGCCATTTTCTTTAGGTACAGTTGTTCTAAAGTCCTTTAGAATTGGAGCATTTTGCCAACTAGGCTCATCCAAGAATCCATTTAGCTGTATGCGTTCTAAAAGTTTCCCTGCCTTAAAAGAAGGTTTTTTGCTAGTTTGCGCCCAAAGTGATGGGCAAACCACTAATAGTAGTAGCAGTTTCGTAGAGAGGAATAGTAGTAGTTTTCTTTTCGGCACGGGTCTTAAAAAAAGCGAAATAGTTTAGTACGTTAAATTATGGTTTTTTGACAGAACAAGTGCTAAGAAGATGTGGACTCTAAATTTTTAGTAATTTTTCAAAGGAACAGAAACCTATAAAGATAAATGGAAGTGGTTATTGTAGTAATTTATTAGTTTTAATAATCGGACTATTTATTTTTGAATATGTCAAACCTTTAAGGACTACTAACGGTCTGTATGGGTTATTTTGTTAGTGCTTTTTTTAAAAAATTAAGAACTGGCTTTAGGCTTTGAATAGGATTTTCTTCCATTGGAGTATGGCCTGTATTATTCAATACGACTAGCGTATTATTTGGCAAGGCTTCCTGAAATTTATACGCATTCTCTACCGGTATTAATAGATCTTCTGCTCCCCAAAGTATAAGTGTTGGCTGATGAATATATTTAATTTTTTTATGAGTACTCGGATCTACGGCCATTCCAAAACGGTCAACAAAGGCTTGTCGGTTACCTGCTCTTAGCGTAAGTTTAAAGTACCTATCCACTAGCGCATCAGTAACTTTTGAGGTGTCAAAATATACATTTTCAACACTAGCACTCACTAAAGAACGTGGCGTTATATAGGTGAGTAATTTATTAAGCACGGGAATTTTAGCCACTTTAAAGGCGATGGGCTCGCTCTGTGAGTTTTTAGGATATCCTGCCGCATCAATTAGAATTAATTTATCAACCATGTGTGGTTGCTCTAGGGTAAAGTTCCATGCTATTTGTCCTCCTAAAGAATTGCCGGCCAGTACGCATTTCTTAATGTCTAAAGTGGTTAGGAAATCTTTTATGAAATTCGTGTAATGAGGCATTGAATAGTTAGCATCAGGAAAAGGACCTGTTAACCCGTATGCAGGAAGGTCCATTCTGACTACTCGATTTGAATTCTTCAAACTATCTGCCCAGACATCAAATGTATGTAAACTGGCTCCCGTACCGTGGATGAGTATAATTGGAGTAGCATCGGCTTGGTCTCCCTCGTCACGAAAATGAACCTGCATGCCATTCACGGTAATAAATGAAGAAGCGGTATTCGTGTACTTTCCTTTTAACTCCTTCAATGGAATATCGCGATGCCCAAATAAGAAAACTACAACTATACTACTGAGTACAGTAAGGGTCAATATAATCTTTAGACCTTTAATTATATATTTCATTTATCCGATTCATTTTTAGTAGGAATTTGATCCATGGCCCGCTCCGCAATAGCTGTTATGGATAAAGATGGATTTACTCCTGGATTTGCAGAAATCATAGCACCATCAATAACATAAAGATTTGTATAGCCAAAAACTTTATTATCCTTATCAATTACCCCAGTGGTTTTATCCTTACCCATAACGGCCCCGCCTAAAATATGTGCTGTAGAAGGTATTCCTGCTAATGTTTCGCCAGCAAAAGATGTGCTTACCCCGTTTATGGCCTTACGGTAGGCTTTTACTAGATGTATAGATTCTGGAATAAACGGTGTGGGCGCCTTTCCTGTACTTACCGTTGAGGTCATTAGCCCCAAAGCGTTTCGTTTGAATTTTAAAGTACTATCAAGCGTTTGCATAAAAAGTAAGACTACCGTGTTCTTTGCCCAGCCGTTAACAAAATAAACCTTGAAATAATCAACAGGATGTTTTAGGAATTTCATTAATATTTTAAATAGACGCGAAACAACATTAGACCCAGTTACATAGGGCAAGTGCACCAGCTTCCATGCATCAGAGCCTTCACCATACCTACATATTTCGAGATGGCTATTTTCATCTGTGTCAAGTATGCTTCCTATAGCAATACCTTTCGAATAGTTTTTATCTTTTTCCAGCCCAGTAACACTTACTAAAGTTTCATTATTACTACGGATATCTTCACCCAATTTATCCGATACATTAGGAAGGGATTTCTTTTTAAGTTTCAGTAATAATTTTATGGTACCCAAAACTCCGCCAGAGAAAATCACGCCTTTAGTTTTGATGTTTTTAGGTTTGCTGAACATTTTTGTACTGCTTTTCAACGAAACTTCATAACCCTTAGAACCGTCAGCGATACCAATAGGTTGTACATCAACTACTTCATTTTCGGCCAGTATTTCGGCACCATTTTTTTGCGCGAGATAGAGATAGTTTTTATCGAGTGTGTTTTTTGCATTATGCCTGCAACCTGTCATACACGCCCCACAAAAATTACAACCAGAGCGTTCTGGTCCTTCACCATTAAAATAAGGGTCTTTTTGTGTTTGATTGGGTTTGCCGAAAAAAACAGCGACACGGGTTGCGGCAAATTTTTTCTTGATATCTAAACTTTCTGCCATTTTTTTGAGACCTAAATCGCCATCAAATAGTTCTGGGTTTTTTGAAGCTCCAAGCATTCTTAATGCTTCGTCATAATAGGGCTTTAATTCATTTTCCCAATCGTTTAACTCCTTCCAGCTTCCCGTATTGAAAAAAGCAGTTTTTGGGGTGGGTAAGGTGTTGGCATAAACTAAAGAACCACCACCAACTCCGGTGCCGGAAAGTATTGCAATATGCTTAAAAACAGATAATTTCATGATACCAAAGAAACGCAAGCCTGGAATCCAAAGCCATTTTCTTAAATTCCAGTTGGTCTTAGGAAAATCTTTAGCCTTAAACCATTTTCCTTTTTCAATCACCAAAACCTTATATCCTTTTTCAGCTAACCGTAAAGCACTTACAGAACCTCCAAAACCACTACCTATTATAATATAATCGTATTCCATGTTATTGTTCACTATACCGTATGGCTATGTGTGCTATTACCCCTGTCTCCATATGTTTAGGGTTAAACGTAGTAGTACGCTTATTCCTTATTTCTAATTACGCTGTATCTTAAAACACGAACCATAGGAATTAGGTTTGAATTGCAACGCTACAAGTTAAAAAGTATACCGGATACTGAGGTACAGAATACCCGTGGGTTCTTAAGAAATTTTAGTGAGTTATGAACAAAAGAGGATATTTGGTTGTGCTGTCAACGTCATGAATTTGGATTGAATTTCTGTTTTGAGACAAAATAAGGTGGTTCTTAAGCCGCTATGTTGAACTAACAATGCCCATTTAATATTAAAAAATCGATGCGAAGTCTAAAAATAGTAGAATTCCGAAATAGCTCAGTTATGTATCTGTTTTCTGCTAAATATGCGCTTTGTGGGTCCTTTGGTTGCTGGTTTGCTAGGTTTGTGCTCAAATCCTTGATATCTTATATTTTACGGGGTCTCACGAAGTGTTAAGCTTGTCTTAACAATGTAACATTTTGCTTTTTATTACGTCTAAGTAAGTGTGTACATAAGAGTGTAAATTGCGCTCATCACAACAAGTCATAACATAAACAAGATGAGAGATAATAAAAAACAAGATACTAAAAACAGCGCTGGTGTAGACAAGATAGTTACCCGTCACGCGAGCTGGAGAAATCACCGAAGACATACTGGATTAAAACTAATCCGTTTTTCTTAAGTCCGGTGTATCATTAAAAGTAAGAGAGGGCGAAAGCCCTCTTTTTTCGTTTACAACGTTTTTTAGGCATTTATCAACACGCACATTTTAAACGTCTAAAATCCTTCGATGGTAATTTAGTTGTCCTAAATGGTAAGTTAAGTGCCCGTGTAAATGCATGAGAGTAAAAAGGGTTTTCTTTTCTTCTTCCCAGATACGCATAGGAAAATTGCCATCTAATTGTGCTTCGGTGAGGGCATCAAATCCTTCATTGACCACCGTAATGGTTTCGTCTAGTTCTTGGTAGAGTTTAGTTCTGATAACAGGATTGCCAGAAAATTCAAACTCCCGATCACGGACATAGTTGGTCTGCGCCAATCCGTTACCAATAAAGGTTTTTAAATTTCCAATAACATGGAGACATAGGGTCCCACCAGAATTCTGAATGCTGTTATCCACCTTCCATAAGTTGGCTTCATCTGTGTACAGCTCAAGTTCCTTCCGTAGGGTAGTTAAATCTCTGTTGAATAATTCTTTTAAAGCTTCTTTCAAAATGTAGGTTTTCTTTTAATTAGACCATTTGTTTTCTGAATGATCATTAAATGCTTCTTCTTCAAAACCTCTAAACTTATGAATAATAGTAAAATCAATCTTAACTTCTTTGGCACTTTTCGACTTGCAATACCATGCGAAAAAAGAGATTAAGAAAAGAAAATAATGTTTAACATCTTATTTAGAATTTATCAGATAAATACTAAAGTCCGAAATTTGAGACTCTCCTTTGGTTTCTAAAATTTTCAACCTAATTGCTGATGCTTCAATAGCATCAAACGTATGGATAAATTTATGCCCAATACTTGAACCTTCAAAAACCGTTTGCCATCCCATCTTGGTTTTGCCTTCCAATATAAATTTTCGTACGCGCTCTCCTTTGGAAATATCCTCCATTAAAACGACCTGATTTATGCTTTGCGCTTTAGGAAGTTTTAAGTTTAAAGTTTTACCATTTCCAGAAGCAGTGGCAATTGGACTTGAGAACCTTTTTTTAATTTCATCTCCAAATTCTTTCAGGCGCTTTACATCAGCTTCAGGCATTAATCCCTCGGAATTAGGGGTTAGTCCTAAAATAAGAGACGTGTTGTGACCAACGCTATTGTAGTACATGTTCATCAGGTTTTCTACAGGGAAAATGTGCTCCTCATCTCCTGGTTCCCAAAACCACTCGTGGCTGCCATAGCCACGCAATGGAGCATCACTCATTGCGTGAACGAAGTACTTGCCATCAGGATCGCCTGTTTTCAGAAGGGCAAAATTATTGGCCATTATAGCTTCTTTGGTACTCTCGTTTGCTCCAGAATTATTAAATGTAAATGTGCCCCAGCAAGGATAAGGTACCATACCCGATTCACTTCCCCCCCAGCGCATATCGGCGCGTTGTAGGTTGTGATAAAATAAACTGTTGGGTTGGTGTTTTTCAAAAACAGAAAGCACATCCGGCCCCCCTTGTTCGGGGCCATGGGCACCACCATCAAACCAGACCATTGCCCAATCGCCATAATTACTAAAGACTTCCGTTACTACGTTTTCAATCATGGTGTTATAGTGTTTTTGCCTATTTTGAGCAAATTCATTATCGCCTTGAACTTTAAAATCATGGATACCATAAAAGGCATTCCATCGTGTACCAATATAAACTCCGGGAAGAATACCGTACTTTTCACAAGATGCCTTAAAATCACGGAGAATATCGCCCTTCCCTTCCTGCCAATCCAAAGCTTTCATAGCATAGGGCGTTGCCTTGCTTTGGTGGAAAAAGAATCCAGTTTCATGGCTAACAGTGAATATTGCCATTTTAAATCCGGCATCTTTTATTGATTTTACCCATTGATCCGTATCTAATTTTTCTGGGTTGAAAATATTATAATCGTGTATTGGGGTAATCCTATTCTCTTTCTGATTGTATTTTTCACCGTCAAAGACATGCAAATCGTAATGAAAAACAGCTACTAATTCGGCATTTTGCCATTGGAGTTGGGCTACGGTTGGTATCGGAACTTCTTTATCTTTTTGGGCAGAGACCTGACAGGTTAAAACACTAACTAGCACTAGGCTAAAAAACAGTCTATATTTCATTTCTTTATTGCTTGTTTTCAATTTCTCTTATCACTTTTAAACGCGTTTCATCTTTTTTAAAGGATAATTCTGATATCCAACGGAAACCCTTTTGCACCCATTACTTGGCAACCAATTTATACCTAATTAGATAACATTCATTACCGTTCAATATCATAGAGATACCCCAATGAAGTCCTGCATTTGTAGCAGTACGATCGATCAAATCAGGTCTAAAAACTCCCATAGCTATTGGGCGGCCTTCCACTTTTATTTCTATTTTATTGCTCATAAAATCGATACCGTCAGGTGCATACTCAAAAGTACTGCTCAATGATGCCAAAGCCCCAACTCCTGTTCCTTGTTGCCAAAGCATCACTTCATGACTTCCTGATAATATTGGATTGTCTAGTTTTGTAAAAGGCCCTTCAGGATATTTTGCAAAGGCTGTACCCATTTGTGTGTGGACAGGACCACCACTTCCATCTACTCTGCCTCGTCCTTTGTAGTAGAGCCAATATAAACCATTGCGGTACATTAAGTCAGCATCATCCACACGGTAGCTATCAAATTTATCTGGTTCAGGGCTAACTTTCAATATAGGTTCATTACTTCCCCTTACAAATGGCCCATCAGGAGAACTTGATATAGCTACGCCAA
>CAZDOW010000022.1:0-45720 GCA_964507115.1 uncultured Maribacter sp.
CGTCTTCTTTGCCATGACTTACTGTATTTTAATTATTTCCAAAAGAAATGGAAATCTTATTTTATTTCTTTATGAACTGTCATTCTCTTTAGAATAGGATTGAATTTCTTAATTTCCATCCTTTCTGGAGTATTTTTTTTATTCTTAGTAGTAATATATCTGGAAGTTCCAGGTTGTCCTGAGTCTTTATGCTCGGTACACTCTAAAATTACTTGAATTCTGTTGCCTCTTTTTGCCATCGTAATCTATAATTTTCGGAATTATTTTACTAATCCTTTAGCTTTTGCTTCTTTCAATACAGCCGAGATACCTTTTTTGTTGATGCTCTTTAAAGCTCTTGCAGAAACTTTTAAAGTAACCCAACGATCCTCTTCTGGAATGTAAAATCTCTTTTTTGAAAGATTTACATCAAATCTTCTTCTCGTCTTGTTGATGGAGAAAGAAACATTATTTCCAAACATCGCTCTCTTCCCGGTAATTTCACAAACTTTTGACATTGTAGTCTAATTTTTCTTTTAAACAGGGTGCAAATTTATATCATTTTTATCTTATCGGCAACATTCTACTTCACATTTTTAAAATTTCTTTTTGAAGCAGTTCAAATGCCTTATTTACAGACTTTTGCACAACACGCTCTCGATGATTGCCCATATTGAACTTTTGAGCAAATACACGACTAGGGGATGCTATTGCAATATATACGGTTCCAACCGCAACATCTGAGTCTCCTTTACTTGGCCCAGCATTCCCAGTTGTGGCAATGGCAAAATCAGTTTTTAGTAAATTTTTAACCCCTATAGCCATAGCTAAGGCAACCTCTTCACTTACCACAGAATGAAGATCTATTGTCTCTTTAGGCACCCTAAGGACCTTTTCTTTAATTTCCGTCGCATAGCTCACCACACTTCCTTTAAAGTAGTCAGACGCTCCTGGAATAGCCGTAATTTTCGATGCAATCTTACCCCCTGTGAAACTTTCAGCGGTAGCCAACGTCAGGTGCTTAGAAGTAAGTAATTTAGCTATTAACTGCTCTAAGGTTTCTTCATCCTCTGTCCCATAAATTATATCTCCTATAAGCGGTAGTAATTTTTGGGATTCTGACTCGATCGCAGCCGCTAGTACTTCAAAATCTTTTCCTTTGGCGGTTAGGCGCAATCGTACCTTTCCTAAATTAGGTAGATACGCTAGTTTAATGAATAATGGCAACTGCTCCTCCCATGTCTCAATCTTTTCAGCTATGGCACTTTCACCCAAGCCATAAGTGACAAAAGTTTTATGGATAATGTGTGGGCGTTCGTAAAAATCTACCAGCTTAGGAAGCACCACATCCTTCATAATCGTTTTCATTTCAAAAGGAACTCCTGGCATAGAAATATAGGTAGTCCCCCTTTCATGAAACCACATTCCAGGTGCAGTTCCGTAAGCATTGTGTAACACTTCTGACTTGCTAGGAACCAAAGCCTGTTTTCTGTTTAAATCCGAAATAGGAGAAGCAATATATTTTTCAAAAAGTGTTTCCACATGCTGCAGTACATTTTTATTTTCAATAAGAACATCATTGAAAAATGTACAGAAGGTATGTTTTGTAATATCATCTTTTGTAGGTCCTAACCCTCCCGTAACGATTACTAGAGACACTCTAGTTTTTGCTTCGGACAAAGCGTTAAGAATATGTTCCTGTTCATCCTGCACCGACGTAATCTGGTATACGGAAATACCAATTTTATTGAGTTCCTTGGCTATAAAAGCGGAATTGGTATCCACTATTTGTCCAATGAGAATCTCATCGCCAATCGTAATTATTTCAGCAAACATTATAGATTAAAGTCTTTTTGAAGCTCGGATACTACCTGATGAATATCAGCCTGTAAGGAAGGGAAAATTGTTTTAATCGCCCCCATATTAGATTCGCTTTTACCAAGTGTTTCCATCTCCAAAGCAGCAGCTCGGGTCTGTTCCATACCTAACAAATCTACATTGGGCTTTATTTTATGAGCCAACTGGTAGACCTGCTGATAGTTATCCTCCTCCAAAGCCGTTTCTAAGGATTTTAAATCTTCAGGAACTTCTTCAAGAAAAACAGATACCACAGAATTTATAAAATCCTGATCCCCTTCTGCCATCTCATTAATTTTATCAAGATTATAAATCATCACTTAATTCTTAAGTTAAAAAGTTCTTTCTGCTCCAAACTGCCGCTAAGATAGTCATTTGCAGCTACTCTCCCAACACCAGCAGGTGTGCCGGTGAAAATTACATCACCTTTTTTTAAGGTAAAAAAAGTGGATACGTATGCGATGAGTTCGTCTATTTTCCAAAGCATGAGACGTGTATTTCCGGATTGCACTATCTCGTTATTTTTTTTGAGCTCAAAACCAAGGTTTTTCAAATCCTTAAAATTTGTTTTAGGTATCCACTCCCCTATTACCGCAGCGCCGTCAAAACCTTTTGCCTTTTCCCACGGTAAGCCTTTTTCCTTTAATTTTGACTGTAAATCTCTTGCGGTAAAATCTATCCCCAATCCTACTTCGTCATAATATGTATGTGCAAAAGCTTCTTGAATATGTTTTCCCACCTTTTTAATCTTCACCAATACTTCTACCTCATAATGGACATTATCCGAAAAATCTGGGATGTAAAAGTCTTGATCCTTTGGTAAAACTGCTGAATCGGGTTTGATAAAGACTACAGGCTCACTAGGTCTTTCATTTTTAAGCTCCATAATATGATCGACGTAGTTTCTGCCTATGCAAATGATTTTCATACGTCTAATATTACTTTTTTTGACATTTTAATACGAATAGCAGGTGCTAAATTAGCTATCGTTCCAATGAAAAAGAACAATTATTACTTTTGACTTATTATGAAATCAAAAATAATTTCTATTAGCCAAGCTTAGTGTTAAGCTTACTAAGTTTGATTTGGGTCAATATTTTTTTGGTATACAAAGGGAAGTCGGCGTTAAGTATCCAACCAAAATATCCAGGTTCTTTCTCTAGAACATCATGCACCTTTTTTCCCTTGTGCTTTCCGAACGAGAAAATCTCCTCTCCATGTTCGTCCAAAGCTATAAAACCAGCAAAATCTACTGATTGTTTTCTTCTTGAAAATTCGGATAATTTCTTAATATTATTTTCAAGTTCAGGATAACGGTCCAGTTGTGAAAGTAGGACTTCATATGTTGCGTTAGTATCTGCAGCGGCGCTATGCGCATCGGTTAAATCCTTATCGCAATAAAACTTATAGGCAGCTCCCAAAGTACGTTTTTCCATTTTATGGAAGATGGTCTGCACGTCTACGGAAACAGTATTCTTCATGTCAAAATCTATTCCCGACCGTAGAAGTTCCTCTGCCAATAAGGGGATATCAAATCGGTCAGAATTAAATCCTCCCAAATCAGCATCCTTTATTATTTTGTAGATTTCCTTTGATAGTTCCTTAAAGGTGGGTTCATTCGCTACCTTTTCATTGGAAATACCATGAATAGCAATGACTTCTTCAGGTATTTGCATTTCCGGATTTACGAGCCAAGTTTTACTTTCTTTGTTTCCGTTAGGAAAAACTTTAAGAATGGCAATTTCCACTACGCGATCCTTAGCTACGTTCGTTCCAGTAGTTTCTAAATCAAAAAAACAAATAGGACGCGTTAATTTTAATTCCATTGTATTAAGAGTTTTTACAAAGATAGGTCTTAGAAAACGTTTCAAAATCGTCAGACTATTTTTAATAACACTTTAAGAGCAAGAACATACAAAACTTTACCACAGCTGGATTTACAATCTAGTATTTATGATAATGTTAAAAGCAACTGCGAGATCTTGAAAAGACGAATTGAAGACCTACTGAATAATTTCAGAGTTTCTTATGCTTGGAAATGGAAGATTTTTAACCAAAGAAACTACCATCTAAGACAAGAAGGGAAGTCCTTAATTTTGAATATATTAAAAAAAATAGGGTGCTAATTCCAATAAAATTAAGCCTAAATATTTAGGAATAAGAATATTGATTACGGAAAATAATAGCTTACTAAACTGTTTGAACTACCCGAATATTAAATCTCCAGATTTACATCCCACGCCTCAAGATAGTCTGCAACAGCCTTTACAAACATACTTCCCAGAGCACCATTGACTACACGATGGTCATAACTATGGGACAGGTACATTTTACTGCGTATACCAATAAAGTCTCCCTCTTTAGTCTCTATCACAGAAGGAATTTTTCTAATGGCACCAAGCGCCATGATACCCACTTGTGGCTGATTTATAATAGGCGTACCAAAAACACTTCCAAAAGTACCTACGTTGGTTACTGTATATGTACCATCCTGAACTTCGTCTGGTTTAAGAGCATTATTACGGGAGCGGTTAGCCAAGTCGTTTACCACTTTTGCCATACCCACCAAGTTTAACTGGTCTGCATTCTTTATAACGGGTACGATAAGGTTTCCATCTGGTAGTGCTGCCGCCATGCCAATATTGATATTCTTTTTCTTAACAACCGAATCACCATCAATGGAAACATTCATCATGGGATATTTCTTTAAAGCTTTGGCAATAGCCTCCATAAAAATAGGCGTAAAGGTTAGCTTTTCACCTTCCTGTTTTTCAAAGGCAACCTTCATCTTATTCCTCCAGTTGACGATATTCGTTACATCTACCTCAATAAAACTCTGTACATGTGCAGATGTAGATACACTATCCACCATATGCTTCGCAATCAACTTACCCATTCGGGTCATGGTAATCACCTCATCACCTTGGCCAACTTTAACCGGAGTTTGTATTGTTTTTTCCTGAACCTTTGCAGGTTTAGCAGCAATGGGAGTCAACGCTATTTTCTCCTCAAGCTTCTGCTCAGAAACTTTTGTAGGCATCGCAGGTGCCGAACCTTTATGTTTTACGTAATCTAAAATATCGTTCTTGGTCACGCGACCATCCTTTCCAGTTCCTGAAATACCTTCCAGTGCATCAAATGAAATCCCTTCTTCCTTGGCAATATTCTTCACCAAAGGCGAGTAAAAACGTTCAGAACTAGCGTAATCGGGCGTTGGAATGCCAATTGCATCCTTGGTTGCTGATAAAGCCTTTTCTGCGGCAGCCACCATTTCCTCAGCTATAGCAGTATCTTCCTGTACCGTTTCTGCCTCTTTGGTTTCCTGAACATCCACAACTTGAGTTCCCTGTATCTCTATTACAGCAACAGTCTCTCCAACTTTGATGACATCATCAACATTAAAAAACCTTTCTACTAAAACACCATCAACCTCACTAGGCACTTCACTATCTACCTTATCCGTGGCAATCTCAAAAATAGCCTCGTCCATTTCAATAGTATCCCCAACTTCCTTCAACCAAGAAGTCAATGTCGCCTCTGCAACACTTTCTCCCATTCGCGGTAGTTTTAATTCAAATTTTGACATATCGATAATTTAACAGTGCTTTTACTCGTTTTTTTTGCAAAAATAGTAAATATTAAAGGTATTTACTGATTTTGCATCATTATTATAGCGCTCAGTTACTTTTCAAAGAACCCTCAAATGGCACCCTATTCAAGATACTTCTGCCCAAGGTAACCTCATCTGCATATTCCAGTTCATCACCAACGGCAATGCCCCTTGCAATAGTAGAGGTACGTATTTCCGTGCCTTCCATCTGCTTAAAAATGTAAAAATTTGTCGTATCGCCCTCCATCGTAGAACTTAACGCAAAAATTAACTCTTTTATTTCGCCTTGTTTTACCTTACTTACCAAGGATGTAATAGTTAGATCCTGAGGTCCCACACCCTCCATAGGTGAAATTTTACCACCCAAAACATGATATTTGCCCCTATACTGTCCTGTATTCTCTATGGCCATAACATCGCGAATATCTTCTACCACACATACTAAAGAATCATCTCTCTTAGGATTTGCACAGATTTCGCACAATTCCACATCTGAAATATTATGGCAATTTTTACAAAAGCGTACCGTGCTCCTAAGCTGTGTTAGAGCATTAGATAATTGTTCTGTCTGCCGCTCCGATTGTTTTAACAAATGCAGCACCAAACGTAAGGCTGTACGCTTACCTATACCAGGTAGTTGCGACATTTCATAGACCGCATTTTCCAATAATTTCGAAGAAAACTCCATGCATTCAAGTTTGTGGTAAAATTACGTACTATTTTTACTTTTTGTACTTTGCCACAAAATAATTTCCAATGACCTCCTTCCATTTGTTGCTTTTAATTGGTGGCTACTTTGCTCTCTTGTTACTCATCTCCTATTTTACCGGAAAGAACGATACCAACGAGGATTTTTTTAAGGCCGGAAAGCAGTCCCCTTGGTATTTGGTGGCATTTGGCATGGTAGGCGCTTCACTTTCTGGAGTTACCTTTATATCGGTTCCTGGATGGGTAGAGAGCTCAGAGTTTAGTTATATGCAAGTAGTATTTGGGTATTTGCTAGGCTATCTAATTACAGCTTACGTGCTATTACCAGTCTATTATAAAAAGAACGTAACCTCCATCTATCAATATCTGGATGATCGATTTGGTTTTGTAAGTTATAAGGTAGGCGCCTTTTCCTTCTTTGTTTCACGGGTTTTAGGGGCAGCCTTTAGATTGTTTTTGGTTGCTATTGTACTACAACAGTTTGTTTTTGATGCTTGGAATGTGCCTTTTGAAATTACAGTAATCTTATCTATTCTCCTTATCTGGATATACACCTTTAAAGGAGGCATTAAAACCATTGTTTGGACAGACACCTTACAAACGTTCTTTATGTTAGTTTCCGTTGGGCTATCTATTTATTTTATACTAAACAAGCTGGAATGGACCTTCGCTGATTTTCTAAAATCTCCGGAATTATCCACGTACAGCAAAACTATTTTTATTGATGACTTGTTCGCCAAAAACCATCTGTTCAAATCATTCTTTGGAGGCATGTTCATTACGATCTGCATGACGGGTCTAGATCAGGATATGATGCAAAAAAATCTGACTTGTAGAAACTTAAAAGATGCCCAAAAGAATATGGTGTCATTTAGTATAGTTCTAGTCATTGTAACCTTTGTATTTATGCTCTTAGGTGCCCTATTGTTTATTTATGCAGAAAAATACCAAATTGCAATTCCGCTCATGAATGGTGAGCCAAAATCTGATTTACTCTTTCCCGAAATTGCACTAAATAGCGGTTTGGGCATAACGGTTGCTATTACCTTTATGTTAGGCCTTATCGCAGCAGCATACAGTAGCGCTGATAGTGCGTTGACCTCCTTAACCACTTCCTTCTGTATAGATTTCCTAAACACAGAAAAGAAAACAGAAAAAGTTGCGAAGTCTATTAGACGTAAAACACACATAGGCATGAGTATTTTACTGATATTGGTGGTAATATCTTTTAAATATATTCTAGATAGAAACGTGATAGACGGTTTACTTACTATGGCCTCCTACACCTACGGACCTTTATTGGGACTATTCTCCTTTGGTATTTTCACCAAACACCAAGTAAAGGACAAGTATGTATGGCTTGTAGCGCTGCTTTCCGTAATTATCATTGTCTTCTTAGGAAGATTACCCATAGAATACTTAGGGGGGTATGAATTTGGTTATGAATTGCTACCGCTAAATGGCTTATTGACATTTATTGGGCTTTGGTTGATACGGAGAACGTAATAAGCGAACTTCATACTAAACTATGCTACCTAATAAAAGTTGCTTTTTAACCGTCTTTACCTGGCACGAAGCACTCTGTAACAAATGATAATAAACGTTCAGATTACTTCTCTTTAGCTACCCGCTAATAATGCTATTTTAGCTTCACTTTCTAAAGATTATCTCCTTTTTAATCCAACTTCCGACCAGGTGTATAAGGCGCTCCAGCAACTTTTAATTGTGCCTCATACTGCATCAGCGTAGCAAAATAAGTATTCAAATCTGTTTTAAAAGTCTTGAAATCTGTTTCTGCGATGCGGATGTTCTGTTGTTGTGTTTGTGTTGGTGTTTGGCGTGCACCCCAATGTCCGTATGCCACAGAACCGGCCCTAGACATAATTGAAGGAATAGTAGATTCGTTAAATTTATTTTTAATGGGATTTCCATACAAACGCTCTCTTAGATTACGTAATTTGGTTTCTAGGGTCTGTAGTCCCGTAAATAATTGTTCGTTTGCCTTTGGTGTTTCCAGTAATGCGGCCTTCATATAGCGAATGCGATTCCTTGCCTCTCCCATCTTTGAACTGGCAGCATACATATCTTTCAAAAGCAAACTCGTATTTTGTTGAAATTTGGCTACTTCGTCAAAATCGATATCAGACGGACTATTAGGTGTAGGTTTAAGGGTGAATTCTTGCGCGGCACCCAGTTGTTGCAAACTACCCGTCTTAAGCATATATAGTTTTACACTATAGGTTCCAGGTGCTGCTAGAGGACCTTCGGCCTCACCGGCCCATGGCGGCACAAAATCGGGCGTACTCAAATTAATCGGATCTGGAGGAGATAATTTCAAATCCCAATGTGTACGATGTAATCCTTTTTCAGCATTCCCTTTAATCCATCGTATAGGCGTATTGTTTTTGTCACTGACCAAAAGCAGGATTTGAGGTGTATCCTCGTCTGCTTCTTTTTGTAGTTTTTCCCATCCAGGAAAAGGAATACTGATGTTGTTCTCCCTAGATTTCTTTTCAGCAGCCTTTCGTGTTTCTTTTAGGGTTTTAGGAACCGCATCCAAGTAATAGGTAAATAGGGCGCCAAAAGGTGGGTTTTCGGTTACAAAGCTAGTCGTTCCTTGCCCTGGCATACCCTTTGCTTGCATAGGGACACTGGGTACGTACCACCACGCATCCCTAACAGGAAATAACGCAGTCGACTTGTTTTCAATCGCCTTACTCAAATTTCTAAGTGGCGTATAATCATCCAAAACATAAAAGCCTCTGCCAAATGTAGCGCCAACTAGGTCGTTTTCCCTAGGGTGTAATTCGATATCCCTAAACGAAATAGTGGGTGCTCCCGCTCCTAATTTTATCCAATTAGTTCCTTTATTAGGCGAAAAATAAATACCAAATTCAGTTCCAATAAACAGTAAATTTTCATCTACTGGGTCCTGTTTTAAGACCCAAACAATAGTTCCTGCCGGTAAATCGCCAGCAATTGATTTCCAAGAACCTCCACGGTTGGAGCTCATAAAAACATACGGACTATAATCACCTAATTTATGTGCATCGGCAACAGCAAATACTTCATTTTCATTGTGATGTGACGCTTCTACATCGTTGATAAAAGACCTTACCGGAACTTTGGGAAGCACCGTGCTTTTTTGCCAGTTTTGCCCAGAATCCTCGCTGACTTGAATAAGGCCATCATCTGACCCTGTATACAACAACCCTTCTTTTAATGGTGATTCCGATATACCGGTAAGTGTTGCATATTTAGACATAGCTCCTGTATCATACAAGGCATCTATACTCCATACACGATCTATAGTCTCCAATTCATACCTAACTGTATTGGTTGTTAAATCTTTACTGATAGCTGTCCAAGAATTTCCACGATCGTCGCTGCGCCACAATCGCTGCGAACCAAAATAAAGACGTTTGTGATTATGTGGACTAATAAGTAATGGACTATCCCAATTCCATCGTTCCGGAGCATCACCAGGAGCGGGTTGGGGTTGTATATTCAACACTTCTTCTGTTCTTCTATCCAACCTGTGAAGTAGTCCTTGCTGAATTTCCATATAAGCGGTATTGGGGTCCTCTGGGTCAAAAGCAGACTCATAACCATCCGCACCCAACGGCACATACCAATCCTGATTACGAACGCCCTCGGTATTCGTAGTACGTGATGGGCCAATTAAAGTACCTAAATCCTGTGCACCACCTATAATATTGTAGAAAGGTTCTGCATTGTCCAATCCCAATTTATAGAACTGAGAAATTGGAAGGTTTGGAAAATGTCTCCACGTGGTACCTTCGTCAAAAGATTCATAAAGCCCACCGTCCGTGCCAGAAAGTAAGTGCTTTCCGTTTTTGGGATCTATCCATAACGCATGGTTGTCACTGTGCTTTTCACGGCCCGTACCTAAGTAATTAAAAGTTTTACCCCCATCGCGGGACACTTGGTAAAAAACATCCATTTGATATATCAGATTAGCATCTACAGTAGAAACTTCGATTTCCTGATAATAATGTGGTCCTGTTCCGCCTGAAATATAGCTATTTTGCTTTTCCCAGCTTTCCCCTTTATCTATGGATTTATAAAATCCTTTTTCCGAATCGTTTGCTTCAATAGTAGCATAAACTATATTTGGGTCGGCCGGCGTAACTGCCAAGCCAATTTTTCCTATATCACCTTTTGGCAGACCCGTTTCAGATTTGTTCCATGTGGTTCCATTATCTGTTGATTTGTAAATTCCTGATTGAGGACCACCGCCCAATAAAGACCATGTTTGCCTGCGTCGTTGATATGCAGCTGCATAGAGCACATCTGGATTAGAAGGGTCGAACTCCACATCTGTAACACCTGTATTCTTATCAATTTCTAAAACCAGGGTCCAGGTTTTTCCACCATCGGTTGTTTTGTACAAACCGCGTTCGCCCCCAGAGGACCATAAAGGCCCTTCGGCTGCTACAAAAACGATATCACTGTTTCTAGGGTCAATTAAAATCTTACCAATATGTTCCGATTTTTTCAATCCCACTGCCTGCCAGGAAGAACCACCATTGGTACTTTTATATACTCCATCTCCCCAAGCTACATGACGTCCGCTTACATTTTCTCCGGTACCCACCCAGACAGTTTCTCCATTATTTGGGTCAATTGCGACCGAACCAATCGAATATGAAGTTTGGTCATCAAAAATAGGCTTCCATGAAATACCACTGTTACTCGTTTTCCAAACCCCACCAGAACCTACGGCCACATACCAAGTACTAGGATCATTTATATGTACCGCAATATCCGCAATACGACCTCCCATAAAAGCTGGACCAATAGCGCGAAGTTTCATTCCTGCAACAGCTTTTTCAATCCCATCTATGGTTGTGCTTTGGGCCAAGCTATCTGGGGCACCTATGAAACAAAAAATTATCAATATTAAAATGGCAAAAAAATTATTTTTAAACATACTGGTTTTATTATGGTTCAACTTCTTGGGTACACTTTACATTAACTTTTGGAAACCCTAAAATAGTAAATGTAAACGTGGGTTTTATGAGCTAAAGAAGATTTTTAAGATTAGTACTGCCCTGTAGCTAATAGTACAAGTGTACAAGCAACTTCTACATTAATTCCATTTTCTTCTAACAATACATAAAATTCAGGATTTTCGGTCCCAGGATTAAAGAGAACGCGCTTGGGTTTCAATTGCAGTATGCTTTCGTAATAATCTAGCTGTCTTTTAGGGTTCAGGTATAAGGTTATTGTATGGATATTTTGGAATTCATTTAAATTATTGCAAATTTTAACACCCTTAATCTCTCCTATCCGAAGACCAAAAGCCGCTGTTTCAATTCCTTTGTCCACCAGTCTATTTACAGCTATATTACTATAACGATTTGGTTTTAAGGATGCTCCAAAAACAAGTGTTTTTTTCATTATGTTATTTGGTTGTTAAACTTTAATTAGAATGTAACAATTCGCAAAAAAATTCGTCTATTAGCAAACTGCAATTACAACAGACTGCTAAAACGCAGACGAATAATATTTAAAGATGTTGATAACGCTATATGTTTATAGTTAATGGTTAGTGTTTAGTATAGCCTATCAGCGTAGAAACCCGGACAATTGTCCGGGTTTCGTTTTTAAACAAGGCATTGTACTTTATTGTTAAACATAGGTTAAAAGCTACATTTAACGTAACAAATGAAATAAAAAAAAGTCTATTAAGTACAATTGATAATTCCTTATAAGCGGATTGGTTGGTTTTCTCTTATAAGCTATCAATACAGAAAAACCCTTGGTTTCACCAAGGGTTTTTACTTTACCATCTTATTATAACACTACCCCAAGTAAACCCACTTCCAAATGCCGCCAAAACTATCAAATCTCCAGAATTAACCTTTCCTGACTCCCAAGCCTCTGTTAAGGCAATAGGAATAGATGCAGCGGTAGTATTACCATATTTCATGATATTATTGAATACTTGGCTATCAGCCAAACCAAATTTCTTTTGAATGAACTGTGAAATTCTCAGATTGGCCTGATGCGGAACCAGAAGGTTAATATCCTCGGGACTTAATTCGTTTTGGTTGAGTCCTTCCATAATTACTTGACTAAAACGTACCACAGCATTCTTAAAAACAAATTGGCCGTTCATATAAGGAAAATACGACTCATCGTTGGGGTCTGCATCTTCTAAGATATCAGTTACCCATCTTTTACCCATACCTGGGGCTATCAAGGAAAGTTCCTCCGCATGCTGACCTTCGGAATGTAAATGAGTAGATAAAATACCTTTAGTTGTATCTTCCTCACGGCTCAATACAGCTGCCCCTGCACCATCACCAAAAATAACCGATACACCTCTTCCTCTAGTGGTCATGTCCAAACCATGGGAATGAAGCTCTGATCCTATAACTAGCACGTTTTTATACATGCCACTTTTAATATATTGGTCAGCAACTGAAATAGCATAAACAAAACCAGAACATTGATTTCGCACATCCAAGGCGCCCACGGTTTTAATACCTAAATCCCGCTGTACCAAAACACCTGGGCCAGGAAAGTAATAATCAGGACTGAGTGTAGCAAAAACGATAAAATCAATGTCATCTTTATCGATTCCTGCGCGTTCTATAGCAATTTTTGCAGCCTTCACACCCATGGTAGTGGTAGTATCCCCATCACCTTTGACAACATGTCGTCTTTCCTTAATACCTGTTCTTTCTTGAATCCAAGCATCGTTCGTCTCCATAACTTCAGACAAATCGTCATTACTGACTACGTTGTCAGGTACATAATATCCTAAGCCCGTTATTTTTGAATTATACATGTCTACTAGTTTTGTAATTTGTGTGTTGAATATAATATCCTAAAATATTAGTCTTCTTAATAATGTAAATATAAAACATTAAGCATTATTGATACCTAAAGATATTCCCTGACCTGAATATGGTTAGGAGTTCCTATAATTAACTGATATTTAACAGTATGAGATTCAAGCAATTTCAAGTTTTAGCTACCTTAGAAGTCGAAATAAAAATTAAGTTTATTTTGATTTTTTTAATCCCTTTCCTTAAAACTACAGTATGAATAAATTAATTCTAACCATTACTACTCTCTTTATTTGTTTAACAGCGGTATCACAGGAAAATTTGGGGTATCAGAAACCACCAAAAGACATATTGGATTTAGTAGAAGCTCCTCTGGCACCATCAGTTTTAATGGACGACAAAGGTGACTATATGATAATGCTATACAGGGATTATTATAAATCTATTCAAGAACTTTCAGAAAAAGAAATGCGTTTAGCGGGATTGAGAATAAATCCAAAAACTAACATTGGCAGCCGTACTAATTATTACAACAATATAACAATTAAGTCGCCTAATGGAAAAACAGCAACTCAAGTCAATGGCTTACCAGAAAATTCTAGGTTGGCCAATTTTAGCTGGTCACCGGACCAAACCAAAATAGCGGTTACTAACACCACAAAAGATGGCGTGGAAATATGGGTTTTGGATTTAGAAAAGACTATGGTAAGTAAAATTACTGACGCCAATGTCAATGCTAATATGAGAGACGTAATTAATTGGTTCAAGGACGGGAAAAGCCTTTTGATAAAAATGCTGCCTGCCAACAGAAAGGAATTGATAAATGTTTCAGCAGCTGTACCTAAGGGTCCTACAATTTCATCCAATGATGGGAAAAAAGCCCAAAACCGAACATATCAAGATTTATTAAAAAACCCAAATGATGAGTTCAACTTCGAGCAATTGGCACTTTCAGAACTTTATAAGATAAATTTAGACGGCACAAAATCTAAATGGAAAGAGGCTGACATGTACACTTCAATAAGTTTTTCTCCCAATGGTGATTATGCTATGATAGTAAGCGTTGATAGGCCTTTCTCTTATCTTGTCCCTTATAGCAGGTTTCCTTCCAAAACGAATATTTACACTAAAGATGGCGGGTTAGTTTCAGAGCTCTTGGAGGTGCCCTTAATCGAGGATTTACCAAAGGGTTTTATGGCGGTACGTATGGGTATGCGAAGCATAAGCTGGCGTAATGATAAACCGGCAACACTAATCTATGCTCAGGCATTGGATGGCGGCGATCCAGAAAACAAAATGGAATACCGAGATGAAGTTTTTGAATTAAAAGCACCATTTACTGCCAGCGGAAAATCATTACTAAAACTAAAAAATAGATATAGTGGTATTCAATGGGGTAATGAAAATACAGCTATTGCATATGATTATTGGTGGAACACTAGGAATACCATCACCTATTTATTTGACCCTTCTGATAGTAATAAACAGGCAAAAATCATATCAGAGAGAAATTATCAGGACGTGTATAGCGACCCTGGAAACTTGGTAACCAAACGAAATGAATTTGGACAATCTGTACTAGCGTTAGATACTAATCAAAATGCCTATTTATTAGGTGATGGGTTTACCAAAGATGGGCAATTTCCATTTGTGGAAAAATTCAACTTAAAAACTCTGAATAAAACAAGATTATATACCTCAAAGCTTGAAGGAAAAAAGGAGGATTTAATCGAATATAATGCAGAAAAAGATAAACTTTTAGTGCGTATTGAGTCTCCTAGTGAGTACCCTAATTATTATTATAAAAGTTTAAAGAAACGTAAAGCACCACAACAACTTACGTCATTTGAAAATCCCTTCAAGAGTATACAAAACGTGCATAAAGAAGTGATTACCTATACCCGTGAAGATGGTTTGGAACTAACCGGTACATTGTATTTGCCGGTAGGTTATGACAAAGTAAAAAAAGAGAAAAAACCTATGATTCTTTGGGCCTATCCTAGAGAGTATAAAGACAAAAATAGTGCCTCTCAAAATACACAGAATCCAAATGAATTCACCTATCCCTATTGGGGCTCACCTATTTATTGGGTAACACAAGGCTACGCTGTTTTGGACGACGCAGCCTTTCCTATTATTGGCGAAGAAGATGAACAACCTAATGATACGTTTAGGACCCAATTAGTTTCAAATGCAAAAGCGGCCATAGATGCCGTTGACAAACTAGGTTATATCGATAGAAAAAAAGTAGCCGTAGGCGGACATAGTTATGGCGCCTTCATGGTAGCCAATCTATTATCACATTCCAATCTTTTTGCTGCGGGCATTGCCCGTAGTGGCGCTTATAACAGGACTTTGACTCCGTTCGGGTTCCAAAGTGAGGAACGTAATTATTGGGAAGCTCCTGAAATCTATAATACCATGTCCCCTTTTATGCACGCAGACAAGATGAAAACACCCTTATTATTGGTTCACGGAGAAGCGGATAATAATTCTGGAACGTATCCCATGCAGAGTGAGCGTTATTTTAACGCTTTAAAAGGTTTGGGGGCCACCGTTAGGTTGGTAATGCTTCCTAAAGAAAGTCATGGATATAGAGCCAAAGAAAGTGTGCTTCACATGTTATGGGAACAAGACCAGTGGTTGAACAAATATGTAAAACAGGAAGAAAATGTAATCACGAATCCGGAATCAATTGGAAAAGATTAACCAGGTTAGTACACGAGTTAAAATTAGTTTATGTATTTGCGATAACTATTCACCTCAATATTAGCCCTTAAATCATGTAGGAGATTATATAATCCAAAAAATGTTCTATTCATATAAAGAAAGTGCTTAGAACCTCTGTTCCCATTCATTTTTCGAATCTGTTTATCGGAAGCAAAACGTTCTCCCAAATTGGCAATATTTTTCCAAAATTCTTCATTCCCAAAATCAAATGTTTCTTCATGAAAAGGTGATGTAAACAAACTTAGCATCTCATGGAATAGCCCCTTAAAGAATTTAATCTCAGATGGACTATCTGTAGGTACCAAAATTTCAAGTGCGTACAATGTTTGAGTAAAAACCTGGTCATTGGAAATATTGTTTGGTTTTGCCAACTCAAAATAAGGAAAGTAGAAAGAATCTGGAACTTCCTTAATACAGCCAAAATCTATGGCTATGAGCTCTTCTTGCTCATTAATTAAAAAATTTCCAGGATGCGGGTCTGCATGCACCTTTTTTAAACCGTGTATTTGAAACATATAAAAATCCCAAAGGGTCTGACCTAATTTGTTTCCCAGTTCGGGAGAAAAGGATGTTTTTGTAAATTCTCCCAAATGTTGACCAGTCATCCAGTCCATCGTGATAATTTTTTCACTGGATAGTTCTGGGTAGTATTGGGGAAACTTTAAATTCTCAATTTTGTTACAAGCTTGGGTAATTTCTTGACTTTGGGATATTTCCAACAAATAATTGGTCTCCTCAATAAGTTTATCCTCTACCTCTTTAAAATATTTATCTGAATCTTTTCCTTTTATATTGAACATCCTAAGGGCAATAGGACGCACCAATGCAAGGTCGCTACTTATGCTTTGTGCTACCCCTGGGTATTGAATCTTGACAGCTAAGTCCTTACCATCTTTCTTTGCTTTATGAACCTGACCTATACTTGCAGCATTAATAGAATCCTTGGCAAATGCATCATAGACTTCCTCTGGGTACTTACCCAAATATTTTTTAAAAGTTTTTCGCACCAATGGTGCTGACAATGGGGGAACGGAAAATTGAGAAAGGGAAAATTTTTCTACATAAGCATTTGGAAGTAGATTCTTCTCCATGCTCAGCATCTGGGCGACTTTAAGTGCACTACCTTTTAAACTTTTTAATCCGTCATAGATATCCGTGGCATTATTCTCATTTAATTCATCTTTGGTCGTTTCTGAATTTACGAGTTTTTTGCCAAAATATTTAGCATAATTACCACCAATCTTAACTCCGGTCTTTACCAGTTTACTTGCTCTTTCTATTTTTCCAGTAGGAATTTTATCTAATGTTTTCAATAGGTTTTGGCTTCAGGGATTAGGCAAATTTTTCTTTATATAGGAACTTACCAAAGTCTAATATATTCTCTAAGCACAAATTATCGTACTCGTCAAAAATTATATTTACAGATTTTTCAATGGCCATATCTGTCTTTTCAAATTGAGTAGAGTCGTCTTTCATCCAAAACTTAAGAAGAAACATAAACTGTAACCATGCCCCCTTTGAAAAAAGCTGAGGGTTGTGTTTTGTAATATTTAGATTTTTATCCGCATTACCGTCCTCTATAAGGTCTTTTGTAAACGCTTTTATCTTTTTCCTGAGTCCTTTTAATTCATCTAATTTCTTCATTGGGTTTTTTTTCTCTTCCAAAACAAAAAGAACATAACTCCGGTTTAAGGTGAGAATCTCAAAAAAAGTATAAAAAAAAGTGAGCATTTTATCCTTATTACTAAAGTCTTCATATTCCTTATTCTTTCCCATAACATTTGAAGCATTCAAGAAGAACTGCTCCCAAACACCCTTTTGTAAGGAAGATAAAGACCCATATAACAAATAGAAATCCTCCTCTTTAATTTCCGAGACCTTACAAAAATTAAATATGGATTTTGGAACTGTTTCGCGCTCCAACACATAGTTCATATACTTTGATATCACTATCTCTACCGTAGTTTTTTTTGCTTTCGCAGCCATAGGTATGTTTATTTTGGATTGAAATTACGACTCATTTTATAGTTAAAAACAAGTCCTCTGTACTTTAAGTTTTATTTAGCAAAAACGTGCTTTCCCGAGGGGAAAAGCACGTCTTAAACAACCTAACCAATAAATAATCAAACAGTGATTATACTCTTAGAAACTTTTTCATAGCAATTTCTCGTTCTAACCACTGGTCAAAGATACATAATGTTTAACCTTTATTAAAATTAATTAAACATAAAAAATGTTAAATTTTCAAACTTGATGTATGTCAGTTTGTCACAGTTCTTCTTTGTGGTATTTTTTTTGACATTCCATAATCGAACAATATTAAATAAAGATAAAAATGGCTACAGGTAAAATAAATGTTTCGGTAGACAACATATTTCCGCTTATAAAGAAATTCTTGTATAGCGATCATGAAATTTTTCTAAGGGAATTAATTTCTAACG
Source organism: uncultured Maribacter sp. (assembly GCA_964507115.1). Taxonomy (GTDB): domain Bacteria; phylum Bacteroidota; class Bacteroidia; order Flavobacteriales; family Flavobacteriaceae; genus Maribacter. Next base: position 18,147 of record CAZDOW010000022.1, read on the forward strand.
CAACGGATGCTACCTTAAAATTGAAACACCTTTCGGCAATTGGTGAAGCCAAGGTAGCGTATGACAATCCTTTTATTGAAGTCAGGGCTGACAAAGAAGGTAAAAAGCTGCATATTATTGACCAAGGTTTAGGAATGACAGAAGAAGAGGTCAAAAAATACATTAATGAAGTCGCATTTTCTGGTGCAGAAGAGTTTTTGAACAAATATGAAGACTCTGCCAAAGATTCAGGTATTATAGGACACTTTGGACTTGGTTTTTATTCTGCTTTTATGGTTGCAGAAAAGGTAGAAATCATAACTAAAAGTTTTAAAGATGAACCTGGCGTGCATTGGTCATGTGATGGTTCACCAAATTTTACACTTAAAAAATCAAAAAAAGAAGCACGTGGGACGGAGATTATACTTCATATCGCGGAAGATTCGGTTGAGTTTTTAGAAGACAATAGGATTAGTGAACTCCTGAGTAAGTACAATAAGTTTATGCCAATTCCGATAAAGTTTGGTACTAAGACAGAAACTTTACCAAAACCTGAAGATGCTAAAGAAGAGGACCCTGCTCCTACTATAGAAGTAGATAATATCATAAACAATCCAAACCCGGCGTGGACAAAACAACCTGCTGATTTAAAGGAAGATGATTACAAGAGCTTTTACAGGGAGTTGTACCCTATGCAGTTCGAGGAGCCGTTATTTAGTATTCACCTAAATGTAGATTATCCTTTTAATCTAACTGGGATTCTTTACTTCCCTAAGCTCAGTAATGATTTAAGCGCACAAAAAGACCGTATACAATTATACCAAAACCAAGTATTTGTTACAGATAATGTAGAAGGTATTGTACCAGAATTTTTGACCATGTTAAGAGGGGTCATAGATTCTCCAGATATTCCATTGAATGTTTCACGTTCGTATTTACAGGCGGATGGTGCTGTTAAGAAGATATCTTCTTATATCACTAAAAAAGTTGCCGATAAACTAAGTTCACTTTTTAAAAATAGTAGAGAAGATTTTGAAGCGAAATGGAATGATATTAAGATTGTTATTGAGTACGGAATGCTTTCTGAGGATAAATTTTTTGAAAAAGCGGATAAATTTGCACTCTACCCAACAGTAGATGGCGCTTTCTATACTTTTGAAGAATTACAAGAAAAAATCAAGGCAAACCAAACCGATAAGGATGATAAACTAGTAGTCCTTTACGCTTCCGATAAAGAGGCACAGCACAGCTACATAGAAACTGCAAAAGCTAAAGGTTATGAAGTTTTGTTGATGGACTCCCCTATTATTGGACACTTGATGCAAAAATTGGAAACTTCAAAAGAAAAAGTATCTTTTGCTAGAGTAGATGCAGACCATATTGACAAATTGATTCAAAAGGAAGATACTCAAATTTCTAAGCTATCTGATGAAGAAAAAGAGACCTTAAAAACAGAGTTAGAAAAGGTATTTGGAGAAAAGAGCAGCTATACTGTACAATTAGAGGCTATGGAAAGTGATGCATTGCCATTTACCATTACCGAACCTGAGTTTATGCGCCGTATGAAAGAAATGCAACAGACCGGCGGTGGCGGCGGAATGTTTGGGATGGGAAATATGCCAGAGATGTATAATATAGTAGTAAACACCAATCATGAGTTGGTTGGCGAAATATTGAACACAAAAACGGCAAAGAAAAAAGAACGCCTAATTAATCAATCCTTAGATTTAGCTAAACTATCTAAAGGATTATTGAAAGGTGCTGCAATGACTGAATTTATTAAACGCAGTTATGAGATGGTTAAGTAGATTTTAAATATGAGACATGAGATGTTAGACTTGTTTGTTTAGACTCCCATGTTTGCTATTTGATTCCTAAATTATAAAAAACCGCCCTTTGACTTTGAATAGTCAAAGCAGGCGGTTTTTTATGCTCTGAATTTAAGTCTTTATTGAAATTTTTCACTTATTTTTCTCCTGTTAATTAACCCACCAACTCATGCAGGACCAAAAAAGTGATGCCAAATACAAAGAAATACTGGATGAACTCCAAGTGCAAAGTTGGCAGTTAGAATTGGTAATTTCCGGTTTTGCCATATTTGGATTGTTCAGTGTTTTGGGGCCTTTGCAGGATTTTGCGTTGGTAAAAGGTTTTGAAGGAAACCCATTGCAATCTATTTTCATAAGTACAATCTATATTACCTGTGTCCTTGCTATTTTCAACCTAATCTTGCACGTTTTGCTACGAGGGCTATGGATTGGTGCAGTGGGTATCCGATCGGTTTCAGGGGATATAGATTTTGAAAAACTAAACATGTCGAAGGTTTTCAAAACCCATCTAAAAAAAAGAATAGGGTCTTTTGATAACTATATTATCAAGCTAGAAAATTATTCAAGTATCCTTTTTGGTGTTACCTTTTTAATCGCATTTATTACGATTGCTATATCTCTTAATTTTCTCATATTCCTGTTTTTTGTAATCTTTTTGGTAGAAGACGACTTCCTTCCTTTTGAAGTCAAAACAGTTTTAGGATTTATTCTTTTTCCTGCATTTATCCTTGGGCATCTGATTACTATAATTGATTTTGTTTTTCCCGGTATTATAAAACGTTCACAAGATGTGGCCAAAGTATATATGCCTATTTACAAGGTATTCAGCGTTTTGACGCTTTCGTTCATTTATCGCCCTATTTTATACAATCTATTAGATAACAAATTCGGTAAAAAAATCATTTATAGTCTGATTCCTATTTACGGTATTCTACTTTTCTTTTTTTCATTGGAAATGAATCCCAGCAACTTTTTCGATTTAAACGAGCGATCATCTACAGAAGTTGGTAATCGTCGTAATTACAAGAACATGTTAGTGAAAAATAAAGAATTTCTCCGCCATGCTGCAATTCAATCAAAAACCATAACAGACCCCTTTTTGCAGATTACCATTCCTTATCGAAAGGATTTAGAAGATGATATCATTGAATATGATTCTTTATTGAAGCCTGAATCTGACCAACGAGGCTACAAGCCAAAAGTACATATCCAATTCGGCTCTAATAAAGACACTACCAAAATCAATTCGAAAACGTATTTAAAAACCATTAATGAAATGTTTCAATTTCATATTGACAGCACAAGAATTGATAGCGATATAATAATCGTCTCAAGTGAGGACAAACGTTTAGAATTAGAAATGTTCGTAGACCTTTTGGGCTATTCAAGAGGGAAACACCTACTCACAATAAAAAATAAAGAAATTAAAGGAGACAGCATAGCCACTGTTGATTTTGTAACCATTCCGTTTTGGTATTATAATGATAATCAACCTATAGTAGCACCTGCCGCTTTGCAAAAAACTGCTTTAGATAAATTACCTGAATACCTAGAAAAACCAACAGACCCACAAGGGCATAAATAGTACTGTCCGATACAGATAGACTATTTGAAAAGGAGTTAAAAGCGTCCGTATTTCCAATAGTATTAAGTTTAAAGGTAGAAAACCATTCTGTCTGTGTATTGCTTTTTCCAAAAGCCAAATATCCGAAAAGAGAGGCTACTAGAGCGGCAATACCAAGCCAAACGTTTTTGGACACCAAAGGTGTATAGGTAATATCTACTTTGTTTTCCTTTTCCACTTCTAGCTGTTGCATTACTGAGGCAACAAAATCTATAGGAGCCTTTTCCAGTGTTATAGTTTTTACCGTTTTTTTTATAAAAGCATCTAGTTCCTTTTCTTTCATTTAAATAAAATTAAATGTACCAATTGACTTAAAATTAAATATGTCTCCTGCCTAATTTAGGTAGGATTGGTATTGATTATTTTCAAATATATAAGCCATTATAGGCTTTCATAACTTTTGATAGTCTCCGGCTCCAATTTCTCACTTAAAATATGGGCTAAACGTTTTCTAGCCCTAAATAGTTTGACTTTTACCGCATTGCTCTTTATAGCCAATACCTTTGCAATCTCGTTTAAAGATAGTTCTTCAAAATAAAAAAGCGTAATTACTACCGCATCGTTTCCGTTTAATTCTGATATCGCTTTTTTAATACTTAGCTTCTGTTCATTTTCCTCCAACGTATCCCAAGTATTTTCCAGAGATGGGATATCTACATTTAAGTGACCATCAAAAGAATGTACCTCTAAAATCCTTTTTCGTTTTTTAAGTTGGTCTAATCCTTTATGATAGGCAATCTTATATAACCAAGTAGAGAACTTTGATTCCCCCTTAAAAGTATTCAATGCTTGATAAGCCTTTAAAAACGTATCCTGGGCTACCTCTTGTGCATCTTCCGGGCTACCTACCAACTTTATAGCCAAGGTATACACCATATGCTGGTATCTTTCCACCAGTTTGGCAAATGCAGTAGTATCGCCCAAACAGGCAAGTACTACTAGAGGTTGGTCGTTGTCTTTACTCATTCTTGTCTATTGGACGCAAAAAGGTTATCTGAGGTTACAGTAAATATAAAAAATCTTGACAGAGCATATTCCCAAGGAAAGTAAAAGAAGTATTACGCTGGTTTCCTTTTAATCTAAGAGCTAAAAATAGACATGCTCTATATTGAGCATCAAAAGTTGGAAAACAGAAATTTAGATCTTACCTATGAGAAGTGGAAATCATAAAGAAGGAACGCAACTTTTATGTAGACTTTAAGCATTGTCATTCATAAAATGATTTAAATAATCTACATAAGTGTAACCTCAACTGTACAGCTATCGTCCTATGGGCGACTAGAGTTTATAAATCAATTAAAAAACAATCACATTATGGAAGTAGCATTTGTATTTGTCAGTTTATTTTTAGTAACATTTGGAATTTTCTATCTATTCTTCTCCACAAGGAACAAAGAACGTTTAGCGTTGATAGAAAAAGGAGCTGAAGCTAATATTTTTGTTCGGGAACAACGCACCAAAGCAGCGCCGTTCTGGAAAATATTGACCCTAAACCTTGCCCTATTGTTAATGGGTATTGGAGCGGGTATTATGATAGGCGGTATTTTATATAGTAATTTTAATGTACAGGACGAAATAGCTATGCCTGGATCTATATTCCTAATGGCAGGGACGGGATTATTGATAGGCTTCTTTTTAACCAAAAAACTGGACAAAGAAGAATAGAATCTATTATTTTTTTATCAAACTAAACCACCTCTATAATAGAGGTGGTTTTTTTATCTTCACAAAATGAAAGTTATTTCAACAAACATTGGAGCTCCAAAGACCTTTACATGGAATGGAGCCGAAGAGAAGACCGGTATCTTTAAATATCCTACCAGCGATGCACTCTTTCTTACTAAAAATCAGGTAAAGGGAGACACCGTTATAGACAGGGTTCATCATGCTGGTGTACATAAAGCCTGCTATCTGTTTTCAGCCGACTATTATCCCTTTTGGAAAGAACGTTATCCGAATCATCATTGGGACTGGGGTATGTTTGGCGAAAACCTCACCATATCTGACATGGACGAAGCCAAAATTAGAGTTGGTAATATCTACCAAATAGGAGGAACCACAGTACAGGTATCCCAACCGAGAGAACCATGCTACAAACTCGGTATTCGTTTTGGAACACAAGACATTCTCAGGGAATTTATAAATCATAATCACCCGGGCACGTATGTTAAAATTCTTGAAGAGGGCCAAGTGAGGTCAGGAGACCATGTCAAACTTTTGGAAGAATCTAACAATAGTCTAACGGTACAGCAATTTTACGAACTCATATTCCAAAAAGAAAAATCTAAAGATATACTGCATCTTTTAATAGCAAATGAGGCGGTACCACAATACAAAAAAGATCGATTTTTAAAATATATAAAATGAGTTTTAGCTACCCTTGGCATCTTTATTTAATGGCAGGCATCTACATGGTAGCAGGACTATTCCATTTTATTAAACCAAATATATATTTGCGCATAATGCCGAGGTATATTCCTAACCACAAAGCCATGGTCTATTTGAGTGGTGCAGCGGAGATAGCGCTGGGAATAGGCTTGTGTTTTGCTACGACAAAGAATCTTGCTATTTACGGTATTATCGCTCTTTTAGCAGTTTTCTTACTAGTACATGTTCATATGTTGAGCAACGAAAAGGCTGCCGCTGGCATTCCTAAATGGGTATTAATACTGCGTTTGCCCTTACAATTCTTGCTTATGTACTGGACGTTAACTTATCTCAGACTTTAAAAAATAAAAAAGGGGACGCTCCCGTCCCCTTGTAATGACATTTAATTAAAACCGCTTAATCAACTACAAAGGTTTCTGAATATGTTTTTTCTGCATTGGAAACAACAACTTTGTAATTACCTGCATAGGCACCCTTAAAATTAAATGCTTTTTCTACAATCATGGTCTCTGTAACTGTTTCGGAAAATAATACTCTATATTCCTCATCGTAAACTTTGATATCTACTTTAGATTTGTTCAGATTTAAGAAGTTCAAAAATACTTTTTCATTAGTTTTTCTAAAATATGGCTTCGCTACTTCTTCTCTCTCCAGAATACGTATTATATCCTCGTCCAAGGAAACGGTATAAACAAAATGCCTTAAGAAATCTGAGGTAGGAAAATAATAAGTACCGTCTTTTAAACGTGCTAAATCAATTATTTTGTTTCTGGTTCCATCCTCTAATTTTTCTAAATAGATAACATTTATATCTATATCCGTAAGTTGTATACTTAAATCTTCCGAATCATTTTCCAAACTCAATACTAAACTTCTAGTCTCGTTCAATAATTTTAGCCTCATTTTTAGCCCATTTGCCATACTTAATGTAGTGGTCAATAATAAGGCTATTACTGTTGTTACTTTAAAAATTGTTTTCATAATAATCTGTTTTTAAGATTCATAATAATTACAATACAAATGTACCATGGAACAAAAACACTCACTACATCACATTTTTCTAATTTATGTTCTATTTTAACTAGTATATTTAACCATTTACTATATTGGGGTAATATTACATATATATTGGTTAATTTTGTAAAGAACTACTGTAAACAAGTTGTCTAATTTTATACTAGAATTTGTATGCACTATGATTACACAAAAACCTAAACTTGAAGCTATAGCACCCACTTTTGGGCATTCTTTTACGTTTCAAAAATACCATGAGTCCAAACTCAATAAAAATTATGAATGGCACTACCATCCAGAAATAGAATTAGTATATGTAAATGGTGGTTCAGGAAAAAGGCAGATAGGAAGTCATGTATCTTATTACACCAACGGTGAGCTTATTTTGATTGGTAGCAACCTACCTCATTGCGGACTTACCGATAGGCTAACTGGAAATACCAACGAGACGGTTATTCAAATGAAGCTTGACTTTCTCGGCAATGATTTTTTCAATATTCCTGAAATGAAGAAAATCCAAGCACTTTTTGAAATTGCCAATGGAGGAATTACCTTTTCAGGTAAAACAAAAAAGAAAATAGGAGAAAAAATTGAGGTGCTGGAGTACCAAACAGATTTTCAACGTCTGCTTTCTATTCTCAATATCCTGAATGAACTGGCCAACTCAAAGGAAATTAAGCTTTTGAACGCAGAAGGTTTTTCTTTAGCTACTGATGTAAAGGATAATGACAGGATTAATGTCGTCTTTAACTATGTAAAAAATAATTTCAGGGAAGACATCACTTTAGAAGAAATGTCCAATATGGTAAGCATGACCATACCTTCTTTTTGCCGTTATTTCAAAAAAATAACGAACAAGACCTTCGTGCAATTCGTAAACGAATACAGATTGGTACACGCCTCAAAACTACTGGCAGAAAAACCGATGAGTATTACAGATGTGTGTTTTGAGTGCGGTTTCAATAATTTCTCCCATTTCAACAAATCATTCAAATCCTTTACAGGGCAAAACCCCTCAGAATATAGAAATCAACTTAAAGCAATTATTTCTTAATGCAACAACTCTTTAACCAAGAACCACAGAAGTTAAACCTCCCAGATAGCAACATTACCTACTATCCTAATTTTCTGGAAGATTCTTTAGGCAACGATTACTTTACATTCTTAAAAGAGAATATTGCTTGGCAGCAGGATGATATAAAAGTTTTTGGCAAGGTCTACGCACAACCTAGACTTACCGCACTGTATGCAAGTAATGACAAACCTTACTCCTACTCCAACATTACCATGAAACCGTATAAGTTTACTAAGGAGCTACACCTAGTAAAGGAGAAAATAGAAGCTATTACGCAAAATAACTTTACCACCTGTCTTTTAAACTTATACAGAGACGGCAAGGACAGTAACGGTTGGCATGCGGACAATGAAAAAGAATTAGGAAAAAACCCGATTATCGCATCCTTAAGTTTGGGAGCACCACGGTATTTTCATTTAAAACACACTACTATTCCAGACTTAAAACATAAAATACTGTTAGAATCCGGTAGCCTGCTTGTTATGCAGGACGAAACCCAACATTTCTGGAAACATCAAATACCCAAAACAGCCAAACCTATTGGCGAGCGAATCAATCTAACTTTTAGGATAATAAAATAAATTGGCTGTGGGAACCTGTTTTTTACGCCTATTAAAAAGTCATCAACTCACTTTAAGCCATTGTTGGGGTATCTAATTTATCGAATTCATTTTACCATAATTCAGCATTCATACTAAAAAGCAATCAATTATTGGTTCGTATATTTGCAGGGCTATGGAAAAAGAATTTACAGAACGGGAACTGGACCGTATAATAGAAATGGCCTGGGAAGACCGCACTACATTTGATGCTATCTCCTTTCAGTTTGGTATATCAGAACAAGAGACCATTGAAATCATGCGAAGGGAAATGAAACCGAGTAGTTTTCGTATGTGGCGAAAAAGAGTTCAGGGCAGGGCAACAAAACATGCTAAACTAAGTGCCAACGGTGTGGATAGATTTAAATGCAGTCGCCAAAAGCAGATTACGGGAAATAAAATTTCCAAAAGATAAACTATAGCACGCTATTGCCTACTTGAAAATATCATTGAGTACTACCGCAAGACGTACACCACCTTTCTGCAATTGGGTCTCTACGGTTCCCCACCATTTATAGCTATATTGATATCCTATTTTTTCTCCAACTGCTACCGACTTGTACAGCTCGTTAGCAATACCCTGTGATTCCGCTACCCAATCATAGACATTACCTTTTTGAAGTTCCTTTAACTCCTTTTTGTTAAGTTTGGGTAGTTTATCGGAAAGCTCCGTAAAACTCATACCATAATCGTCTATCATGTTAGAATCCCAAACCCTATGTAGATTACTTCCTCTACCAAACCATTGTACTTGTATATCGTTGCCACCTTTATCCTCTAAACGCCCTACATGCATTGGCTGATGTAAATCTCCAATCAAATGAACCAATAATTTTAAGTAAAATACCTTGTCCGAACGGCTGCTCGAAGGATTCTTTACAATTGCTATACATTTAGTAATACCCGTTACTAAATCTCCTGACTCACTAGGCTTTTCATCTCCATATTTCTTATCTACTGGAAAATTTACATAATGTAATGCACTGAATTCTCGGTAGGATCTATCTGCTTTTATCTCATCACCAAATGTGGATACTGCAGCTAAACTCTGGCCATCCAACAAAGCTGTAATAGCCTTCTTGGCCTTCCTTGTCAGGTGCTCTTGCGCTACATCACCTACAACCCTATGTCCGGTTTTGGACCAAACCATATCATTGGCAGCAGCCATTTGTACCAAAAAAAATAATAAGAGGTAAAGCTTTTTCATTATACTAATTTTGGGCAAAAATAACGTATCAAATTTTAAGGTATTGTTAAAACTATGTAAGGCTTAGGTTTTATAAAGAACTTGCACCAATGAAAAAGAAAAAATCCGTTCCAAAAAAAACAAAATTGTCCTATTTTAAGTTCGCCTTAAAGGTGCTATTAGGGTTTTTGATGTTACTTTTTGTTTTTATTTTGAGTATCTATTTAGGAGCATGGGGAAGTATTCCTAAAGAAAAGGAACTATCCAATTTTAATTATCAAATGGCCTCCCAAGTATTTTCTTCGGATAGCGTGCTCATTGGAAAATATTACCTAAACGACCGCCAACCGATTTCCTTTCAAGAATTTCCAAAGCATTTGACACAGGCACTGGTGGCAATTGAGGACGAACGTTTCTATTCCCATTCCGGTATAGATTTTCCAAGTCTGTTTAGGGTAGGTATTAAAACCATATTAATGGGCGATAATTCATCTGGAGGAGGAAGCACATTGACACAGCAGTTAGCTAAAAACCTATATCCAAGAAAGGATAGAGAATCAGCTCATTTGGTAATAGATAAGCTAAAAGAGATGATTATCGCAAAACGACTGGAATCTGTGTATTCAAAAAATGAAATTCTAAGTCATTATTTAAATACAGTCTCCTTTGGCGACAACACATTTGGCATTGAGAGTGCAGCACTAAAATTCTTCAATACCCGTACCAAGGATCTTTCTCCTGAACAAGCAGCAACATTGGTAGGTATGTTAAAGGCCACTTATAGCTACAATCCTAGAATCTTTCCCAAAAAGAGTATATCGAGGCGTAATCTGGTCCTTACCGCCATGAAGAAAAATGGTTTTATGCAACAAGAAGAACTGGAAGATGCAGTAGCAAAAGAGCTTAAACTAGACTACAGGGATTACGATTACAATGCAGGTATAGCACCTTACTTTAGAGAAGAAGTACGAAAGCAACTATTGCGTTGGACTAAAGAACAAAACAGTAAAGGAAATGACCTTAACTTATACACCTCCGGATTAAAAATATACACTACACTTAATTACAAAATGCAGCGGTTAGCAGAAGAGGTGATGACAACCCATATGAGTAGCTTGCAAGCCGATTTTGAAAAAAGTTATGGCAACAATGCGCCCTGGTTAAAAAATTCCAAATTAATAAACAGCGCCCTACAAAGCACGTCTAGCTATAAAAATCTTAAAAAAACAGGACTTAGCGACACACAAATCCTTAAAAAGCTTACAACTGATAAAAAACAAATGACCTTAACCACATGGAATGGTGATTTGCAACGTAAAGCTAGTACCATGGATAGCATTCAGCATTACATGAAGTTTTTAAATACGGGTTCGCTATCATTAGATCCAACAACGGGCGAAGTACACACATGGATTGGAGGAATAAACTTTGAGCGATTCAAATACGATCATATCTCCCAAAGTAAACGACAGGTTGGCTCTACTTTTAAGCCTATTGTGTACACGGCAGCATTGGAAAATGGCATTGACCCGTGCACCTATTTTTCTGCACAAGAAGTGGCCTATGAGAACTTGGAAGGCTGGTCCCCCAGCAATTCTGGAAGTAAAGAGGAGAGACACCTCAACTATTCCATGGAAGAAGGCCTAAGCAATTCTGTAAATACTATTGCAGTAAAAGTGATGGAAAAAACGGGAATCGATAACGTTTTGCAACAAGCAAGAAAAATGGGTATTCAAGAAAAACTTCCAAAACAACCCTCTTTGGCATTGGGAACGGGCGAAATTAAAATGACAGAAATGGCAATGGCATATACTAGTTATCTCAACAAAGGGAAAACGATTAAACCCTTTGTCATTAAAACCATAACTGACCAAGAAGGTAAAGTTCTAGCCAAATTTGAGTCCAAATTGAGCGAAGAACCGGCATTCTCAGCGGAAAATGGACAGATAATATTAGAAATGATGAAATCGACCATTAATACGGGAACTGCCTCCAGAATAAGGTCTACCTATGGCTTAAAAAACGATATTGCCGGAAAAACCGGAACAACTCAAAACAACAAAGATGCTTGGTTTGTTGCCTTGACACCAAAAATGATACATCTCACCTGGGTGGGTCTGGATAATCATGAAATAGGATTTAAAAACACGAGTATGGGACAAGGAGCAAACGCTGCCTTACCCTTATTTGCACTTTGGCTCAAAAAACTGAATGCCGATAAAGATTTTGATGCAATAACCAAGGCCAAATTTACGAAACCAAGTCCATCTGTCTTACAAGCACTCAACTGTGACGGAGTCAAACGAGATGGTTTTTTTAAGCGACTTTTTAAAAATTCTAAAAAAATAAAAAATAAAAAGTTCAAGAATAAATAGCATATTAAAAATAAAATGATATATTTATGATATCAATTTAATATCATAAAATATGTCAACTGAAAAAAATCACAGCCCAATCAACGGTTACGTAATGCTATTTGTTTTTCTATTTCTACTGGTTGGCGGTATTTTGCTGCTTCGGATTTATGTTGGTGCATTTATGATTTTTGCCGCTATCCTAATCATTCCCGGTTTTGTGCTAATAAATCCCAACAGTTCTAGAGTACTTCTTCTATTTGGAAAGTATATTGGCACCATAAAGCAAAATGGACTGTTTTGGGTAAATCCTTTCTTTTCTAAAAAGAGAATCTCACTTAGGGCAAGTAATTTTGACAGCGAGCGCCTTAAGGTAAATGATAAACTAGGGAATCCCATAATGATCAGTACTATTTTAGTGTGGCGCGTAACCAATACCTACAAAGCAGCATTTGATGTAGATGATTATCAAAATTTTGTAAGGGTACAGACAGATGCAGCGGTACGTAAACTAGCAAGCATGTATCCTTACGACAACTTTGCCGATGAAGGCTTGGATGAGGACATTACCCTTCGCTCTAGTTTAAACGAGGTTAGCGATGCTTTGGAAAAAGAGGTCCAAGAACGACTTTCCATGGCAGGAATCGAAGTACTAGAAGCTAGAATTGGCTACTTAGCCTATGCACAGGAAATTGCCAATGCGATGCTAAAGAGGCAACAGGCCACCGCCATTGTAGCTGCTAGACATAAGATTGTTGAAGGAGCGGTAAGCATGGTAGAAATGGCCTTACACGAACTTAGCAAAAAACAGCTGGTAAACTTAGATGAAGAACGCAAAGCGGCCATGGTAAGCAATCTCATGGTCGTACTTTGTTCCGATAAGGATGTCTCTCCAATTGTAAATACAGGAACTTTAAACCATTAGACCATGCGTGTGTTTAAAGAGACTCAGGGTTTTACGCAATGGTGGATGCATATTATCACCGGTGGACTGGTCGTATTTCTTATATTTTGTCTTTACAACTGGTTTATAGCGGAAAAAGCCGTGGGAAATGTTTCAGAAACCGATACTACAGCGCAGCTCGTTGTCATCCTGTCCTTGGTTCCAGTACTCCTTTTTCTGTATACGATAAAACTAAAGACCGCAATAGACGAAATAGGAATACACTACCAGTTTTTTCCTCTTCATTTTTCTATGAAAACAAAACGGTGGGTAGAAATTCAAAAATGCTATGTTCGTGAATATAGTCCCATCAAAGAATATGGCGGCTGGGGATACCGTATTTCATTAGGGAATAAAGGGAAAGCGCTAAATATAAAAGGGAATACGGGCATCCAACTTATATTTAATGATGGTAAAAAACTGTTGTTAGGCACGCAACGGAAAAAAGAGGCAGAAGAAATTCTAAAGCGCTATACAAACAAAGGCGATGAGTAAGAAAAAAGCATTTGCATTACGGGTTAACGAAGATATGCTCAAAGCGATAGAAAAATGGGCCGCAGATGAGTTTAGGAGCACCAATGGGCAAATAGAATGGATGTTGATGAAAAGTTTGAAGGAATCCAAACGCGAATCGAAACCAAAGAATAGAGAATAGTTTTAAGATTTTTTTAACGATGTAAACCCTTAAATTTGGTGGCTAGTTAATTCCATCCAAAATGAACAAAACCTTAAGTGCCCTCGCACTTTTATTTTTCCCCCTTAGTTTCTTTTGCCAAGATCAAACCAAATCGTTTAACGTAAAGCACACTTCAGAAAAAATTGTTATAGACGGTATTTTGGATGAATCTATTTGGACTTTTGCCGAAAGCGCGGGCGAATTCCAACAATATTTTCCAGCAGATAACATCCCTGCTGTTTACCAGACAGATATTAGGATGTTAACGGATGAAACAACACTCTATGTATCATTAAAAGTATATACTCCTGGCAACGAATATGTTATACCGTCACTTGAAAGGGATTTCCGTGCCGGTGGAAGTGATAATATAAGTATCATTTTCGACACCTTCAACGATGGTACCAATGCCTTTTTATTTGGGATAAATCCCTATGGCGTTCGTAGAGAAGTTCTTATCTCCGGTGGTGGCCAAAGTCTAAATGGTTTTACCACGTCTTGGGACGTAAAATGGAAAGGTGAAAGCAAAATATATGATGGCTACTATACGGCTGAAATGGCCATTCCACTCACCTCTTTGAAATTTGCAGAAGGAGAGACCAAATGGCGTTTCCAGAGCTATAGGTTTGATATGCAATCTAACGAACGTAGCAATTGGTATGTTATTCCACAAAACCAGAGCGTTATCAATTTGGCGTTCATGGGAGATATGTATTTTGAAAAACCTTTAGGTAGGTCAAGAACACCTTTAGCTCTTATTCCTTATATCAATACCATTTCCGATAAAGATTTTACTACAGACAAAGGCACAAGTGCATTCAAAGTAGGGGCAGACGCTAAAATTGCCATAGGTAACGGCATGAATTTGGATGTTACCATTAATCCGGATTTCTCCAATGTAGAAGTAGATAATATTTTTACCAACCTCACTCGTTTTGAAGTATCCCTTCCGGAACGTAGGCAATTTTTTGTGGACAATAATGACCTTTTTGGCAGTTTTGGCGGCAGCAGAGACGCTAATCCGTTCTTCTCAAGGCGCATTGGGATAGCTACTGACAGTTCTGGAAATTCCGTACAGAACGATATTCTTGGTGGTATCCGTCTTAGTGGGAAGTTGAACAATAATCTTCGCCTTGGTTTCCTCAATATCCAAACTGCAAAAGATGAAGACCAAGAAATCGCATCCAATAACAATATGATGTTCGCCTTGCAACAAAAAGTATTTTCAAGGTCTAATATTGGTATGTTCTTTATTAACCGCCAAGCTTTTGGCAATGAATCCTTTATTGATGAAGATGATGAATACAACAGGGTTATAGGCATTGATTATAATTTGGCAAGTAAGGACAATCTATGGAATGGTAAATTTTACACCCATAAATCCTTCCAACCTGGGGACAACGACGGAAATATTTCTGCCGGTGCGTTTCTTGGTAGGAATTCCAGACATTGGAACGTTTTTACTGATCTCGCATTTGTAGATGAGGATTTTAGATCGGACCTTGGTTTTATCCGTAGAAAGGACATTATAAAATCAGCTACATCGGTAGAACGCTTGTTCTGGCCAAAAAAAGGACCGATTAACAATCATGGTATTCAGATTTTTCCCGTTTTCACTTGGAGACCCGGATTAGATTTTCAAAATACCGACCGCAATGTTGAAGCAAGCTATAAGTTTGAAATGAAAAATTTTTCGCAATTTGGGAGCTCCTATTCCAATAGTTATATTTTTCTAACCGATTCTTTTGACCCAACTGGAACTGAAGGAGGAATAGAATTGCCCGGAAATAGAGGCTATACATTTGATTCCGTAAGTCTTGAATACCGATCTAACAATGCAAATGTCTTTGCCTTTGAAACAGAAAGTTCTTTTGGAAGTTTTTTTAATGGTTCTAGGCTTTCGCTAGGCGCTGAGGCCACATTGAGAATTCAGCCCAAGGTAAGACTAAGCCTTGATGTAAATTATGATAGGATCTCTTTGCCAGATCCATATCCAAGTGCAGATTTATGGCTAGTAAGCCCACGGGTAGGAATTACCTTTAGCAAATCTATCTTCTGGTCCACGCTTTTACAATATAGTAATCAACGAGATAATTTAGGCATCAATTCTAGATTACAATGGCGTTTTGCTCCTTTATCTGATCTTTTCATTGTCTACAATGACAACTATTCTGTAGACCTATTTGCACCTAGATTTCGCTCCATTAACCTAAAGCTATCCTACTGGCTAAATATTTAGCGAAAGCTGTTCACAATAAAAGTAATACTAGAATTTATGTTAGGGATTTATCTTATTATTTCCACTATAAAACTTAATTATTAGACTATGATTAGGGCCGTACTCTCTTTTGCTTCTGTTTTCACTTGCTTGGCCGTTTTTAGTCAAAAAGAGCAAAAATCAGTTACCGTAAAATTTATTACAGAAAATATTGACCCTGACGGTGTATTGGACGAGCCCATTTGGGAAATGGCAAGTAATGGAGCAGATGAATTCTGGGAGTATTTTCCTCTAGATTCTGTGCAGGCAAAAAAGCAATCCCAGATTAAAATACTTTATGATGACAAGAATCTCTATGTAGGTATCAAAGCCTATTCCAGCGGTGAAAATTATGCTACACAATCTTTAAGGCGAGATTTTAGAGGGAGTGGAAGTGATAGTTTTTCCCTAGTTTTCGACACCTTTAATGATGGCACCAATGCTTTTTTATTTGGAATAAATCCTTATGGTGTTAGGCGCGAAGCACTCATTGCAAACGGCGGTACAAGCCAGAGTGATTTTAATCTGGCCTGGGACATGAAGTGGAAAGGAGATGCGAAAATCTATGATGATTACTTTACCGCCGAAATGATCATTCCCCTTACCTCCTTCAAATTTGAGGAGGGTGTTACCAAATGGCGCTTTAACAGCTATCGTATAGAAACTCAATCCAACGAAAGAAGTACCTGGACAAGGATACCACAGAATCAACTCATATACAATCTTGCCTTTATGGGAGATATGGTATTTGAAAAACCTTTGGGAAAGTCCAGAACACCATTGGCACTTATCCCCTATGTAAACGGAATTGCGGCAAGGGACTATAACAAGGGCGAAAATCTTAATAATTTAAAGGTGGGAGCGGATGCCAAGATTTCCGTAGGAAATAGCTTAAACCTAGACTTAACCTTAAACCCAGATTTCTCTACCGTAGAAGTCGATAATTTTATAACCAACCTTACCCGTTTTGAAATTGCATTGCCGGAGCGGCGTCAATTCTTCATTGATAACAATGATCTTTTTGCAAGTTTCGGAAACGGTTTCGATGTGAGTCCATTCTTCTCCAGGCGCATCGGCATCGCTAGGGACACCTCAGGAAACACTATAGAAAACAGTCTTATTGGAGGAGTCCGCTTAAGCGGTAAACTAACGAAAGACCTAAGAATAGGGGTGCTTAACATACAAACAGCAGAAGATTTGGAGAACGAGATAGCCTCCAATAACAATACTATGATAGCCTTACAGCAACGTGTATTTTCCCGTTCCAATGTTGGCGTATTCTTCATAAACAGAGAATCCTTTAAAGATTATGACTTTTTAGAACCGGAAGATGAGTACAATAGAGTTTTGGGTATTGACTATAACTTGGCATCAAAAGACAATACGTGGAACGGAAAATTTTTCACGCACAAATCATTTCAGCCAGGTGATAATGATGGTAATTTGGCTACGGGCGCCACCATGCGGTACAATACTAGAATCTTTAATGTATTTGCAAAAGCGGTATTTATAAATGAAGATTTTCGTTCGGACTTAGGTTTTGTCCGTAGAACTGATCTATTTAAAACCATTTTTAGTATGGAACGTGTATTTTGGCCTAAAAAAGGAATCGTTCAAAATCATTCTTTTCAATTTTTTCCAAATATACGATGGAGTCCCAGCTTGGATTTCCAAAATACGGATTATGATCTTCAGGGCAGTTACGAACTGCAGTTCAACAATCAGTCCCAAGCGAGATTTGAGTTTACCAATAGCTATACGTTTCTCTTCGACGATTTTGACCCTACCAGAACGGTTGGCGCTATACCATTACCTAAAAATCAAGGGTACCATTACAATAACGTGGAATTTGGATATCAGTCCGATCAACGAAAACTATTTTCTTACGATGTGCAGTCATCGATAGGAAGGTTTTTTAATGGAAATCGATTCTCGGTAGAAGGAGGCATGACCATGCGATTTCAACCCAAAGCCTTTATCTCCCTGATGTTCAACTATGACCAAATAGACTTACCAGCTCCGTTTTCTAGTGCCAATATTTGGTTGATAAGTCCAAAGATAGACATTACGTTTAGCAAGTCCATTTTCTGGTCCACCCTAATACAATACAGTAATCAACGAGATAACTTAGGTTTCAATTCCAGACTACAGTGGCGCTTTGCTCCGTTATCCGACCTTTTCGTCGTATACAATGACAACTATTCTGTAGACCTATTTGCACCTAGGTTTCGCTCCATTAACCTAAAGCTATCCTACTGGCTAAATATCTAAAATGAACTATAAAGTACTATGTTCCGATTTGGACGGCACCTTACTATCTACAAAGAACAATGTCTCTGATTTTACCATACAAGAGATAAAACGCATACGAAATAAAGTACAGATAATTCTAGTATCTGCAAGAATGCCTAGCGGTATGCACTATCTCCAAGAACGACTGGGAATCTCAGAACAGCCTATTATCTGCTACAACGGAGCTTTAATTCTAAAAGAGGGTAAGGAACTATTCTCTACTACCATTTCTTCAGCTATTCTATCTGAGGTAAATCAAATGAGTATACCTTTAGGGATAGATTTGGGTATCTATATACAGGATGAATGGTATGTCCCTAAAACATCGGAAAGAGTAGAAAAAGAAATCAGGTATACAAAAACACAACCAAGATTTGAATCCACTCACGTAACGTTGACAGATTTAAAACAAAGAGGAGCCCATAAGGTTATGCTCATGTGTACTAAAGAAAGTGCGGATAAGCTTATGCCACTATTAGAAATGAACTTTGGTGAAAAATTACATCTCTACCGTTCCAATGATACCTTAATAGAAATAGCACCCAAATCTGTTTCCAAACTGTCTGCTATCAAACAGCTTTTACAAACTACGGATACCTTAAAGGATATCATGGCCTTTGGAGACAACTATAATGATATAGAGATGATACAAGCTGTAGGATGTGGAGTTGCTGTTGCTAACGCTAGGCGGGAAGTAAAAGAAATTGCTAACCATATTACCCTTGCGAATACAAATAATGGCGTAGCCGACTTTATTCAAAGACATCTTGTTATTTGATTATATTTGAAAAACTTCGATTTTCACTATGGATAACATACCCCCACAACCATTTATTACTAACGATACAGTTGTATTTGGTCTTTTAGCTTTGGCCTTAGGATTTATTTTCTATACCTCTAACATAAAAACAGGTTTTTGGAAGAAGTTCTATTCCATTATCCCTGCTGTACTTATGTGCTATCTATTGCCGGCTTTATTGGCGAGTAGTGGGCTAATTTCTGATAAGACCTCTAATCTCTATTTTATGGCTAGTCGTTATCTACTGCCCGCTGCCTTAGTTTTAATGACCTTAAGTATCGATTTGAAAGCTATTGCAAGTTTAGGTTCCAAAGCATTAATAATGTTCCTGACAGGTACTACAGGTATCATTATTGGCGGACCAATAGCCATTTTATTGGTTTCCATTTTCTCCCCAGAAACAGTTGGAGGTAATGATTTTGACGCCACATGGAGGGGGCTTTCTACCATTGCGGGTAGCTGGATAGGTGGTGGTGCCAACCAAGCTGCGATGCTGGAAATATTTCAATATAATCCTGAGAAATACGGCGGAATGGTTTTAATAGACATTGTGGTAGCCAACGTTTGGATGGCAATTATCTTGCTTGGTGTGGGAAAAACAGAACAAATTGATAAGTGGCTAAAAGCCGACACTTCGGCTATAGAGACCTTAAAACTGAAAGTAACTGAGTTTACAGAAAAAATCACTAGAGTTCCCACGTTAAACGATTATATGATTATGCTATGTCTAGCTTTTGCAGCCGTAGGGACAGCGCATTTTTTTGGAGACTATATTAGCGAGTATTTATCACTAACATTTGATGCCGTTAGCGACAAAAAGAGTTTCCTCTCTTTTCTAGGTTCCAGTTTCTTTTGGATGGTGGTCATTGCGACTATAATAGGTATTACCTTGTCCTTTACAAAGGCCAAAAATTATGAGGGAGCTGGGGCAAGTAAAATTGGAGGTGTATTCATTTACATACTGGTGGCAACCATTGGTATGAAAATGGATTTAGGAAAAGTATTGGAAAATCCTGGCCTTATTGCTATAGGTTTTATTTGGATAGGGATACATGCCGGTCTTATGATTGTGGTGGCAAAATTAATAAAAGCACCTTACTTTTTCTTGGCCGTTGGCAGTCAGGCTAATGTTGGCGGTGCGGCTTCTGCTCCGGTAGTTGCAGCAGAATTCCATTCTTCCCTTACATCAGTAGGGGTTCTACTGGCCGTTCTAGGATATGTTGTGGGTACTGGCGGTGCATTATTTTGTGCTTATTTAATGGAAGTTGCATCTCAGTTTTAATTCAAAACTAAACGTTTTAGAGCAACCGTATTTACAATATTTTTATGGATATTTGCGGCCTAATAAACCAACATGAAACAATTTTTATACGTCATTGGAATTTTAATTTTAGTGGTTTCCTGTAATAGCGAGACTGAAAATACAATGATCGTGACAGGCACCATCAAAGGACTGAAAAAAGGCACTTTATACCTACAACATGTGCCAGATACAGTTCTAATTACAGTAGACTCCTTAGCCATAACAGGAAATGGGGACTTTACGTTTAAGACAGAATTAGAGAGTCCGGAGTTGTTCTACCTATATCTTAACAAAAAAGATAACAACGATATAAACGATAGAATTACATTTTTTGCGGAACCAGGTCTTATTACCATTAATACCAACTGGAATTCATTTGACAGCAAGGCTAAAATTTCCGGATCTAAAAGTCAAGAAAAGCTAGAGGAATACCTAAAAGTAATGTCCCGAAATAATATGAGAGGATTAGAATTGATTCATATGGTATCTAACCAAGAAGCACAATTCAATGAACAAGAACTAGATTCTTTAGAGTTACTTTATACGCGAAGAATACAACTGAATTACATCTATGCTATAAATTTCGCAATCAACAACAAAGATTCTTATATAGCCCCATATATTGCTTTAAAGGAAATACCAGAAGCAAATGTCAAATACTTAGATTCCATAGTCTCTGTACTGCCAGACAGTATATCCAACTCCAAATACGGCAAAGAACTCCGTAAATTTGTAGCTAAAACCAAGCAATAAAAAAAGCATCCGCAGAACGGATGCTTTTTAACACTAAACCTATACTTACGGTTTATTAGCTTAATTTGTTCAAAGAGTCAACCAAACCTTTCGCCTTGGATTCTAATTCTGAACGTACCTCATTGTAATGAGCCTTTCTATTTTCTACCTTTTTTGTATTAACCTTTGCAATAAGTCCATCAAAGGTCTCTATTGCATTATCAATAATTTTAACACCTTCCTTGGAATCTTGCTTACCATTAGCAGCTTCAACTATGTAAACCGCTTCAATGATATCACCTAATACATAATTAATATCTTTTTTTAAATCTCGAACACTTGCCATTCTACTTTATTTTTTTGCAAAAATACAACTTTAACGTTATATAATTACGATTAAATCGTGACTTCCAACAACTTTACACCTTCCGTTATAATATATATCCCTTTAGCTAGAGCCGGAACCAAAACCGTTTCCCCTTTATTTATATTAACTTCACCTTCATTGGTGCGGATTTTTGCGGTACCTCCAACACACATAAAAATAGTAAAGGAATCTCTTTTTGACGTATCTTGATTGAGCTCCTTTGAAAGGTTTAGAAAATTAGTTTTAAAGTACGGACAATCAACCATCACATTAGAACTATCCCTACTAGTATCATAAGCTACCTTAAAATCATTCTTCTTTTCGTAGTCCATAGCATCCAAGGCCATGTCTGTATGGAGTTCCCTTAGGTTACCCTCTTTATCTTTTCTATTGAAATCAAAGACGCGATAAGTAACATCGGATGTTTGTTGTATTTCTGCCAATAGGACACCAGCTCCAATAGCATGAATCTTTCCTGTATTTATAAAAAAAGTATCCCCCTCTTTCACTGGCTCATAGTTCAAGAGTTTTAATAAATCGTCGTCCTCTAAACTCTTTGCATATTCTTCCTTAGTAACATTTTTATTAAATCCAACAATAAGTTGTGATCCCGCATCAGCATCCATAACATACCACATTTCAGTCTTTCCGAAAGAATTATGACGCTTTTTCGCCAATTCATCATTAGGGTGTAGTTGAATTGACAAATCCTGTTTTGCATCAATAAATTTAATCAGAATAGGAAATTCCTTTCCAAATCGCTCTACTACACTTTTCCCCAAAAGCGCTTCTGGAAATTTATCAATCAATGTACTTAGAGCGATATTTTTTAAATTCCCGTTGGCTACAACAGAAACATCCCCAGAAACAGCAGAAAGCTCCCAACTTTCTCCAGTTATATCACTAGAAATAGGCTTTTTCAGCACTTCTTTTAGTTTAGTGCCGCCCCAAAGTCTTTCTTTTAAAATGGGCTGAAATTTTAAAGGATGTATATCCATAAACATCTTTTATTTAAGATTATTTCTCAGATTTAGATAACGTTTTCAACGCTCTTTTCATGTGTTCGGAGGCATTTATACTATTAAATACCATGAGTATAGTTCCCGTTTCGTCTGCCACATAGGTTTCCCTACCTGGAAGCAACAAAAGACTATTTTTTATTTTAAACTGCTTACGAACCGTATTATTCTGGTCTGACAATAAAATAAAAGGCAAATCATACTTTTTACCGAAACGTGCGTGACTTTGAGTGGAATCTGCACTGATTCCTATAACCTCGGCGCCTAAGGCTGTAAAATCTTCATAACTATCCCTAAAATCACAGGCTTCTTTGGTACAGCCTGGCGTATTATTTTTAGGATAGAAATAGATGACAACTGGCCGCTTCCCAATAACGTCTTGTATTGAAAATGGATTTCCTTCACTATCCGGAAGGATAAACAATGGTATTTTGGAACCTACTTTTAGACCCATTATCCAGTAAATGTTACGAAGTTTCGTGGTGTCTCATACAACACAACTTCCAATTCAAGCGCTGCATCAATATGCGGCCTAAGTTTGTTCCAAGTAACTACTGCTATATTTTCTGCAGTCGGATTCAGTTCTTTAAACTCAGGAACCTCTATGTTCAGGTTCTTATGATCAAAGGCATCTTCAATTTCCAACTTTATTAAATCCTTAAGCACCTTTACATCCATTACAAATCCTGTTTCCGGGTCAATTGCACCATATACACTTACAATGAGCTCATAATTATGCCCGTGAAAATTTGGGTTGCTACATTTTCCGAATATTTCAGTATTCTTTGTATCATCCCAGTCTTTTCTGTATAGCCTATGGGCAGCGTTAAAATGAGCTTTCCTACTAACTTTTACTTTCATTTTTATTTTCTTTCAATATTATCCAACAGGTGTTGGTAGAATTTCTCAAAAATTATCTTAAACCAAACGGTATAGATATGTGGGTTACTATCTATATCCTCCTTTATCGCTTTTGGTGTCATCCATTTCCAACTGGCTACTTCATCTGGATTAATCGCAGGAGCGTCATCGTAGTATCCAACCATAACATGATCAAGTTCATGTTCCGTTAAACCATTATCAAAGGGAGCTTTATAAATAAAGGAGAAAAGTTCTTTAAGGTCAGTGGAGAAGCCCATTTCCTCTTTTAAGCGTCTCTTGCCAGCTTCTATATTTGTTTCTCCTACGCGTTGATGACTACAACACGTATTGGTCCATAACAATGGTGAATGATATTTGTGGGCTGCACGTTGTTGTAGCATTGTTTCCCCTTTTTTATTTAAAATAAAAACCGAAAAAGCTCTGTGAAGTACTGCTTTTTCATGAGCTTCCATTTTAGGCATAGTACCTATCTGCTCATTTTTATCATTAACTAAAATTACCTCTTCTTCCTTCATTACGTAAAAATAACATCTTTACATAAGTTAAGGCTACTTAGGTCATAAAATAAATAGATAGGGGTATAGCGTATTAACCA
This sequence comes from uncultured Maribacter sp., assembly GCA_964507115.1. Lineage (GTDB taxonomy): Bacteria > Bacteroidota > Bacteroidia > Flavobacteriales > Flavobacteriaceae > Maribacter. The sequence continues at coordinate 42,060 of CAZDOW010000022.1, forward strand.
TTATACATTAGAAGAACCTTGGTGATTTGATATTATTCTTAATAGATAAGAAATCATATCTCAAAATAACTTCAAAAGAACCATCATTGAAGGCTGCACTGCCCAATTGGGTAGTTTCGCGATCGTAAGCTATACCTATAAGAAAATTATTAGATATATTAAACCCGACCATTCCACTTACAGCGGCATCCCACCGGTAAGCAGCTCCTAAAATAAATTTCTCGTTAAACATAAAATTAGCGGATACATCTACCTGCAATGGCGCACCTTGAGTTATCTTACTTAGCAACGTTGGTTTAAACTTCAAAAAAGAGTTTAGATCCCATACATAACCTGTTATAAGATAAAAATTCATTTGCTCATTTGCGGTAGATAGTGAAGATTCTTCAAAATGTGAAGTTTCCAAAAACCTAGGGACAGAAAGGCCTGCATAAAATTTATTTGTGTGATAATAGATACCTGCACCAATATTCGGTGACAACCTATTGTCTATATCCTGTTGCAGGGTCTGGTCGGGTACAAACTGATCTAATTCTGAAAAACGCACGTCTAATAAATTGGCACTCGCCTTTAATCCGAAACTTAATCGACCTTCTGAAGATGTATAAAGCGTATATGAGAAATCAACATCAAAGTTAGTTTCTGAAGTAGGGCCAATTTTATCATTAACAATAGAAAAACCTAAACCTACTCCTCTATAACCAATGGGCGAATGAATATTTAAAGTCTGAGTGACAGGGGCCCCATCCAGACCCACCCATTGAGAACGATGCAGTGCAGCAATGCTCATATGCCCTCTTGAGCCAGCATATGCAGGATTAACGCTTACTGTATTGTACATATACTGAGTATATTGAGCATCTTGTTGCGCAAATGCAGCAATACCCACAAATACAAATGCACCAAATAAAAGATACTTCATTTTACATACATAGGTTATGTTTGATTTTTTCCAAGGCATCCTTTTATCTGTTTATGTATATATAACCTGAGAGTGATTTCATAGTACCATTTGGCTCTTTATAGTCAATAATATAGAAATACGTGCCAACCGGCAGTTGATTGTCCTGATTCACGGTTACCCTTCCTTGTGAAGAACCATCAAATACATTACCATCTGTAGCGTAAGCTTTAGTGGTAAAGACGGAAACACCCCATCTATTATAAATCCTAACGGTATTCTCAGGATAGTTTTCCAAGCCGTCTATACGCAGTACATCATGCACATTGTCACCATTAGGTGTTATTACATTATATACTTTAACGATTTCTCCTTGAACGTCTAGGTCTGGATCTAAGTAATTTGGAATACCATCCTCATCGGAATCGTCATTAAGGTAATTACCATCCTCATTTAAGTCTTCATCTACAGTTTCTATACCGTCGTCGTCGTCGTCCGTATCTCTATAATCGGATTCCTCATCGTTATCTGTATTAGGAAGGTCATTGATTGGGTCGTCTATTTCATCGTTAACATCCGTATCCACCGTAATATCACCTTCATATCCGTCATCGAGACCATCATCATCTTTATCAGAACCGGTGTATACTACATCGGCTATACCATCTTGGTCGTAGTCATGAGCTTCTATATTGTCTGGAATAGTATCATTATCACTGTCCTCATCCAAATAATCAGGTAAACTATCTCCATCTGTATCTATTGGAAAGAGACCTTGTAGACCTCCCGTTTCGTAGGCATCATCCAAGCCATTACCATTGGTATCTTCTCCGCTTGGCGGAATATAATCGGCAGTTGTCTGGGCTTCTACATTATCTGGAACTCCGTCATCATCGCTATCAATATCCAAATAATCGGCAAAGCCATCTCCATCGCTATCCGTAGGGTCAGTAGCAGGATCATTGTCACCATCCAGGTTCAAGTCCTCAAAGTTGTCTAAAATTCCGTCGTCATCACTATCTAAATCTGCTCCAGACGGACTAATAACTATAGTGACAGTAGAAGTACTACAATTCCCTAACGTATCACAAACGGTGTAGTCAAAAGTATCGGTACCTATGTAATTGTTATTTGGAAAATAGTTGATTATATCATCAGATGGGTCATTTGGAGTACCATTATCATCTATGGTCAATGAACCATTTGTAGGTTGTGTTGCGCTAAACGTACCTTCAGTAGGTAAATCGTTATCGTTTGTTTGCCAGTTATCTATATTTATAATTTCGTTTACGTCTATGGTAACTAAGTCATCATTTGTATCTAAAATTGGTAACACATCTATAGTAACAGTAGCTGTACTACAATCTCCTGAGGAATTACAGATGGTATAGTCAAAACTATCCGGACCATTAAAATCAGGATTCGGCGTATAGGTTACGGTGTCGTCCGTAGGGTCGTTTGGTGTTCCACCATCATCAATGGTTACAGTACCATTCGCTGGATCAGTTGTTGTTAAATCACCTATTGCGGGTAAATCGGAATCGTTATCAAAAATATCAATAACTAAAGAATCATCTTCATCTACTGTGACTAAATCATCTACCAAAGTAGCTGCTTGTTGTAAACAAACTACTGTAAAATTAGGTAAGCTAGTATCATTACCAACTTTAGTTACTGTAGCTGTATAGCGTACAACAGTTTCTGTAGCTGTAATTGTAGGCCGTAACTGGTCCCCAGGTACTGCAGGATTCCAACTAACCGTAGCTCCTGAAGTAAGGTTAGAGGCAATATCCATAGTTACTTGATTATCTGGAGCGTTGCAATCTGTTACAATAAAATAACCTGTTGCATTGGAGCCACATATAGTTCCGTCATAGGTTGCATAATAGATTCCCGGAGCAGTAACTTCTAAAAATGAATCAGTTCCCAGCACGGTAGACGTATCTGAAGCCTCATACCATTGGTAGTTATTCTGATCCGTGTCGTCAGGTGCCTGCAATAAAAATTGGGCGTTAGAAACCAACGTTCCTAGTATTGTAAAAACAATGCTAAGGACTATAGTTTTATATGTAAGGATATTTTTCAAATTGGTTTGGGATCGAGTCTAATTATTTACTTTACAACAAATACTACATTAATCAATGAGTTGTAATCTGGTGGAGTTCCTACCACATCATATTGTAGAACACCGCTAGCATTGATACCATCAATGTTCAGCACCGCAGGATCTGCAAACGTAACGTAGTAATACAGGTCCGATGGACCGTAAAAGGGCACCGTAGCAGGTGCACCTGCACTTGCCGTAAAATTGGAAGCCGAACCATCGTACTGATCTAAATATTGCTGATATAGATCCACAGTCTGATTATTTACTAAAGCGGAAGCATCTATTGCAATTGATGGCGGATAAAATATGTTAGGTCGTGTATTTGCAATAACATAGGGAGTCCCTAAGGAACCATCACCAGTTACAGAAATATCATTACCGGCGGTTACTATAGTTTCTGTACCATCGGCAGTATTAGCTACTATACTATCAGCAAGCTCATCTAATGCTCCTTCGACATCACCAGAAGTGAAGTTTCCGTCAGCATCAGCAATGGTTACTTGGCTAGCGTTTTGGTCATCTGTATCTACAGTGCTTAAGTTCACAATTCGGTTTGCACCACCGTCCTGAGCAAGAGTTAAGTTTGTACCATCAAAAGTAAGACTCGTTACCGATTCGTTGCCGATGACGGAATCTGCATCGTCAACATTGTC
>CAZDOW010000023.1:0-42752 GCA_964507115.1 uncultured Maribacter sp.
TAAACGCTCTTGTAGTTTTTCTTTATCATAATCAGACGTGGTTGTCTCTATCTGAGATTTGATTTGATTTACTCTTGTTTTGATATCCTTAGCAACACCACCACCATTAACTATGGTAGTATTGTCTTTGTCAATTTGTACTTTTTCACAAGTACCCAACATATCTAGAGTAGTATTATCCAAGGAAAAACCTCTTTCTTCAGAGATAACCGTACCACCTGTGAGAATGGCGATATCTTCTAACATTGCTTTTCTACGATCTCCAAATCCTGGAGCTTTTACAGCAGCAATTTTTAAAGAACCTCTTAATTTGTTTACTACCAAGGTTGCTAATGCTTCACCATCCACATCTTCTGCAATGATTAATAATGGTTTTTGAGATTGCGCAACTGGCTCCAATACAGGGAGTAAATCTTTCATGGAAGAAATCTTCTTGTCAAATAACAAGATGTATGGGCTTTCCAATTCAGATACCATTTTTTCGGAGTCTGTTACAAAGTAAGGAGAAAGATAACCTCTGTCAAACTGCATACCTTCAACAACATCTACATAGGTTTCCATTCCTTTAGCTTCTTCTACGGTAATTACACCTTCTTTACCAACTTTTCCGAATGCTTGGGCAATTAAATCTCCAATAGTATCATCATTATTGGCAGAAATTGAAGCTACTTGCTTAATTTTCTCAGAAGAGTCACCAACTTTTTTAGTCTGCTTTGCCAAATCGGCAACGATAGCTTCAACAGCTTTGTCTATACCTCTTTTAAGGTCCATTGGGTTTGCACCTGCTGCAACGTTCTTAAGTCCTTCTTTAACGATAGCCTGAGCTAAAACGGTAGCGGTTGTAGTACCATCACCGGCCAAATCGTTAGTTTTGGAAGCAACTTCCTTTACCATTTGCGCGCCCATGTTCTCCAAAGGGTCGGCAAGTTCTATTTCTTTAGCTACGGTTACACCATCTTTGGTTACTTGAGGAGCTCCAAAAGATTTACTGATAATTACATTTCGTCCCTTAGGTCCTAATGTTACTTTTACTGCATTAGCCAATGCATCAACGCCTCTTTTGAGGCCGTCTCTTGCATCTATGTCAAACTTTATTTCTTTTGCCATTATAAATGTATTTTTATGTCATTTCCGTAAAGACGGAAATCTACTTAATTAGTTTTTGTGTTTGATTAAAAGATTCCCATGATTCATAGGAATGAAAAAACAAATAATTTATATGATTGCTAGAATATCACTTTCGCGCATCATTAAGTAATCTGTGCCTTCTAATTTAAGTTCTGTTCCTGCATATTTGCCATAAAGAACAGTATCGCCAACTTTTACCGTTACCTTTTCATCTTTGGTTCCAGGACCAACGGCAACAACTTTACCCTTTTGAGGTTTCTCCTTTGCAGTATCTGGAATATATAATCCAGAAGCAGTTTTAGTTTCAGCTGCCATAGGCTCTATAAGAACTCTATCCGCTAATGGTTTAATGTTAACTTTAGCCATAATTAGTATAGTTTATATTTGATTTTTATTTAATTGAAATATGGCAGAAATTATGCCATTACATAAAAACTGACATATTATAAAACAAAAATGCCAGCTTGTCATAAAGCTGGCATTCGTTTTATTTATAAGTCATTAATTTAAAGACTATCCGTAGGAGTGATTTCAGGAGTTACCTCTGGCGTAATCTCGTCTGGCAATGTTTCTGGAACCGTTGTCTCTATATCATCTCCTTGTAATAATTTAGACTCTACGTCACCAAAATTACCTTTAAGTGCTATATTGGAGGCCAGAATCAATACTACAAGTAGTCCTGACAAAGTCCATGTGCTTCTGTCTAAAAAATCTCCAGTTTTCTTAACGCCACCAACTACTTGGTTGCCACCTCCACCAAAAGAAGATGATAGGCCGCCGCCTTTAGGGTTTTGAACCATAACCACCAATATCAGCAGAAAGCAAACGATGATGATAAGTATCAAAAATATTGAAAATGTACTCATTATAGTTATCTATTTTCTAGTTGAATATTCTCAACCATTTTAATTCGGTCTGCAAAGAAACCACTTTTTTCCGGATATTTCAAACTTAAAATCTTGTAAGCTTGAATCGCTTTTTTATACTTTTTCTGTTCAAGATACACTCTTGCCAAGGTTTCGGTCATGAGCTCATTCTTGTCGAGTATTCCAGAGTTGGCTACATTGGCCGGTGCCGGTGTGTTTTCCTTTGGTACGATTTTGGGATTTTGTGCAATAAATTTATCTATTCGAGCGAATTGCTGTTTTTGCTCTTTACTTTGTACTGTGTTTGATTCGTCGTTTTTAGTTATCGTTTTGGTTGTTTCCTTTTTGGATTCTGTCGGTTTTTTACTTGCTAACTGAAGCCATTCGTTAAAAGAAAATTTTTCTTTTTTATCAAAATTAAGCGGTTGTCCTAACTCTAGTTTTTCAGATTCCTCTGTTCTTGGATGCCTAGAGGTAAATAACTTAGGGTCTAAAATTTTCTCAGCATCCTTTTGGTCTTGTGGAAGGGGTTTATCCTTGGAAGCCTCTATAATCGGTTCATTTTCGTTAATTGCGATTTCAGGTTTTAGAATGGCGTCTTCTGCGATTGCTGTGTTTGCCTGCGTTTCATACTGTAAAAAGTCTTTGGAGGTTATAAAATCAAACAGCACATCGCGATCGGTTGTGAAGGCTGCAGTTGTTTTTAGTGCCTTATTGTATTTGTAGCTATGTAAATTCTTTAACCCTTTTAAATGTAATGCCCTAGCTGCTTGAAAATAGGGGTATTCCTGTAAGATGTCCTCCAGTTGTTTCGTCTGTAAGGGGTCCGCTATTTTAGAGGGGTTTTCTAGCAAATATGTAAAATCAGTTACCTTCATTTTTTTAAGACATATTACTTTTGTTTACCAGTCGGCCAAGGAAGCGTTAAAAATATCCTGGGTCAACCGTTCAAAAATTACTTCATGTGCTTCACTTTTAATAGAAGAAAGTGGGGTGTTTGCCGGATAATCGAAAAAGAAGGAGAAACTTTGGTCAAAATCAACATCTTCCTTTGTTCTATTGTAAAACCGGACCTTCACTCTAATAGATAATCTGTTTTGGGCGGCTGTCTGCTGCGCTGTAGCGGACATGGGGGAGATGCGGTACTCTGTAATCTCCCCTTCGTATAGCAGATCAGTATTGCCATTGTTCACAAGGTCTAAACTTGTCTGGTTCAATATCCTATCCTGAAGGGCTAGGGTGAAATCCCTATCCATACCTGGTTCAAATGTGGATCCTGGGCTTTGTGTGGCATAGTTTTGAAAATAGCTTACCTGAAAGGTTGTAGCGGTTCCTACGCTACCTCCCGTAAAATTATAGGCTCCGCAACCACTAAAAATAAATATGGTCAAAGCTACTAATGCTATTTTGAATGATGATGTTTTTATCATGTGCCGTTTATTAATCAAACCCTAGCGTTAAAGGTCGTACTGTTTTATTTTTCGGTATAGCGTTCTTTCCGAAATTCCTAATTCCGCTGCAGCGGCTTTTCTTTTACCTCTATTTCTTTCAAGGGATTTCTTGATTAATTCTATTTCCTTTTCATGTAAAGATAGGGTCTCTTCTTCTTGAATCTCTTCCGCAAAATGATATTTATCCTCCTGCGGTATAGGTGTGTAGCTTTGTTCCTGTTTTGATTCCGGTAACTGTAATACCTCTAATTCGTTGGTATCCTGAGTCTCTACTTCGTCGTTCTCTTTGCCGTAAATTTTTTGTATAAGGTTTTCGTTATCTTCTTGTACCTTTTGGGAATCATTGTTTTTTAATAATTCCATGGTCAATTTTTTAAGGTCATTGAGGTCTCCCTTCATATCAAACAACACCTTATATAATATTTCTCGCTCGCTGCTAAAATCACTTTCCGATTTTGAAGTACTGACAACTGCTGGCAAGTTACTCCCTGGATTGCTTGGCAAATAACTACGTAATGTCCCTGATGTAATTGCTCTTTTTTCTTCTAATACTGAAATTTGTTCGGCAATATTACGAAGCTGACGGATGTTTCCAGGCCATCTGTATTTTAACAAAAGTGCTATTGAATCATCCTCCAATCGTATAGTAGGCATCTTATATTTCTGCCCAAAATCAGAAGCAAATTTTCTAAATAGTAAGTGTATGTCTTCCTTACGTTCCCTTAGTGGTGGAATTTGAATTTCTACCGTACTCAGTCTATAGTACAAGTCTTCGCGGAATTTCTCCTTCTTTATCGCCTCGAACATGTTGACGTTAGTAGCGGCTACAATGCGTACATCTGTTTTTTGGACTTGTGAAGATCCTACTTTTAGAAACTCTCCATTTTCTAATACCCGTAGCAATCTAACCTGTGTGGTTAACGGAAGTTCACCCACCTCGTCCAAGAAAATAGTTCCACCATCCGCAACTTCAAAATAGCCGCTTCTGGTTTGTGTTGCACCCGTAAAGGCACCTTTTTCGTGGCCAAAAAGTTCGCTGTCTATAGTTCCTTCTGGGATGGCACCACAGTTAACAGCGATATATTTTGCGTGTTTTCTATGCGATAGGGAATGGATGATTTTAGGGATGGATTCTTTACCTACTCCGCTCTCGCCTGTAACAAGGACTGAGATGTCCGTTGGGGCAACTTGAATCGCTTTTTGCAGGGCACGGTTGAGTTTGTGGTCCTGCCCAATAATCTCAAAACGTTGTTTTATGTTCTGTATGGTTTCCATCTACTATCAGCTTGTCATTAATTAATGCCTAGGTCTTAGTTGTTGTCTGAATACCCCACTGCTTTTCCAATCAGTGTCGCAGAGGTGCAAGAATTCATTTTTACGTTTACGAAGTCACCCACCTTATATTGTTCCTTTGGAAAGACAACAACTGTGCTTTGGGCGTTTCTTCCCATCCATTCGTTGGGAGATTTTTTAGAATTCCCTTCAATCAAGACTTCTTGTATCGCTCCTAAATGTTGTTCAGTCCTATGTTGGCAATGGCTTCTTTGCAGGGCAATAATTTCCGACAAGCGCCTTTTTTTTATTTTTTCAGGCACATCATCTTCCATTTTTCTTCCTGCCATAGTACCCGGTCTTTCAGAATAAGCGTACATATATCCAAAATCGTACTTGACGTATTCTAATGCTTTTAGGGTGTCTTGGTGGTCCTCCTCGGATTCGGTTGGGAATCCTGAAATAATATCTTGCGATATGCCACAATTAGGTATAATGTTTCGAATATCGTCTATAAGCTTAAAATACTCTTCAATGGTATGCAACCTATTCATGGCTTTCAATATGCGGTTGCTTCCGCTTTGCACAGGAAGATGTATGTGATTGCAAATATTGGAATGCTTCGCCATGGTACGAATTACATCTAAAGTCATGTCCTGCGGATTGGAAGTAGAAAACCGTATGCGCATTTTTGGTTGGGCCAAGGCGACCATGCTTAATAGTTTGGAAAAATCGACAGCTACGGCCTTTTGCATATCGCTGGCCTTCTCAAAATCTTTTTTAAGTCCACCCCCGTACCACAGAAAGCTATCTACATTTTGACCTAAGAGTGTAATTTCCTTATAGCCTGTATTCCATAACTCATTAACTTCTTCCAAAATAGACTGTGGATCTCGGCTGCGTTCCCTGCCTCTGGTAAAGGGTACTACGCAAAAAGTACACATATTATCGCATCCCCTTGTAATGGAAACAAAAGCGGTTACACCGTTTGTGTTTAAACGAACCGGAGATATATCGCCATAGGTCTCATCCTTGGAGAGGATTACATTAACCGCATCCCTGCCGGAATCTACTTCTTTTATGAGGTTAGGCAAATCTTTATAGGCATCAGGACCTACGACCATATCCACTATTTTTTCCTCGTCCAGGAGTTTGTCTTTTAAACGCTCTGCCATACATCCTAGCACACCTACTTTTAAGTGGGGTCTAGTTTTTTTAACTTTTCTGTATTCGGTCAAACGTTTGCGTATAGTCTGTTCTGCTTTGTCTCTAATGGAACATGTGTTTACCAGAACAAGATCGGCCTCGGTCAGTTCTTGTGTGGTGTTGAATCCCTCTTTCGAAAGTATGGAAGCCACAATTTCGCTATCGGCAAAGTTCATGGCACAGCCATAACTTTCTATATAAAGTTTACGAGTATTCTTGGTCTTAGAGCCCAAGTTCAAGGACGAACCTTGTTTTGTTTCATCAATGGTTTTTTCCATGTTTAAACCCAACTTAACTTAAAAATAATAGGAAGGTAAAGATACTACTATATTCAAAAATATGACAAGTTGACAGTTTTATTTAGCGTAATTTTAGGCTTTCCTTTGATATCAACCAAAATAACTGCTAATGCCTTTAGAAACGGTTAACCAAAAAATTTCGGGTAGACCTTCCTTGGATTTTGGATCTATTTTTAGCGCGTCCATAGAACTTTTTAAAAAGGTTTGGGTAGAGGGTTTTATAGTGCTGTTGCTCACCTTTGTTACCATATTACCTTTTTATATTATGATTTATATTCCTATGATTGCTGCGGGAATAACGGATCCAGAATTATTACGAAGTCAGAAGCTTCCCACGATGGTTCTAGTAGGTATGATCATTTTGTTGCCTGTTTTTCTTGTTGGGATACTAACCTTTGGGGTGGCTTTAAATGCCGCTTTTCTTAGGATTTGCAAACAAAGAGATTGGGATGAGGCCGCGAATGATGATTATTTTTATTTTTTCAAACAAGGTCGTTTGGGTAAAGTTTTTAATTTGGCCTTGATTATGCTTGGTCTAACTCTCTTGGGAATGTTGGCCTGTGGTTTAGGGATTTTTTATTTAATAGTGCCACTCTCCTTATTTCCCGCTTTTTTGGCATTTAACGAAGAGCTTTCCGCAATGGATATTGCAAAGGCAAGCTTTGCTTTAGGAAACAAAAACTGGTTGGTCATCTTCGGATTAATTCTTATTTTGGGTATTGTAGCGGAATTAGGCATTATTCTATGTTGTGTAGGAATTCTTTTTACAGCCATGCTCTCCAAAGTACCCGCGTATTACATATATAAGGATGGTGTGGGTTTTGAGGATGCCTCATAATGTATTTAGGGTGCCGAGTATTGTAATATTCATTTTTCTGATGTTGAAAGCTTTTTTTCTAGCATTAACATATATGATGATCATTTTATCTATGCTTTACTATATCCTAGTTTTAGGGGTGTAAATCATTATATAGCAGAACAAGTTACTCTAAATTAAAAATTCTTTTTATACTACTTGTGAGTATTCAATAGGGAAAACATGGTGTAGAAAGCTATGTTTTTTTACTCATACGGAGACAACATCAATTCAAATTAAAAAATTCAACTACTTTTGTTTCCACAAATAACCAATGCATGGCAAAGAATTTAGTAATTGTTGAGTCCCCCGCGAAAGCCAAGACCATAGAGAAATTTCTAGGAAAAGATTTTAAGGTAGAATCCAGTTTTGGGCATATAGCTGATTTACCATCCAAGGAATTAGGGGTAGATGTAGATAACGATTTTAAGCCAAAATATATCGTAGACAAGGATAAACAAGCCTTGGTGAAAAAATTAAGGGATTTGGCCAAAAAGGCAGATACTATTTGGTTGGCAAGTGATGAGGATCGAGAAGGGGAAGCTATTTCTTGGCATTTGGCAGAAGAATTAGATTTGGATAAAGAAAAGACAAAACGTATCGTTTTTAACTCCGTTACCAAGAGTGCCATCCAAAAAGCTATAGAAAACCCTAGAGAAATTAACTACAATCTTGTAAATGCACAACAGGCTAGACGTATTTTGGATCGTTTGGTGGGGTATCAATTATCTCCTGTATTATGGAAAAAAATAAAACCTGGACTATCTGCGGGTCGTGTTCAATCTGTAGCAGTTCGTCTTATTGTAGAGCGTGAAAGGGATATTGAGGCATTTACGCCGGAAGGCTCCTTTAAGATAAGTGCAGAATTCAAAACCGGTTCAGGTAGCGTATTTACCGCTAAGTTGGGAAAAGCTTTTGCAACCAAAAAAGAAGCCAATAGCTTTTTGGAAAAAAATATAGGTGCTTTATTTTCTGTTGGAAAGTTAGATATGAAACCTGCTAAGAAATCACCATCAGCACCGTTTACAACGTCTACTTTACAGCAAGAGGCATCAAGAAAATTATACTTCTCTGTAGGTAGGACTATGCAGGTAGCACAACGCCTTTATGAGGCGGGACTGATTACGTACATGAGAACGGATAGCGTAAACCTTTCCAGTGAAGCCATTACGGCTGCCAAAGATGCGATTGTAAAGAATTATGGCGAAAAATATAGTAAAGTAAGAAGTTTTACCGGTAAATCTAAAGGGGCTCAGGAAGCACATGAAGCTATTAGGCCAACGGAAATGAATAACCAGTCGCCTTCTTTGGAAAGAGATCAGTCTAAATTATATGACCTGATATGGAAAAGGACTATAGCTTCACAAATGAGCGATGCTCAATTGGAACGCACCAATGTGAAAATACAGGCAGATAAACACGATCAAGAGTTTACGGCCAATGGGGAGGTTATAAAATTTGACGGTTTTTTAAAGGTGTACATGGAAAGTGTTGATGATGAAGACTTGGCTGAAGAACAAGAAGGAATGTTGCCTGCGATGAAGGTAGGTGAGACACTGCAAAATAAATATATTACCGCAACAGAACGCTTCTCTAGGCCACCATATCGTTTTACAGAAGCTTCGTTGGTTAAGAAATTAGAGGAATTGGGTATTGGTAGGCCCTCTACATACGCACCCACGATTTCTACGATTTTAAATAGAGGATACGTTGAGAAGGGAACCATAGAAGGTTCTGAAAGAAAGTATGCTCAGCTAGTATTGGAGTCTGGCAGCGTAAACGAAAAAGGCCTTACAGAAACTGTTGGTTCGGACAAGGGGAAGATGGTGCCAACGGATATAGGTATCATAGTAACCGACTTTTTAGTGGCTAATTTCGCCACTATCTTAGATTATAATTTTACCGCTAAAGTAGAAGAGGATTTTGATCAAATTGCCACAGGTAATGAGGATTGGAAGAAAATGATGAAAAATTTCTATAAAGATTTTCATCCTAATGTGCTAGATGTAGAGGCGAATGCAGACCGTGCAAGTGGTGAACGAATACTTGGGAAAGATCCAAAGAGTGGAAAACAAGTTTCGGTTAGACTAGGTAGATTTGGACCAATGGTCCAAGTAGGTACCGTAGACGATGAAGAAAAACCAACTTTTGCCAGTCTTTTGCCAGATCAGTCACTTAATACCATAACCTTTGAACAGGCAATGGATCTTTTCAAATTGCCTAGAAAATTAGGGGTGTATGAAGGCGAAGAGGTAGAGGCAAACGTAGGACGGTTTGGCCCCTATGTGAAATTTGGTAAAAAGTTCATTTCCATGGAAAAGACTGATGATCCAATGGAAATCTTGATGGATCGCGCCATAGAACTTATCATTGCAAAACAAAAAGCCGATGCACCAATAGCTGAATATGAAGGCAAGGGAGTGCAAAAGGGTACTGGTAGATTTGGTCCTTTTATAAAGTGGGACGGCATGTTCATTAACGTGAACAAAAAGTATGATTTTGATACCCTTTCCCAAGAAGATATCGTTGAACTCATTGAGGTTAAGAAGCAGAAGGAGATAGACAAGGTAGTACAGAACTGGGAGGAAGAAGGTATCCGAATAGAGAAAGCAAGGTGGGGGCGTCACAACATTATAAAAGGAAAGACAAAGGTAGAGTTGGCTAAATCTGTAGATGCAACCAAAATGACGTTAAAGGAAGCTTCCGCCCTCATCGAAAAAAAGACACCGAAAAAAAAGGCAAAAGCAAAAGCAAAACCAAAAAAGTAGTTTAATTTTGAACATGTAGGAGTCTTATAAACCTCAGTTTTGTATAATCTTAAAATTCTAGAACGACATTAATGGCCTTTGATTTTTTAGTTCCAGTAGAAGATAAAGTCTTGGCGCATTGCGAACTATTGCCTACCCAGGCCATAGGAAAGAACACCTATATACATACCGTAAACGATGGCCTTCCAGTGCTTGCTAATGCCACTGTGGCTATTTTAGGAGTACGTGAGTCCAGGAATGCTTTTGAAAAAAAACTAGAAAAATTAGATGTTTCTGCAATACGGATACAGCTTTACAAGCTTTTGCTGGGAAATTGGAACGCTACAATAGTAGATTTAGGAGATATAGAAGAAGGCGAATCTGTTGATGATACGTACTTTGTAGTAAAGGAAATTGTGGCTGGATTATTGGAAGAAAATATCATTCCTATAATTCTTGGCGCAACCCAGGATATTACGTATCCCGCCTATAGGGCGTTTGATGGTATCAAGGATATGATAAACTTGGTGGCCATTGATAGTAGGTTTGATTTTGGAATAGATGATGAACTTATTTCATCACATTCCTATATGAGTAAAATCATAACAGATAAACCAAATAACTTATTTAATTTCTCTAACATAGGGTACCAAAGCTATTTTAACGCTCAGGAAGAGGTGGATTTAATGGAGCGTTTGTTTTTTGATGCCTACAGGCTAGGAGAGATAGCCAACGATCTTTCTTTGGCGGAACCCGCGTTAAGAAATGCCCACATGGTAAGTTTGGACGCAAGGGCTATTAAAGCTAGCGATATTTCTTTTTCTTCAAATTTTTCTCCTAATGGATTTACGGGGAGAGAGATTTGCGCTATAGCCAGATATGCTGGAATCAGCGACAAGGTTTCTGTTTTTGGGATATACGAAATGGAAAATAACGTGCAATCTCAACAACTAGTCGCACAAATAATATGGTACTTTATTGAAGGTATCAATTACAGAATTATAGAATCTCCCTATTCAAAGACTGACGATTTCACAAAGTATACCGTTCCTTCGGATGCTGAAGATCTCATTTTCTACAAGAGTCTTTTGACCCAAAGATGGTGGGTGGAGGTGCCATCAATTTTTACTTCACATACTAAAGCAAATACACCTGCGTTATTACCATGCACAGAGAAGGATTATTTGGATGCTTGCAATCAAAACATTCCTGAACGGTGGTTTAAAGCTTATAAGAAAGGCTTTAATTAATTGAAAATAATTTTAAGGGATTAAAAGGCAGTTATACAATAATTTATTCAAAACGTAGTTTTAGAAGTTAGAATAAATGAACGTATTCGCAGTTTGTAACCATAATCGAAAATTTAACCTAAAGTATGAAGAAGCTATTGTTATCATCTATAGCGTTTGTTTTTTTACTCACCAGTTGTGGGTCTAAAACGAAAGGGGAGCTAGTTGGAGTCCAAGGAAAAAAATGGTATCCGGAAAAGCCTCATGGTATGGAACTTATCCCAAGGGGTTCTTATATCATGGGTAAGAGTGAAGAAGACCAAGCAAAAACCTTGAATGCTCCTACCAAAACAGTAACCGTACGTTCTTTTTATATGGACGATACTGAAATTACCAATAGTGAGTACCGCCAATTCGTAGAATGGGTAAAGGATTCTATTGCAAGAACCAGCTTAGCTATTTTAGCTGATGACTTAGGTCTTGGCCCAGATGATGGGGGTATAGGAGAGTATGCATTTAAAGATGCTGATACTACCAAAGCTTCTGCTTACGACAAATATATGTTGGACAATTATTCTGGCATGGGAGAAACTGGTTATGAAGGTAGGGCACTGAACAAAGATGTTGATTTAATCTGGGATGTTTCAGATTATCCAGATGAGTATTACACTGAAATAATGGTAGATTCTATCTATTTGCCTGAGGAAGAGTCCTATAACGGTCAAAGAAGTATCGATGTTACCAAATTAAAATACAAGTATAGTTGGATGGATATTGAAGCTGCTGCACGCGCCTCAAAAAAGGGCAAAGGAAGTAGAAAAGATTTTATCCGTACAGAGGAGTTGGAAATCTATCCTGATACCACCGTTTGGATTAGGGATTTTGAATACTCCTACAACGAACCAATGCACAATGACTATTTCTGGCACGATGCGTATAGCGAGTATCCAGTAGTAGGTATTTCTTGGGCACAAGCCAAAGCTTTTTGTGAGTGGAGGACCAAATATAAGAACGATGATCAAAAGAGTCGTGGAAGACAATTTGTAAATAAATTTAGGTTACCTACGGAAGCTGAGTGGGAATATGCCGCAAGAGGTGGTATCGAAAGTGGTACTTATCCATGGGGCGGACCTTATGTCATAAGTGATACAGGTTGTTTTATGGCGAACTTTAAGCCACAACGTGGAGATTATGCAGCAGATATGGCGTTATATACTGTAGAGGCAAAGGCGTATGAACCAAACGATTTTAATCTGTATAATATGGCGGGTAATGTTTCTGAATGGACAAATTCTAGTTACGACCCAAGTGCCTATGATTATGTATCAACAATGAATCCAAACGGAGGTGATCAATCTAATACCAGAAAGGTTATTAGAGGAGGTTCTTGGAAAGATGTAGCCTATTTCCTTCAGGTAAGTACAAGGGATTATGAGTATGCTGATTCTGTACGTAGCTACATAGGTTTTAGAACAGTTCAGGATTATATGGGAGAAGAAGATTCCACACAATAAGTAAGTATGATTACAGTAAAAAACAGTATTCAAATCAAATTTTAAACCAAATCTTTAATATTAAACCTTAAATTAAAATCATGGCACAGTCAAAAGCAACAAAAAAATTATTTAACATGGCCTACGGCCTAGGAGCATCAATCGTAATTATTGGAGCATTGTTTAAAATCCTTCACTGGGAATTTGGAGTCTTAAATGGAGGCCTTCTTTTAGCAGTAGGTCTTATTACAGAGGCACTTATTTTCGCAATTAGTGCATTTGAACCAATAGATGACGAACATGATTGGTCTCTAGTGTATCCAGAATTAGCTGGAGGAGCAGCAACAGGCGATAAGAAAAGCCAAGCTGATGAAATCAAAGAAGCAGAAGGTTCTTTATCCAAAAAATTGGATGATATGTTAAAAGAAGCTGGTGTAGACGCCAATCTTATGGAGAGTCTTGGATCAAGTATCAAGAATTTTGAAGGTGCCGCTAAAGGTATCGCTCCAACTGTTGATGCAATGGAATCTACTAAGAAATATTCTGATGAAATGGTACAAGCTGCTTCTCAGATGGAATCTCTGAATAGTCTTTACAAAGTACAATTAGAAAGTGCCAGTAAACAAGCTAGCGTTAATGAGCAAGTAGTTGAGAATGCAAGTGCATTAAAAGACCAGATGGCTTCATTATCTAGCAACCTTTCTTCGTTGAACGGTGTATATGGTGGTATGTTATCTGCAATGAGCAAGAACTAAATTGGATTTTAACCAACCCCAAATTTAAGTATTAATTAAAATCTAATTTAAGAAACATGGCAGGAGGAAAACAATCACCAAGGCAAAAAATGGTAAACCTAATGTATCTGGTTTTCATTTGTATGCTAGCGTTAAATATGAGTAAAGAGGTACTCGCAGCATTCGGATTAATGAATGTGAAGATGGAGACTTCTAACTCAAAGACAACAGAAAGCAACGACCAGTTTTTAGCGAGTTTGGAAACAAAAGCGTCAGAAGACAAGGTTAAGTATGGCGAAGTATACCAGAAAGCAAACCAAATAAAGGCACTTTCACAGGAATATTTTGATTATTTAGAAACCATTAAAGAAGGTCTGTTAGTGGGCGTTGAAGACCCTACTGACTATCAGGTAATGGATAAAGCGGATTATTTGAACCAGTACTTTTTTCAAGGAGATAACTTGGCAGAGGGTGGTAAAGAATTCATGAAGAGAATTAAAGATTACCGTAGCGAAATTGCCAAATTGGTTCCGACAAGTTTAAAGTCTACCGTAGAAGCACGTTTTAAGGTAGGTGATGAAAACGGTAAAGAAGAAGATAGAGACGGAAATAAGATAGATTGGATTAACTATCATTATGAGAATTTCCCGTTAATTGCTTCTTTAACAAAGTTGACAGCGTTGCAGGCGGACATCAAATCTACGGAGGAAGATGCTTTAAAATCAATGTTGGAAGGTGAGCTTACCAGTCAGGTTTCCTTAAAAAACTTCGCTACATCATTATTCTCTAGTAAGTCCGCTTACTATTCAGGTGAAAAGTATGATGGTAAAATTATTATCAGTAAAACAGATAATTCTTCTACTCCAGTAAGAGCAGAGTTAACGCTAGATGGAAGAAAACTTGCAGCGGGTAAGGATTACAAAATCGAAGCAGGTGGAGTTAAGATGTTAATTGGTTCTGGTGCTGCGGGAGATCATGTGGTAGCTGGTAATTTGTATTTTCAACAGGATGGTGAAGAGATTGAAGTTGCAGTAAAAAATTCTTTTGCTACCATATCTAAGCCTAATGCTGCTCTGATTGCGGCAGATAAGATGAACGTAGTTTATCGTGGTGTATCTAACCCAATGTCTATCTCTATCCCAGGAATACCTAACAATAAGGTACGTGCATCTGCACCTGGATTAAAGTCTATTAGTGGTAGTAAATATGTTATGAATGCAACTACTATTAAAGGTAGAACGGTTACAATTACTGCTTCTGGTACATTACCAGATGGCCAGGCAATATCTTCTAAATCTGAGTTTAGAATTAAAGATATTCCTAGACCAGAAGGTAAAATAAGTAAGCAGGGTGGTAATGTAAAACTTCCAAAAAGGAATGTTGAAATCGCTACTATAGGAGCTGGATTAGATGATTTTGATTTTGATTTGAACCTTGCAGTGAGTGGTTTTAAATTTAAAGTGCAAGGACAACCAATTGTAAGTGTTAGAGGTAATAAATTGGATTCAAAAGCAAAATCAGCCTTAAAACGAGCAAAGAGAGGGGATGTAGTCCAAATTATGGATATCCAAGCTTTTATTACTAATAATAAAAGTTATAAGTTGAAGAAAGTGTCTCCAATAACAATTGAGTTGACCAATTAAATATAAAGTTTTAATTCCGGGTAAATACCACATGGCTTTTACCCGGATAATTTAAAGTGAAGTAAACATGAATTGGAAAAATGTTTTAATAGTAGGAGCAGTGGTTTTGTTGCCGGCTTCTATAATCGCCCAGGCAAATGTCTTAAATGCCAAAAAGCCAGAACAAGTTGGTGTGCGTACCGAAGCTCAAAAGGCTGTTGATAACGATGCACCATTGAAATATGGCTATGTAGACGATAGGGATATTCTTTGGTCCAAAACCTTATGGGAAACTGTAGATTTGGATGAAAGAGTGAACTTTCCACTGTATTACCCAACCGATACTATGGATATTAGTAAGGATAGAAGATCTTTATTTCATGTATTAATAAAGAATTTGAAGAATGGTAATTTAGAAGCCTATACAGATTCCTATTTTACAGATAAAAGGAATTTTTCTGATTTGAAATCATCCTTACAAAGTGTGGATACATTGGATTATGGTTATGAACAAATTAATGCTGGAGAAGCTGTTTCTCCAGAGTATGTTGTCATAAACAACTTAAATGCTTCACACATCCAAGAATATCGTGTAAAAGGTATTTGGTATTTTGATAAACGCCAAGGCGAATTAAAATACAGGTTGTTAGGGATAGCTCCTGTTGCACCAGACGCATATGCTATGAATGATGAGAACCCCGATATGGTGGAACTTTTCTGGATATGGTATCCTGATGCACGTGAAATACTCCATGAAGCAAAGGTGTTTAATCAGCGCAATTCAGCACAACCTATCTCTTTTGATATGTTGTTGAATGCCCGAAGATTTAATGCTGTTATTTACAAGGAGGATAATGTCCAAGGTGACCGTAAGGTTAGTGACTATATTGCAGATAACGCACTCTTCCAACTATTAGAAGCAAAACGTATCAAGGAAGTAATTCGTGATAGGGAACAGGATATGTGGGCCTATTAGATTAAAAATAATTCCAATTCAAAAGTATGTAAACGCCCCGACAATTGTCGGGGCGTTTTGTTTTGACCATTTGTTTTTGGATGATGTAGTTAAAGGGTTCTCAATTCCCTAACTTTGTATCATGTTAGACTATATAGTGGTCGGTTTGGGCCTTGCGGGTACCGCTTTTTGTGAAACGCTTAGAAAAAATAATAAACGTTTTGTAGTATATAGTGATGACTCTCAAACATCATCTAGGGTAGCCGGCGGTTTATCCAATCCAGTTATTCTTAAAAGGTTCACAATGGCATGGAAAGCCGCTACGCTTATTCCTTTTGCAAATTCTTTTTATAGCGATTTACAGGATGTTTTAAGGATGAACTTGATAAACGATTTGACAGTATATAGAAGGTTTGCCTCGGTTGAGGAACAGAATATGTGGTTCGAGGCTTCGGATAGGGAGCAGCTAAAAACTTATTTATCTCCCAGTTTGGTCCGAAATACGAATACCAGTTTAATAGCACCCTATGATTTTGGAAGCGTTTTGCATGCAAGTCGTTTAGATACTTTACGAACACTGAATAGTTATATTGATTTCCTGCGAAAAGATAATTTATTGATTTCGGATTCTTTTGAGTATAATCAGCTAAAGTTTAAAGATGCCCATGTGGTTTACAAAACTCATAAAGCTAAGAGCATCGTTTTTGCAGAAGGTTTTGGATTACTTCAAAATCCGTTTTTCAATTATTTGCCTATGCAAGGGTCTAAAGGTGAATACCTTATTGTAAAATCTACTACGCTAAAGGAGGAAAACGCTATAAAGTCCTCAATATTCTTAATTCCTTTAGGGAATAACCTATACAAGGTAGGTGCTAATTACGACCGTAATCTGAGTTCCAATCTTCCTACTGAAGATACTAAGAAAGAACTTTTGAAGAAACTAGATGGATTGCTGGACTGCAATTATGAAGTAGTGGGCCATGAAGCGGGTATACGACCAACGGTGAAAGATAGAAAACCTTTAGTGGGCCAACATCCAGAATATGAAAACTTGTTTGTCCTTAACGGTTTTGGTTCTCACGGGATTATGATAGCTCCTTGGGCCGCTAAGCAGTTGTTTGAACACATTGAAGAAGGTTCAAAAATAGAGTCGGAAATAGATATTAATAGGTATTTTCAATACTACAACAACGCTTAAGATTTTTTCTTTACTGCATTTGCGTTGTATGTTATAAATAAATTAATCCAAATATTTCTGGACACTCTCATGATAAGCGGCATAAACACAATTAAAGTTAGTATTATGGCAATAAAGGTGTTTATTAAAGTGGTGCCGATAATAAGTTTTGCTATTACAAAAGCCGCTATAGAAAACGCTATTCCCACACCATAACTTACGTACATTGCTCCATAAAAGAAGGAAGGTTCAATTTTATATTTTAGCTCGCAAGTGCTGCACCTTTCATGCATTTTGTAGATTTTTCCTAAATGATATGGATTTTTGTCCAAATACATGCCTTCTTCATGACATCTAGGACAACTTCCTGTTAAAATACTGTAGAGTTTGTTTCCTTTTTTTAACATTTGCAAAACTTTGTATAAAGGTAAAGATTTACGCTTCAATGCACATTTACAACAATCATAAAAATTGATTTATGAATTGTAATACTTTATTGATGCAAACTGTGGGAAACGTTAAAATACGGATCCCTTTTTAGGGTGCAAACCCGATAAAACTCGTAAAAGAAAATAGTAAATGCTTAACATACACAACCTTTCCGTTTCATTTGGTGGGGAATATTTATTTGAGGAAATTTCCTTTCGTTTAAACGCAGGAAACAGGGTAGGACTGGTGGGGAAGAATGGTGCGGGTAAATCTACCTTACTAAAACTTCTTTCTAAGGATATGCCTTTGGATAAAGGTACAATTGCCATCGAGAAAGATATTAACATTGGATTTTTAAGACAGGATATAGATTTTGAGCAAGGAAGGAATGTCTTAGAGGAAGCCTATCAGGCTTTTGAAGAAATCAAGAAATTGGAAGGTAAGATAGATGAAATTAATCTTCAGTTAGCGGAACGCACGGATTATGAGAGTGAAGGATATAATCAATTGATTATAGATTTAAGCGATGTAAGCCATCACTACGAAATACTGGGCGGTTATAACTACCAGGGAGAGACGGAGAAAATTTTGCAGGGACTTGGATTTAATCGGGAGGATTTTGATAAGAAAACCGAAACCTTTTCCGGGGGGTGGCGTATGCGAATAGAATTAGCAAAACTTCTTTTGCAAAATAATGATGTACTCTTATTGGATGAGCCTACTAACCACTTGGATATTGAGTCTATCATCTGGTTTGAGCAGTTCTTGAACAATTATACAGGTGCCGTAGTTATTGTTTCCCATGATAAAATGTTTTTGGATAACGTAACAAACAGAACCATTGAAATCTCCTTAGGACGTATTTATGATTACAATAAACCCTATTCGCAATACTTGGTGCTGCGTAATGAGATAAAGCAACAGCAGTTAAGTGCACAAAAGAACCAGTCAAAAGAAATACAACAGGCAGAGCGTCTAATTGAAAAGTTCAGGGCAAAATCTACCAAGGCTTCTATGGCGCAGTCTCTTATTAAGAAATTAGATAAAATAGAACGAATAGAGGTAGATGAGGATGACAACAGTGTCATGAACCTTAGATTTCCTATTTCTGTTACCCCAGGGAAAGTAGTCGTAGAAATAGAAGAGCTTTCGAAGAACTATGGTCCTAAAGTCGTCCTTAACGATATAAACTTGCTGATAGAGCGAAATAGTAAAACCGCTTTTGTGGGTCAGAACGGACAGGGTAAATCTACTTTGGCCAAAATTATTGTTGGAGAGCTTGAATACGAAGGGTATTTAAAGTTGGGACATAATGTTCAAATAGGATATTTTGCACAGAACCAAGCGGAATACCTAGATGGTAGTAAGACTGTTTTGGATACGATGTTAGACGCCGCCAATGAGACTAATAGGAGTAAGGTTAGAGATATTCTCGGGTCTTTTTTGTTCCGAGGTGATGAGGTTGAAAAGTATGTGAAAGTACTCTCTGGTGGAGAGCGAAACCGTTTGGCACTTGCTAAGATGTTGCTCCAGCCCTTTAATGTGCTCGTGATGGATGAGCCTACGAACCACTTGGATATCAAGTCCAAAAATGTTTTAAAACAAGCCTGTCAAAATTTTGAGGGAACACTTATACTTGTGTCCCATGATAGAGATTTCCTTCAGGGTCTTACCAATAAGGTTTATGAGTTTAAAAATAGGGAGATAAGAGAATATTTAGGGGATGTGGATTTTTATTTGGAGCAGCGAAAAGCCGATAACTTTAGAGCGATAGAAAAAAAACAGGAAAAGCGGGAGGAACGAAAAGTAGTGAAGAAGAATACATCCTTCCAGGATCAAAAAAAAATAAAAAGCTTAAAGAACCAATTAAGTACCTTAGAAAGTAAAATTTCTTCCTTGGAAAAGGAGATAAAAACAATAGACCACGATTTGTTGATGGATTATGATGGGACTATTGCGAGACCAAATTTCTTTGATAGCTATCAATCCAAGAAAACCTCACTTGAAAAACTTATGGAAAATTGGGAACTACTTTCAACAGAAATAGAAGCCATGGCCTAATGGATAACATACGTTTATAAGCTTTTTACCACAGAAAAAGGCCATTTCACAACAAACCATTCCCTTTAAACGATAATTTTTGATTGTTCAGCGTTATTAGTTCAAATTTGTAGGAGAATTCCTAACTATTTGAAAGATAAGAATGCATCACTATTTAAAAATCAACAACAGATGAAAAAATTATACTCGTTTTTATTTGCAGTGTTACTGGTAGGTACTATATGTAGTGCGGAAGTTTCCAAAAAGGAAAAAAAGGCTTTGTTGGAACTTTACCACAGCACCAATGGTAATCATTGGGTGAAAAAATGGGATTTAAAAGCACCGGTCTCCCAGTGGTATGGAGTGAGTGTAATTGATAATAAAGTACTTGCTGTACAACTTTTTCGGAATAATCTTATGGGTGTTATACCTGAGGCAATTGGTGATTTAGAACATTTAACAACCTTAAACCTGGCGTTTAATTCAATTACTGGAGAGTTGCCAAACGGGCTAGTGAAACTTAAAAGTCTTAAAGTTTTAAAGTTGGAAATGAATAGGATAAAAGGGGCTATTCCTTCTGATATTGGAAAAATGATAAGTTTGGAGGAAATATCCGTTTTCAATAATTTTTTATCCGGCATTATACCAGAGGGTATAGGCGCTATTAAGAACCTAAAAATTCTTAACCTTTCCAGCAACGCATTAAATGGAAGAATTCCAAGTTCTTTAGGGTTTTTAAGAAATTTGGAAACCTTAGGCTTGTTCGAAAATTCGTTACAAGGAGCAATTCCGGTTGCCATGGGGAATTTAAAAAACCTTAAGGAGTTGGTTTTGGCTAATAATAATCTAAATGGCGAAATACCCGAAGAATTTAGCCAATTGGCAAGTTTGGAAGTATTTCAAATTCAAAACAATAAATTCTCCTCTTTTAAGAATTTGAAAATGTTGGATGAAAGACAGTTTTTAGTGTTTGATTATGATCGAGAGGATAGAAATATAAAATTTAAGGATATCAATATTAGTAAGTCTAGAATGGCGGATACTAAGTTTGAAGATGTCGATGATGAATAGAATACCGATTTATATTTTTGAGTTAGTTTGGTTTACAAAGGGAGATGCGAAAAGCATCTCCCTTTTTTTTAAGGTAAAAAGATTCAACTTATAGTGCAATGCTTGTGCACAATCGTCTTTTTACTTCCGTTTTCTTGCATGCTAGGATTAGTGAAGAGGAAAAGAAGCTACTTCGCGTTAACAGGTTCTTGAAAATTATCTTTTGGAAGATATAGGAAACTAATCAATCTAATTGATTTGAGTTAAAAAGAATCATGAAAGCGTTTTTTGTCTAATAGAGAAAGTGAAATACTAAACCTTTTTATGATTATCTTAACATTGGTTGCATCTGCAACCAATACCTTTTTTAGTAGATTTGCCCCTTGTCAAAAACAGATCTTAAAATCGATTTCGAAACATCCATAGGTCCGTGGTTAGGAAGAACGGTTAAACTTGTAGACCATCATTTGCAAGAAGCCTTTGATAGGTATGATATAGATCTTACGAAAGAACAAATGATTGTTCTTAAGAAGCTTCAGGAACAGGACGGATTAAACCAAAATGAACTTGCGTCTTTGATATTTAGGGATAAATCTTCTCTTGCTCGATTATTATCCAAAATGGAGGGTAAAAATTATATTATAAGGATACAGAGTAAAGAGGATAAGCGAAATAATGAAGTTTTTATTACTTCAAAGGGTACTGAGGTGTTTGATAAGACAAGACCTGTAATTCAGGGAGTGATAGATGTCATGGAACACGGCATAGCTGAGGAGCACAAAACACTTATAATAGAGAACCTAAAAAAAATTCAAAATAATTTTCAAACAAAAATAGAATCGAACTAATCATTCAAATATGAGAAATATTATTTTATCCATCCTAGGCATCCTTCTTATAATAGGGTCATTTTTTATGGCTAAAGGAATTGTAGACAACAAGAAGAGTTTTAGGCCCAAGGCAACTAAAGTTGTAAAAACGGTTTTCACCGAAGTGGTGCAGAACAGAACTGTACCCATAGTGGTATCTGCCAACGGTAACTTAAATGCCAAACAAAAAGTAGAACTTTTTGCAGAAGTGCAAGGCGTATTTAAACGTGGAAGTAAGCTATTTAAGGAGGGACAGGCTTATAGAAATGGCGAAACGATTATTAGGATAGATGCATCTGAATACGCGGCAAGCGTGCAATCTGCTAAAAGTAATCTATATAATGAATTAACTTCCATTATGCCAGATTTACGATTGGATTATCCAGAAATTTTTCCAAAGTGGCAAACGTATTTAAACGGATTTGATATGGCTAAAAGTACACCTGCTTTTCCTGAAATGTCTTCCGAGAAAGAACGCTTCTTTATTTCTGGCCGTGGAATACTTACGAGTTATTATAATGTAAAGAACCTAGAGCAACGATTATCTAAATATAGGATAAGCGCGCCCTTCTCAGGAATTTTAACCGAAGCTTCGGTAACGGAGGGTACCTTAGTACGGGTTGGACAAAAGTTAGGTGAGTTCATTAATCCTGGTGTTTATGAGCTAGAGGTGGCTGTTAGTAAAACGTATTCTGATCTTTTAAAGGTAGATGAGAGTGTTGACCTAACTACCTTGGATGATTCTAAAATATATAAAGGGAAAGTTTCCCGAATCAATGGTAGGGTAGATCAGGCAACACAGACCATAAAGGCTTTTATAGAGGTTACCGATAAAAACTTAAAAGAAGGCATGTATTTGGAGGCCAATCTAGATGCAAAAAAAGAATTGAACGCCATAGAAGTGGACCGTAATCTACTATTGGAGGGTAACAGAATATTCGTAGTCCGCGATTCTGTTTTGGATATAATTAATGTAATCCCGGTTTATTTTTCAGATAAACGGGTTGTTTTGAAGGATGTGCCAGATGGTACTACCATAATGTCTAAGCCACTTATTGGTGCGTATACAGGAATGGCAGTAAAGATTTATACCAACCAACAGGAAAATAGTAAGGAATAATGCGAAAGTTAATAGAATACTTTATTCGTTACCATGTTGCTGTAAATGTTATTATAATAGCGTTCGCAATTTTTGGTAT
Organism: uncultured Maribacter sp.; assembly: GCA_964507115.1. Lineage (GTDB taxonomy): Bacteria > Bacteroidota > Bacteroidia > Flavobacteriales > Flavobacteriaceae > Maribacter. The sequence continues at coordinate 22,623 of CAZDOW010000023.1, forward strand.
TGTTGGTGCTAAATCTTTGAAATCATCGTTCTTCCCACTTACTGATTCTAAGAATATCTCCATTAATATTGCATACCCGGGAGCATCTCCGCAAGAAGTGGAAGAAGGTATTGTTCTAAAGATAGAAGATAACCTTAAGGGTTTAGAGGGTGTTGATCGGGTTACCTCTACATCACGGGAAAACAGTGGGACGATTAATGTTGAAATTGAGAAGGGCAGGAATATAGATTTTATGCTCCTGGAGGTTAAGAATGCAGTTGATCGTGTTCCTACCTTTCCTACGGGAATGGAACCGTTAATTGTTTCCAAACTCGAGTCCATTAGACAAACCATAAGTTTCGCCATAAGTGGCGAAGATATCCCCTTGGCCACCTTAAAAAGTGTGGGTAGGCAAATTGAAAATGACCTTCGGGCAATAGACGGAATATCACAAATAGAAGTATCCGGTTACCCGCAAGAGGAAATAGAGATTGCAGTAAACGAGAACGATCTCTTGGCTTATGGAATTTCTTTTACAGAAGTAGCGCAAGCGGTAGGGAATGCAAATATTTTAGTAACGGGGGGTAATATTAAGACCGATGCAGAAGAGTATTTGATACGAGCTAACAACAGGTCCTATTATGGTGATGAACTCTCCAACTTAATTGTTAGAGCAGATGCTTCTGGTAGTACCATACGCTTAAAGGATGTAGCAAACATTAGAGATCGTTTTGCCGAAACACCAGATGCCTCTTATTTTAATGGTAATCTATCCGTGAATACGACTATTACTAGTACTAATACGGAAGATTTAGTAAGTTCTGCTGAAAAGGTGAAAGACTATGTGGAGGAGTTTAATCAGAAATACAACAATGTAAAACTGGATGTGGTGTCTGACCTTTCTACCACGCTGGTGCAGCGTACGCAGTTGTTAACGGAGAACGCTATCATGGGAATGTTACTTGTTCTTATTTTCCTCTCTCTTTTCCTAAATACAAGACTGGCTTTTTGGGTTGCTTTTGGATTACCTGTAGCCTTTTTGGGAATGTTTGTTTTTGCTGGTTACTTTGATGTCACCATTAATGTGCTATCTCTCTTTGGGATGATTATAGTTATTGGTATTTTGGTAGATGATGGTATCGTTATCGCAGAGAACATTTACCAGCACTATGAAAAGGGTAAAAGTCCTGTACAAGCTGCCGTTGACGGTACAATGGAGGTGTTGCCCCCTATTATTTCTGCTATTATTACTACAATTTTGGCATTTTCCATATTCTTATTTTTAGACAGTAGAATTGGGGAGTTTTTTGGTGAGGTATCCGTAATCGTGATACTTACACTCGTGGTGTCGTTGGTAGAAGCCTTGATTATATTACCTGCCCACTTGGCACATTCAAAGGCGCTACAGCCAGTTGATGATACGCCTAAAACGGGCATAGCAAATACCTTTGCTAAACTTAGAATTATCAACGAATCTGGTGATAAGCTTATGTCTTGGATGAGGGATAAACTTTATGCTCCAGCGTTACGGTTTGCAATGAGCAACAAGATTTTGACCTTTAGCTTTTTTGTGGCTGCACTTATTTTAACTTTTGGTTCTGTAGGTGGTGGCATTATTAGAACAGCTTTTTTTCCTAGAATTGCCAGTGATCGTGTTCAGGTAGAATTACAAATGCCTAACGGCACCAATGAAAGGGTTACGGATTCTATTATTAGTTTGATTGAGGAAAAAGCGGATATAGTAAACCAGGAATTAACAGAAAAGTATTTAAAAGATACAGGGAAGGTGCTTTTTGAGAACATGATACGCAGAGCCGGACCTGGCTCGGCGACGGCAAGATTGACTATAAATTTGTTGCCTGGTGAGGAAAGACCTGACGAAATTGCCTCTGATATGGTAACCGCAAGGTTGCAAGAGCTTGTGGGACCTGTAGTAGGCGTAGAAAGTCTTATTTATGGTTCGGGTGGTAATTTTGGAGGTTCTCCAGTATCTATCTCCTTACTTGGAAACAACATTACAGAGTTGAAGGCTGCTAAAAAAGAACTCAAAACGGCCTTGGAGAATAACGCTACCCTTAAGGATATTGCTGATAATGATCCGGCAGGTATCAAAGAAATTCGACTGGAATTACGCGAAAATGCATACCTCTTAGGATTGGATTTGAGAAATGTGATGAATCAGGTACGTGCCGGATTTTTTGGAACACAGGCACAACGATTTCAACGTTCACAGGATGAAATTAGGGTATGGGTAAGATATGATAGAGAAAACCGTTCCTCTATTTCCGACTTGGATGAGATGCGTATCGTTACTCCAAGCGGCAGCAGAGTACCGCTAAAGGAAATTGCGGAATATACTATTGAGCGTGGCGATGTTGCTATTAATAGGTTGGAGGGAAGGCGAGAGATACAAGTGTCGGCAGATTTAAAGAATCCTAAGGACAGTCCTACCGATATTATGGTGGAGATACAGAATGTAATCATGCCAGAAATACTTTCTAAATATCCTACAGTTTCCCCTTCCTATGAAGGTCAAAATAGAGAAGTAGGTAAGTTAACAGGCTCCTTAAAGGTCGTTGGACTATCGGTTTTGTTCCTAATTTATATAACTATAGCCTTCACGTTTAGAAGTTTTAGTCAACCTTTACTATTGTTGTTATTGGTGCCTTTTAGTCTAATTGCAGTAGCATGGGGACATTGGATTCATGATTTTCCAATAAACGTTTTATCACTCCTAGGAATAATTGCATTAATAGGAATCATGGTAAACGACGGATTGGTTCTTATAGGAAAGTTCAATACCAACTTAAAGGAAGGTATGACTTTTGACTCGGCTATTTTTGAGGCAGGCCGTTCACGATTTAGGGCTATATTTCTTACTTCTATTACTACAATAGCTGGCCTTGCACCTTTGATGCTAGAAACCAGCAGGCAGGCGCAGTTCTTAAAGCCGATGGCCATATCCATTGCCTACGGTATCGGAATTGCTACGGTGTTAACGCTCTTGCTCTTACCATTGTTCCTGTCGTTTGGAAATATCCTCAAATCCAAGAGTGGCTTATTCAGCTCTGGATATAAGATTACCAAAGAAGAAGTTGAACGGGCGATAAAGGAAAAAATGGAGGGAGTACATCTAGAAGGAACTAATTCACATACTGCACTTCATACAGAGAAAGATTTGTTACTGCCTAGCGCAGGTGAGAATGAAATTAAAGAAAAATTAGAAGGAACTATAGTAGAATGATACGATCAAAACTATTTGCCACACTATTTTTAATGCCTTTAACGGTACTTATGGCACAAGAAGAGCTACTTTCAAAGGAGGAAGCTGTTATCAAAACATTAGAAAATAATTTTGGTATCCAAGTCGCAAAGAATGAGGTCGAAATTGCAGAAAACAATAGTGGGGTATTAAATTCTGGTTACTTGCCAACACTTACTGGTAATGCAGGTGCCAATTACCAAAGGGACGATTCTACTTTTGAATTCCCAGGACAGTTTCTTAGAGATCCTGATACAGGGGGACCATTATTAGATAATGCGGGAAACCCAGTGCCAAGGCCAGATGCAGAATTGTATAAGGCTGAGGCGCAGCGTTATAATGCAGGCTTAACCGCTAACTATACTTTGTTTGATGGCCTAGGCAGATTTTATAATTATAAAAGGCTGAAAGAGCAATACGAATTGAGTAGTTTACAGGCTAGGGAAACCATAGAAAATACCATGATACAAATGTTCGTTGTGTATTTTGAGATAGCTAGGTTGGCGGAAAACAACAAGGTACAGCAACAAGCAATGGAGATTTCTAAACAACGAATTACCAGGTCTGAATATGCTTTTGAATATGGACAAAACACTAAATTAGATGTTTTAAATGCCTTAGTAGACGCTACTAATGATAGTATTAACCTATTAAACACACAACAGCAATTGGCCAACGCAAAACGTGATTTGAATGTGGTGCTGAACCAGGATTTGAACGAAGTGTACAAGGTAGATACCTTAATTACATTTATCCCAAGGTTAAAACTAGACGAATTTATGGCGCAGGCAATGTTGAATAATGTAGCTATTTTACAAACCGATAGGAATCTTGCCATAAATGCGTATGATATTAAAGTAAACGCATCTGGATACTTGCCCAATTTAGACCTTAACGGTTCCTATGGTTGGAATTTGAATCAAAATGCAGCGGGGGCCTTTTTCCCAGGAGTAAACGTAAATAATAATAGGAACTTTGGTCTAGGGGCGCGGTTAACTTGGAATCTCTTTGATGGTGGTGGAACTACGGTTAGGGTAAAGAATTCTAAAATCGCCTATAAAAATCAGGAACTTTTAAAGAAACAGATAGCGCTGGAAGTAAATCGGGATATTAAAAATGCGATGGCAATCTATGAAAATAGATTAAACATTTTTAAAATTCAAGAACAGAACGTACTTACCAATCAGAATAATTTTGAACGCTCTAGGGAACAGGGTCAATTGGGTAGAATTACTTCTATTGAATTTAGACAGGCGCAGATTAATTTACTAAACGCACAGACCAATAAAAATTTAGCCAAGTATGATGCTAAATTAGCAGAACTTCAGTTGCTGCAATTAACGGGGCAACTATTGAATGTTGAATTATAAAAAGAACGATTGTAGCTGTATGGATACTAAAACTACAAATAATGTATAACGATAAAACAACAAAGGAATTATTAGAACTTTTGGAGCAGTATCATATGCTCACATTTGAATCACAGTTAAGTTTGAATGAAGTTCTCGATTCCAGAAATCTTGTAGTTGATAAGAGTAACCTAGAATTAGCTATTGGAACTAGGGTGTCCCAAATAAATAATTTAGACTATTTAAAGGATCTTGGTTTCCAAGCATCAATAGATAATGGCAGTATTGCTATCACAAGAACTTCAACAGCAATACTTACAGATATTGCTGCCGTAGTTTTTGGTGCGTTGGTCTTTTTTGTTGGCGTTTATGGCGTAGGTTCCTTGGTGTCTATGTTTGTAAACGGAGAAGAAATAAACGTTTTTTCGTTGGCCGTAAATTTTGTTATGGCTAGTCTAGTTCTTACGGGACTCAAATTTTTCAAAGGCATTAAACGATTGTTTGATTATGCTGGATTTCGATTATCTAAGCAAGAGGGGAACATAACCTTAAAAAAGCGTTTTGATTTAAGATTAGAAGAAATTAAGGAGAGTGCGTCAGAAATATTTTTGCAAACCAATGAGAAGGAACTCATATTAAAGTTAGGCAATCGTGTGGTTTTTAATTCTAATGCTGATAATCTAATTCAGCGACTTACCATAGAACAATTGACGAGTCTTCTTAAAAAGGAGTAAGATTTTTATCGAAACAGTAAAGCCCTAATGCACGAACACTTTTTTCAATGCCCTTATTGTTGGGAAGAGATTTCCATGTTATTGGACACTTCTGTCGCACAGCAGACCTATATAGAGGATTGCGAGGTTTGTTGCAGGCCTATTGAGATTATGGCTCAGTTCCGGGGAGATGAACTAGTAGCTTTTGAAGCTGTTGATATTGAACAATAACATTCTTTTTTTTTAATTAATCAACCCATCTCTTATGCTTTAGCGAAAATTTAAATGGATAGGAACCTACTTTGAGTACGTATTGTTATGCTCACGTTTATCTGATGCACGCGGTTTTCTATGACCGGTTCCTCCAGATTATTCAAAAATGTATCTTAGAACGCGAAATTCCTGAAGCTAGAAATTTAACCACCAGGCAACTAAAAGTATTCCAAAAAATCCGTAAAGAATCTTGAAGGAAGTGGGATTACAATTCCAGTTGGCAGATAACTACGTAACCGCTGCTAAGGGCCAATGCGCTTGTAACCAACCCAACACAGAGATTATTTGAGAACATGCAAAGCAGACAGGAATTCCTATATATTCAACTAACCAAATAGCCGCGATTATTGATTGGTTAACGGCCGAATAAACAAAATCTCTTACAAAAAGCTATTAGGTATTAGAGTGCCAATGTTGCCGTATATAGTTTATTTACAACCATATACACATTTCTTATATTGTTTTCTTATAACTTGCTTACATTCTAGGTTATAAGCAATAGTTGGTTTTTAAACACTACAGAATATTATAAAAGAGTTTACTGGAAGGGGAGTTAGAAGCTGTTACTAGAAAACAGAAAAACTCTTACGAACCTTCTCCATACTAGCGTATTACTTGATTTTAATCAACTGAAACTATGAAACATCTAAAAATAACGTTATTCCTTTTGCTTACTTTTTTATGTTTATTTGCTTGTAAGGACAAAACATCGAAAACGAATTCAGCATTAGCTTCTATAGATTTTCTAAGAGGAGATCTTTTACTATGTGGTAATGGACAATTTGGCGAATTAAAATTCTCGCTCTCCTGTAACTATGAAACCAGAGAAGCTTTTGATTTAGCTGTGGCACTGTTACATTCCTTTCAATATGCCGAAGCTGAAAAAGCTTTTGTAAAAGTAATTGATGCAGACCCTAATTGCCCCATGGCCTATTGGGGCGTTGCGATGAGTATTTATCATGCTGCTTGGTTTCCACCTACTAAAGAGGATTTAATCAAAGGGGCTCAAGTATTAGCTGTTGCCAAAGAATTAGCTATGGATGAAAAGCAACGAGATTATATAAATGCTATTGATGCTTTTTATATAGATTGGGAAAGCATAGACCATACAACAAGAGCAGTTCGATTCGAAAAAAAAATGGAGGAGATATATCTTAAATATCCAGAAGATATGGAAGCTGCCATTTTTTATACTCTGGCCTTGTTTTCTACTAGAGATAGGGTAGGGAAAGAGTATAAAAATGAGCGAAAAGCCGGTAAAATTCTTGAATCTCTTTTGGCTTCCAACCCAAACCACCCGGGTATTGCTCATTATATCATTCACAATTACGATAATCCTGTTTTGGCCGCAAAAGGCCTAGAAACAGCTCGTAAATATGCTAAAATTGCGCCTTCTTCTTCTCATGCACAACACATGCCATCACATATTTTTACAAGATTAGGTATCTGGGAGGAGTCTGTTCAATCGAACTTATTATCAGTTGAAAGCTCTAGATGCTATACGCAAGCAGCAGCCTTAAGTGGTTCTTATTTTGAAGAATTACATGCGACAGATTATTTGGTGTATGCGTATCTACAAAAAGGTGATAATACCCGTGCAGAAGAACAGTATCAGCTAATAAAAGGGATAAAAAGCTTTTACCCTTCCAATATTACAGCAGCCATCTATCCCGTAACGGCCATACCCGCAAGGTTAGCTCTTGAGAATAAAAATTGGGAACAAGCAGCAAATCTATCCTTACAAGATATAGGTTTAGATTGGGAAAAATTTCCTTGGCAAAAAGCAATTCATCACTTTGCAAAAGCCTTAGGAGCTGCCCATACCAAAGATTTCCCCGTAGTCGAAGAAGAAATTGAAATTCTCAAAAAACTTCATCAAAATTTAGTAGCTCAAAACGATCGCACAAAGTCTATTCAAGTTAAGCAAGTGGAAATTCAGATTAAAACAGGACAAGCTTGGTTAAGTTTTATAAAGGGAGATAAGGAAAAGGGACTAACTTTAATGCAAGAAGCTGTTGAAATTGAGGAAACAACAAGTAAACACCCAATTACCCCTGGTGATGTGCTGCCAGCCATAGAATTATTGGGAGACATGCTTTTAGCAATGAACCAACCAGAAGAAGCATTGATTGCTTACGAGGAAAATTTAAAAAAACATCCAGAAAGATTCAATGGTATTTCTGGTGCCGCTATAGCCGCAAAGCAATCTGGCAATAAGGAAAAAGCAAATCAATATTTTAAGCAACTTATTGAATTGACAAAAACTTCGAATAGCACTCGGCTTGAAGTTATAGATGCTAAAAAATTTATAGCACAGTCTTAAAACCAACATTATGAAAACTAAAATCAGTTTAGGAATATTGGTAGTATCCCTTTTGGTGCTAGTGCATTTTATCACTGAAAATCCCATCGATAATAAAAGGAATAATTATCAAAGAGCATCCCTTAGTTTTACGAAGTGTATCCCTGCTAAATTTATGTTGAATGCAGTGGATACTACACAACAAATTTCACCGCTTTTTACGAATTTAGGGAACCTTCATTTTTCAATTTCTACAAAGAATGAAAGAGCTCAGGCATTTTTTGATCAGGGTGTAAAATTGTCTTACGCATTTAACCACGCTGAGGGGCATCGGTCTTTTATGGAAGCCGCTAGACTAGACCCAAATTCAGCCATGTCTTTTTGGGGACAAGCTTTTGCATTGGGTCCAAACATCAATGATCCTTTACCTGATGCGGAACGCAAGAAAAAGATTAATGAGGCTATGGTCAAAGCGAAACGTTTGGCACCAAAAACATCTAAAAAAGAACAAGCATTGATTAGGGCTTTGGATGCAAGATATAGTGAGGATTTAACCAAAGATGTTGCTGAATTGAATATGGCGTATATGCTGGCAATGAAAAAAGTAGCACACCAATTTCCTAAAGATGCCAACATTCAAATTCTTTATGGGGCTTCAGTAATGAACACCGTGCCTTGGAATTATTGGGATAAAGATGGAAATCCTTCTCCCAATATAAGAGAAGCGAAAGCAGCTCTTGAAAGCGCAATGAAACTTGAACCAGAAAATCCTGGAGGACATCACTATTATATTCATATGGTTGAGTTGCCTTACCCAGATATGGGAGAAGCTAGTGCCGATAAATTAGTCTCCCTTATGCCAGGAGCAGGTCATATTGTTCATATGCCATCACATATTTATATTCGAGTAGGCAGGTATTTAGATGCTGTTAAAGTCAATCAAAAAGCAATTCTTGCGGATGAAGATTATATTGCACAATGTTTTTCTCAAGGGCTTTATCCACTTGCCTATTACCCGCATAACATTCATTTTCTCTGGTCTTCGGCAAGCTTACTCGGTAGTAGTAAGATAGCAATAGATGCTGCTAAGAAGACAGCAGAGAAGGTGCCAACGGGAGAGTTAGTGACGCTTACCTTCTTGCAAGATTTTGCATCTACCCCTATGCTTGCCTATACACGATTTGGAAAATGGAACGAAATTTTGACCATACCGGCTCCTAGTCCAGAAATTAAGCACCTTAATTTGATGCGGCATTATGCACGCGGTATTGCTTTTATCAGGAAAGGAAATATTACAGAAGCCCAGGAAGAATTGGATGCTATTCTAGTACTCAAAAAAGACCCTGAACTGGAAACCTTAGTGGCAACAGCAAATAATACTTCCAATCGAATAGCTAATATAGCCTATGAAGTGGTTGCTGGAGAACTGTACGCTTTGAAAGGGGATGTTTCAAATGCCATTAATCATTTGGAAAAGGCGGTGGAATTTGAAGACAGTCTAACTTATACAGAACCCGCTGCATGGCATATTCCAACACGCCAAAATTTAGGTGCTATTTTAATGAACGCCAAAAAGTTTGAAGCGGCAGAAAAAATATTCAAGGAAGATTTAGATATCCTTCGTCAAAATGGATGGTCTTTAATGGGACTTCACAACAGTCTAAAAGCGCAAGGAAAACTGCAAGAGGCGGAGGAAATAAAGCAAGAGTTTGAAAAAGCTTGGCAGCATGCTGATATTGAAATTAATACTTCCGTTTTATAATCAGAACTAATTATGAGTCAATCTAAAAAGTCTTGGATATTGATAATAGTACTACCACTTTTAATTGTAGGTTCTATTGCTATTTGCTATCAGATGTTCACTAATAAATCAGAGTTACCTGTTTTTAATCCCTCTGATTTTAACCCTGAACTGGTTGATGTTAGTTTGCAAAATAAGGTAAAAAATCATACTGTTTCGGATTTTGAACTACGTAACCAACATGGGAAGACAATTACGCAGAAGGATTATGAGAACAAAATTTATGTTACTGATTTTTTCTTTACACGCTGTATAACTGTTTGTCCAGTTATGACAAATAATATGGAGAAGCTGCAAAATACCTTTCTCGATGAAGATGGTATCATGTTTCTCTCCTTATCCGTTACACCAGAATTAGATAGTATTTCTATTTTAAAAACATATGCTCAAAAACATGGTGCTGTTGCTGGAAAGTGGAATATTACTACCGGAGATAAAAAACATATTTACAACCTGGCTCGGAAAAGTTATTTTGCCGTAGTTAATGAAGGTGATGGTGGACTACAAGATTTCATACATACACCTAATTTCATATTGGTAGATACTGAAAAGCAAATTCGAGGGGTTTACGATGGAACGAAGGAACAAGAAATTCAACGCTTAATTGACGATATTAAAGTCTTAACGCAAAAATCATGAATAAAATAATCTATTATGTGGCGAGTTCTTTAGATGGTTTTATTTCTGGAGTTAATGATGACATCAGTAAATTTATTTCCCATGGTGAGGCGGTCGAAAAATATAAATCCGATTTACTAAAATTCAAAACTGTTATAATGGGTCGAAAAACGTATGAATTCGGCTATCAATATGGACTTGAACCTGGCAAACCGGCCTATTCCCACATGCAACACTATATTTTCTCTGATAATCTTCAAATAGAAAAAATAGCAGATCAAGTACATCTAGAAAAGCTGTCTATTGATAGGGTAAAGGATATATTGGACAAATCTGAAACAGATGTCTATCTCTGTGGTGGCGGAAAATTTGCAGGCTGGTTACTGGATCATAATCTTATTGATCAATTGAAATTAAAACTGAATCCTATTGTATTAGGTGATGGAGTTCGGTTGTTTGGGGAGTCTAAAACTTCTATTGTTGGCAAGTTGATTGATAAAGAAGCTTTTGATGGAGGACTTCAATTTTTGACTTATGATTTGAAATGAGATACTAAAATTGTATTCACCTGTTCAAAAGAATAGTTGGTTATATGCATTAGGTATTCTGTATAAAGACTGAAACTATTAAGGTAGTAGTAAAGTTGAATTTACCACCTCCAAAATGGTATTCTTGCTTAAAAGTTCAAATAAAGAATCAAATTCGAAGTAAATACAAAATGGGAATATGCTAATTTGTTACCACCAAGTGTTGAAATGGAAAAATCTTTAAACATCGGTTTCTCGTTCATTAGGCTACTATCATTTTGCATTGTATGCTGTATTCAATTGAGCGTTCAGGCTCAAACACGCATAGAAATACCAACAGATTCTCAGTGGAACAGAATTCTGATTGACGAATTGGAAGTCATGAGCGATGAACAGCGACAGTGGTCTGCGGAATCATTATTTACCACCTCAGATGATTTGTTTGAGCCAAATAAAGGCGATGTAAAACCAGTGTTGCATAACTATTGGGCTAGATTTGAATTGGGTAATACAGCTAAAAACGAACAATGGTTGAGTTTTGAATCCTACTATTGGGATTATGTTACGCTTTATTTTCGTGATTCGACGGGCTATGTTACAGTGATTCCTTTCGGAATATTGAGCAATCCTAATAATAACAAGTTTCTTGTCCTGCCAGAATCTGAATATGATGTACTCGCCAATTTTGAGTCAAGCGGTCAGTTCCGTAGAGAAGACAACATTAACCTCGGAATTAGGTCCACACTGTCCGCACTGGAAAGAGAAACATTTGCCAACTATATCGATGGTATCATCTTTGGTATCATCTTTGGCTTGGCTTTGTATAACCTATTTTTATTTATTTCCATTCGGGACAGGACCTATTTTTGGTATACACTATATATACTTTCTTTCGCTTTCAGCTTTATAACATTATTTGCAAATGCACCACCAAAATGGACTCAATTTTTTACTCCCGATTATCCATTGTTCGCATTTTACCTTAAGAAAATTGCCGACCCGTTAATTTGGATATCATATGTCAATTTCGTTAGAAATTTTCTAGTGACAAAAGACAGACACCCTGTTTGGGACAAAGTCTTAAAGTTTTGCATAGTCCTAATCATTCTTCAGTTTCTGGCTAATGTGACAGGAATACAACACTTTTCAGGTGTAGGCCGCCTTATAATATGGAATTCAACAGTGGTATTTTGCTTCATATTGGCTATCACAAGCTATTTCAAAGGATACACCAGAGCCAGATTTTTCATCCTTGGTCAGTTCTTTCTATTAGCTGGGATAGCTATCACAACTATGCATTATGCAGGCTTGGATGTGATTTTCTTTTTGCCTGATACAGAATTTTTTAATTATTTTAGAGCTCCATCCGCTACGTTTATTTTTGGCGCCGCAGAAGCTATTGTCTTCTCTTTTGCCCTAGCAGATAAGTACAATATGCTGCAGAAAGATATCACGAGAGTACAAATCGAAAAGGAAAAAGAAAAATCGGAGGCGTTTCGATTACAAGAGCTAGACATTTTCAAAACGCGCTTCTACTCAAATATCACCCACGAGTTTAGAACGCCTCTTACCGTTATTGAAGGTATGGCCAATGAGTTGGAAAAAAATCCCAAAAAAGAAGTTGGTAAAAAATTAAGTCTCATCAAAAAAAACAGTAAAAACCTATTGGCCTTAGTTAATCAGATGCTCGATCTTTCAAAACTAAAGGCCGGGAAAATGGAATCGAATTTAAAACAGGCCGATATTATTTTATGTATTCGTTACCTAGTAGAGTCGCATGAGTCATTTGCTAAATTGCAAAACCTGGGTCTCCAATTTTATTCAGAAGAGCAAAGTTTGCTCATGGATTTTGATGCTAAAAAATTGGAGCGGGTGCTAACCAATTTATTGACCAACGCTATCAAATTTACGCCAGAGTACGGCAAAGTGTTGGTAGTTACTAAAAAAATAATAAAAAACGAATTAGCGTATTTACAGCTATTGGTAAAGGATAGTGGCATTGGTATTTCTGAACAACAAATCCCTTTTATTTTTGATCGTTTCCATCAAGGCAATCCTATATATGAGAATGAAGGTACCGGCATTGGCCTAGCCTTGGTAAAGGAACTAGTTGCCATCATGGAAGGCGACATCAAAGTAGAAAGCGAATTAAATAAAGGTAGCAGTTTTATACTTGATTTTCCAATTCATAATAATGCTCCTTTAGATAAGGAAAGAGTTCACTACCCCTATTCATCTCCTATACTTTCTAATACGCACACTTCAAAAAAACAAGATGCCATTTTGCTAGAAAATGGAGTACCTATTCTTCTCATCATAGAAGACAATACAGATGTAGCTTACTATCTCCAAACTTGTCTCGAAGATCATTATCAAATCCTGATTTGCCGCAACGGAAAAACAGGTATTGATAAAGCCCTAGGAATTTTACCCGATATTATCATCAGTGATGTAATGATGCCAGAGATGGATGGCTTTCAAGTTTGTAAAATATTAAAAGAAGATGAACGGAGCAGCCACATTCCTATCATATTGCTTACTGCAAAAGCTACCTCTGAAGACAAGCTCATTGGGCTAACACACGGCGCTGATGCCTACCTGATTAAGCCTTTTGAAAAAGAGGAACTGATTGTTCGGCTAAATAAATTATTAGAGATTCGACAAACGCTTCAAAAGAAATATAGTAGCATGTTGATTAGTAGTCAACCCGTTACTTTCATCGAAAACAAAGAAGATACTTACATTGAAAAAGTAGAAAAAATAGTTCTGAATAACATGGAGGAAGAAGAATTTTCTATCCATGAATTGGCTCGTGCATTACATCTTAGTCGTTCCCAAGTACATCGTAAAATAAAAGCATTGACCGGTATGTCGGCAGCGATTTACATTCGGCATATTCGACTCCAAAAAGCTAAAGAATTGCTCGGTTCTTCTGAGCTAAGTATCGCTGAAATAGCTTATCAGGTAGGCTTTAAAACACCTGTTTATTTTTCGCAAGTATTTAAAGAAACTTTTGGGAAAAGTCCAAATGCGACACGTAAATAGTTCATTTTAAGTGATTTATATCTGTTTCCTTTTCGCTATGCAATAATGACATAAGCCCCTCCCTTCTCTTTTTTCAACATTATAGAAAGACTTTGCTGAAATGACGAAAGTTAAAACGTTTTTGTTCCTATAGGTTTGTATCATCTTCTAGAACAGGATATTTTCCTTAAGAATATGGAGGTAATCATCTCAACTAGGAGTAAAAATTTTATTCTTTAATCCTTTAAAATACTATGTTATGTTAACAAAAAAAATGTTTATTTTTCTATTCTCAGTTTTTGTAATGGCTGCTTGTACCAAAGATGGTGAAGTAGGTCCTATTGGGCCAGCAGGCACTGAAGGTACGCAAGGCACGGCAGGAATTGATGGTGCTGACGGTATGGATGGAGTTGATGGTGCTGACGCCCCTGGTTCAAATATTGAAGTTATCATTGATGATACCGGTATTCCGCTTCAAGGAGCATCTGCAACTTTGTATCGAGATATCGACGGAATTACCGTGCATTTCAAGACCACAAATTTAATACCGAATAATGCGTACACTTTGTGGTTTGTAGTCTTTGGTGAAACTCCCGGCCCACCAACTTCTACCTTTGCAGCCGGTCATATTGCCGGAGAAACCGGGACAGAAATTTTTTCTGCATTTAAAGCTGTGGATGCGGGTTTCGATAATCCTATGACAGGCGAAATTCATATTGCATTACGTACGCATGGCCCAGCTCAGCCGGGAATGATGCCTGAGCAGATACAAACGATGGATGGTGGTTGTTCTTCTGGTTTTCCATCAGGTCCAGGTCTACATGCAGACTCCGAAACAGTAGGGTATTGTGCTAACATACAAGTTGCAATAAACCCTCCTGTCAATTAAAATGATGACATATAGTTTGTCAAGATAATTTTACACCAAAAAATTGGACTAAAATACCTTGAGGCAAGCTCTTGACCCAATAGAAGGAAATAACCCAATCCTGAATATTTAGGAGAAGTAGTAAACCTTGACCCCAGAAAAACCGGAGCGTACTACTAAAGAATAGTATCCAATTTAAAGTAAAAAAATAGTCTGAAATTTATATTTCAGACTATTTTTTGATGTTAATAATCTTTAAGAAACAAAAAAGACCCTTTTGAAAAAGGGGGAGACCTTCGGTTGACTTCTTACAACCTATACATTACATGTAGTTGGTTAAAGGTTATCTACGCTTTTAATAAAAAGTGTATTCTTCAAAGTTTAAATAAAGCTGGGTTTAATTATACCTAAGTTACACTACAATGGATTATTTTGATTGGATGAATAACTTAATTTCTGCTCAAGAAAAAAGGACTATACGAAAAAAACGTATAATCCTTTGATTTAGAAGTGATGGCACTAGGATTCGAACCTAGGACCGCCTGCTTAGAAGGCAGGTGCTCTATCCAGCTGAGCTATGCCACCATTTTTTAAATGTGGGTGCAAATGTATTAAAAATTATAGCGTGGTAAAACCAAAATCAGTCAAAAGATACCATAAAAATGAAGTAGCTTTCGTATCGAAGAATGTTTGGATTCGATTTTGATAGTAATTTAAGTTGTACGGGATTGATTTATAGATGAATAGATTATTTTAAGCGTGCCAAATCAATTAATGTTCACTTTCATAGCGGTCGTAATTTTCCCATATCTGGTCCAAAACTTTTAGGAATACATCAAACTCCGCTTCACTAATGTGTTCTATGCTCATAGTACGGATCTCCTTAATCAAAGGCATTACACGCAGCATAAGTTCTTCTCCTTCTGGCGTCATGATGAGTTTAAACCGTTTTTGGTCATCTCTAAATCTCAACTTCTTTAAGAATCCCTTCTTGCAAAGTCCACGTATAACGCGAGAAGTTGTGGCCCTATTCCTAAAATTGGTGTTACTAATTTCTGCTTGGGATGCATCGTCTCCTAAGAGATGGACTCTTCTTAAAATAACCCATTGTTCTATGGTAAGGTCAATATTGTTTTCTAAAAAGGCATTTAGAAATGTACGCTGCACCTTTTTTAGCGTACGGTCCAAATAGACTCCAAAACCTTCCGTTCGATCCATAAAATATCGTTCTACTGGTCAAAAATAAGGAGAAAAAACAAATAATTGTTGTTGATGCAACAAAACTGAAAATTTGTAGTATTTTTGATAGGCATAATTGAATACAACTAATGACTAAAGAACAGGAAACGGATAGTACCTTTTTTAAAAGCTATATTTTAGAGGATAGTACGTACAAGGGCGGAGGTAAAAAGATTGTTCTACCAGAAGGTATTGCGGTGCATAAACTGTCCTCCAATGAAAATCCTTTAGGTTTTTCAAATAAAGTAAAAGAGGTCATTGTAAAGGCTGTTAATGAATTAAGCTTTTATCCGGATAATACGGATATTAGATTACGAGAGGCATTGGTCAAAGATTTCAAGGATGCTCTTTCTGTGGATCATTTTGTAACGGCTAATAGTGGTTCAGAAATTATCGATATTATTTCGAAAGTGTTTTTGTCGGAGGGTGATGAAATCATTGTCTCGCAGCCTTGTTTTTTACCTTATACTGCATTTACTAGATGGATGGGCGCTACCGCTATAAACGTTCCAATGACTCCCGACTATGACTATGATCTAGATGGAATTTTAACGGCAATTACTCCAAAAACAAAAATCATATTCTTAGCGTCACCAAATAATCCGTCTGGAAATTACATTCCATATGAGGTACTAAAGGATTTCCTATTCAAGCTACCCAAGCATATTATTGTAGTTTATGATGAGGTTTACCGTCATTTTGCTGGTGCTAAAGACTATACCTCCGCATTGCCTTTTGTTAAAGAGGGTCAAAATATTATTGCAATCAATAGTTTTTCCAAAACTTATGGTTTGGCAGGTTTACGGGTTGGCTATTGCTACGCTCCTTTAGCGTTGAGCAACTATATCCGTAAGGTGTGTAAACCATTCTTGCTATCTTCTTTGGCTTTAGAAGGGGCAATTGCTGCCTTGGAGGATACTGACTTTGTGGAACGCACGGTAGCATTAGTAAAAACAGAACGAGATTATGTATTGAATGGATTACAAGAATTAGGCATTTCCCACTGGCCTACCGAAGGTAATTTTGTGTTGATTGATCCACCGATATTGGATACGGAATTCACCGCCTTTATGGAACAAAAGGGAATTATGGTGCGGGCAGTAGGTGTTTTTGGTGCCCCAGGAAAGGTGCGTATTTCTTTTGGTATACGAGCCGCCAATACCGCAATGTTAGCGGCCATTAAATCGTTGTTAAATAGTTAGTGAATAAGGAATTATTATATATTTTTAATGAATATGTTGCGAAGGCAATACTAAAGAAATAAGAAAGATGGATACTTCAACTTTACCAAAACTGCACGAAAACGCTAAGGACTTTATGCCTATTAATGGCACAGATTATTTGGAGCTTTATGTTAGTAATTCTAAACAAGCAGCACATTTTTACAAAACCGCTTTTGGGTTTCAATCGCTAGCCTATGCTGGTTTGGAAACTGGGCTTAAGGATAGGGAAAGCTATGTAGTTGGCCAAGATAAGATTCGCTTGGTGCTAACGTCTCCCTTAAAAAGTGGAACGGAAATTGGCAAACATATAGACGATCACGGAGATGGAGTAAAAGTAGTTGCCCTATGGGTAGACGATGCAACCTATGCGTATAATACAGCCATGGAAAAGGGCGCTAAATCATACATGGAGCCTAAGACAGAGGAAGATGCAGATGGTACTGTAGTGCGATCAGGAATTCATACGTATGGTGAAACGGTCCATATTTTTGTGGAGCGTAAGGACTACAATGGAACTTTTTTACCTGGATATAGAAAATGGGAAACTCCTGACTATAATCCGGCATCTACTGGTCTAAAATTTGTAGATCATATGGTAGGTAATGTGGGATGGAATAGAATGAACGAATGGGTAGATTTTTATGCCAACGTTTTAGGTTTCACTCAAATATTATCTTTTGACGATAAGGATATTTCTACTGATTTTACCGCCTTGATGAGTAAGGTAATGAGTAATGGAAACGGTAGAATTAAGTTTCCAATTAACGAACCTGCAGCAGGAAAGAAAAAATCTCAAGTAGAGGAATATCTCGATTTTTATGAAGGGGAAGGTATTCAGCATATTGCAGTAGCTACTGATGATATTATACAAACCGTAAGGGATTTAAAAAGTAGAGGGATAGAGTTTTTGAAAGTACCCGATACGTATTATGATGTAGTTCTAGACCGTGTAGGTAAAATTGATGAGGATCTTGCTCCTTTAAAGGAACTCGGAATTCTTGTAGATCGAGATGATGAAGGGTACTTGCTACAGATTTTTACCAGACCAGTAGAGCCAAGACCTACTATGTTCTTCGAAATTATTCAAAGAAAAGGTGCACAGTCCTTTGGAAAAGGTAACTTTAAAGCACTCTTTGAAGCTATTGAGCGCGAGCAAGAGCTCAGAGGTACATTGCATTAACTAGTTAAAAGTTCAGCGTTAAGAATTTTAAATTATTCTTAACGCTGAACTCCTTAACCCTTAACCTTAAAACGATGCCTATATATCATAAGTTAGGAAAGTTTCCGCAAAAGCGGCACACCCAATTTGAGAAGCCAGATGGCAACTTATATTACGAGCAGCTTTTTGGAACTATCGGTTTTGACGGTATGTCTTCATTGCTCTATCATGTACATAGGCCTACACAGGTAAAAGAAATAGGAAAGGCTATAGATATGACCCCGAAAATTGCGGTCGCTAAGAATATAGCTTCTCGTAAGCTTGTTGGGTTTGATGTAGCACCAAAAGATGATTTTCTAGAGGCTCGGGAACCCATGATGGTCAATAGCGATGTGCTTATTGGTCTTGCAGCTCCAAAAAAATCCATGACGGATTATTTTTATAAGAACGCGGATGCGGATGAGATGCTGTTTATTCATAAAGGGACAGGTACCTTAAAAACATTCTTGGGGAATATTTCTTTTGAATATGGGGACTACTTGATTATTCCCCGAGGGATGATTTATCAGATGGAATTTGATACCGAAGAGAACCGTATTTTGTATGCCGAGTCTTCAAACCCAATTTATACACCAAAGCGTTACCGCAATTATTTTGGGCAGTTGTTAGAACATTCTCCGTTCTGTGAACGAGATTATAAGCTACCCCAAGATTTACAAACACATGACGAGAAAGGTGAGTTTGTAATGAAAATAAAGAAGCAGGGGATGCTACACCATTTGGTATACGCTACGCATCCTTTTGACGTCGTAGGCTGGGATGGTTATAATTATCCCTACGGATTTTCAATTCATAATTTTGAGCCTATTACAGGCCGTGTACATCAACCGCCACCAGTGCATCAGACTTTTGAGACAAGTGCTTTTGTTATTTGTTCCTTCTGTCCTAGGATGTATGATTACCACCCAAAATCTATTCCTGCGCCTTATAACCATTCCAATATAGATTCCGATGAAATGCTCTACTACGTAGATGGTGATTTTATGAGTAGAACAGGTATTGGACCAGGATATATATCCCTGCATCCTTCCGGAATCCCACATGGTCCGCACCCTGGTACTTATGAGGCAAGTATAGGAAAAACAAAGACGGAGGAATTGGCGGTGATGATAGATACGTTTAAGCCATTACAACTCACTGAAAATGCCATGAAGATTGATGATGGCAAATATTTTGCTTCCTGGTTGGATAAAGAGTAAAAAGCCGATTATGGCTATTATAATATACAGCTTTTGCAAATCAACATAGCATGTTGACAGCTCATTAGTTGTACTAATTTTATTTTATGAAAAAACTTACATCTTGGCTGGACATTCCTGCCGATTCGGATTTTAGTATATACAATCTTCCTTTTGGAATTTTTTCAAAGAAAAAGAAAGGAAAAACAAGAGCGGGCATCGCCATAGGAAATCAGATTGTGGATTTAGCTGCCTTAGCAGAAGCGGAATTGATAGATGTTTCTCCTTTTATTTTTAGGCAATCTACCTTGAACGATTTCATTGCTTTGGGAAAGAAAGTAACGAACAAAGTGCGTTTGGATGTACAACGTTTGTTAGTAGAGGCCGATTCTCCTTTACAGAAAAAACAGGAAATTCTTATTTTACAAGCCGATGTTCAAATGCATCTTCCTATTCATATTGGCGATTATACAGATTTCTATTCCAGCATAGAGCACGCTACCAATGTAGGTAAAATGTTCCGTGACCCTGAGAATGCGCTTTTACCCAACTGGA
>CAZDOW010000024.1:0-42697 GCA_964507115.1 uncultured Maribacter sp.
TGGTGGGTAGGTATCGGTCATGCAGGAACTTTAATTTCTGCGGTACTGTTATTGTTTCGTCAAAAATGGAGAATGGCAATTAACCGTTCTGCGGAGGCTATGACAATTTTCTCGGTAATACAAGCCGGATTATTTCCTATTATCCACATGGGTAGACCATGGTTGGCATACTGGGTATTGCCTATTCCAAATCAATTTGGTTCTTTATGGGTGAATTTTAACTCTCCGTTACTCTGGGATGTATTTGCCATTTCAACTTATTTGTCCGTTTCATTGGTATTCTGGTGGACTGGATTACTACCCGATTTTGCAATGATTCGTGATAGGGCCGTTTTGCCTTTTCAAAAGAAAATATACGGTTTATTGAGCTTTGGGTGGAGTGGAAGAGCTAAGGATTGGCAGCGTTTTGAAGAAGTTTCCCTTGTTTTGGCAGGTTTGGCAACACCGTTGGTACTTTCGGTACACACGATTGTATCTTTTGACTTTGCTACGTCTGTAATACCAGGATGGCACACTACCATTTTTCCACCATATTTTGTGGCTGGCGCAATCTTTTCTGGGTTTGCTATGGTAAATACCTTATTGATTATAATGAGGAAAGTATGTCATTTAGAAGCTTACATTACGGTGCAGCATATAGAGTTAATGAACATTGTAATCATGCTTACAGGTTCTATTGTGGGTTGTGCTTATATCACGGAATTGTTTATGGCTTGGTATTCGGGGGTTGAATACGAGCAGTACGCATTCTTGAATAGGGCAACTGGACCTTATTGGTGGGCTTATTGGTCTATGATGACTTGTAATGTGTTTTCTCCACAGTTTATGTGGTTCAAAAAGCTACGTACAAGCATAATGTTCTCGTTCTTTATTTCTATTGTAGTGAATATAGGAATGTGGTTTGAACGTTTTGTAATTATAGTTACGTCATTACACAGAGATTATTTGCCATCTTCATGGACAATGTTCTCTCCCACTTTTGTGGACATTGGAATTTTTATTGGTACAATCGGATTCTTTTTTGTGTTATTCCTTTTATATGCAAGGACATTCCCGGTTATTGCTCAGGCAGAGGTGAAATCAATTCTTAAAGCATCAGGGCAGAAGTATAAAGATTTAAGAGAATCAGGTAAGCCACTGTATCAGATAGCTACGGCAAATGTTGCGATTACAGATACTGTTGTTACAGAGGAAATTGCTCCGGTAGTGGATGATAAAATGGGAGTTACGGAGTTATTAAGTTCTCTAGGTACTTTTGATGCTACAAAAGATACACCGGACGACCTTAAAAAGGTAAAAGGTATTGGACCACAAATGGAATCAACCTTAAATCAGATTGGAATATTTACGTTTGCCCAAGTAGCTAGGATGACTGAAAAGGAGTACAACTTGTTGGATTCTATAACAGGTTCGTTCCCAGGTAGGGCACAACGTGATGATTGGGCTGGACAGGCAACATTATTATTAAATAACAAAAGATAAATATGGCATCTAAAGTTATACATGCTTTTTACGACGATGATGATATATTGATGCTCGCCGTTAAAAAGGTAAAAGCAGCTAAGCATCATATAGATGAAGTCTATTGTCCTTTTCCAGTCCACGGATTGGACAAAGCTATGGGATTGGAGCCAACAAGAATTGCAATAACCGCTTTTCTTTATGGTTGTGTGGGTCTTGCCGTGTCAGTAGTAATGATGAATTACATCATGATAGAGGATTGGCCGCAAGATATAGGTGGGAAACCAAGTTTTAGTTACTTGGAAAATATGCCGGCGTTCGTTCCAATTATGTTTGAATTGACCGTTTTCTTTGCAGCTCACTTAATGGTAATTACGTTCTATTTAAGGAGTAGGTTATGGCCGTTTAAGAAAGCTGAAAATCCTGATGTAAGAACGACCGATGATCATTTTCTAATGGAAATAGAGATTCATGATAACGAGCAAGAATTGAAGGATTTGTTAGCAGATACAGGAGCTGTAGAAATAAATATATCAGAAAAAAACAGTCATTAAATATGAACAGTTTTAAAAAAATAATAGTAACGTTTGGATTGCTGATGTTGTTGGCTTCTTGCAGTGATAAGACCAAGCGAAATTATCAGTATATGCCTAATATGTATGAGCCAGTTGGCTATGAAACGTATCAGCAGGTAGATTTTTTACCCAATGGTTCTCAGGCGATGGTGCCACCAGCGAATACGATTAATAGAGGTTGGTTGCCTTACGGAATTGAAAACACCCTTGAAGGGAGAGAATTGGCTAGATTAAATGTTAGCCCATTAGATTCTGTAAATGTTGAGATAAATTTGACCAAGGGTAAAGAAATGTATAATATATATTGTGCTATTTGCCATGGTCCAAAAGGTAAAGGACAAGGTACTTTGGTGAAAAGGGAGAAAATATTAGGAGTTCCTAGTTACGATGATGCTGCTAGAAATATTAATGTAGGTTCTACTTTTCATGTGGTACAATACGGTTTAAATTCAATGGGATCTTACGCTTCTCAACTGAATACGACGGAAATGTGGCAAGTGTCAGAGTATGTGATGCAACTAAAGAGTGATTTAACCAAATAATAGGTAAGCAATACTATGTATACGTTTTCAAATAGACTAAAAATTGGTTCCATAATTCTGATGGCAGTAGGCCTTTTAGGGATTGTCGGTGGATTTGTTATGGCTCCTAACACGGTAGAAGAAGCAAAAGCAATGGTTGCAAGTCACGATGACGGTCATGATGAGGACGCATCGCATGCAGTAGCAACACATGATGAAGGACACGACGCGGCACACGATGAGCATTTGCTGCATCAACTTCAAAATAAACCTTGGGCTGCACTTTATGTTGCTGCATTCTTTTTTATGATGATTTCTTTAGGAGTTTTGGCTTTCTATGCCATTCAGCGGGCGGCCCAAGCAGGCTGGTCTCCCCTGTTGTTTAGGGTGATGGAAGCTATTACAGCTTATTTAGTACCCGGAGGTATTATCGTATTTGTAATCTTATTGCTCTCCGTATTGCATATGAATCATTTGTTTATTTGGATGGACCCGGAGATAGTGGCGCATGATGAAATCATACAAGCAAAATCTGGTTATTTAAATCCAACCTTTTTCCTGATAAGAGCTGTCATATTTTTGGCTGGTTGGATTGGATACAGGGAATATTCCAGAAAACTTTCGCTAAAGCAGGATGCCTCTGACGATGACTCTAATTTTAAACTGAATTTTAGGATATCTGCTGGTTTCTTAGTGTTTTACTTGATTAGTGAGTCTGTGATGTCATGGGATTGGATAATGAGTGTAGATCCGCATTGGTTTAGTACGCTATTTGGCTGGTATATTTTCGCAAGTATGTTTGTATCCGGTATCACGGTAATTGCCATGGTTACTATATATCTCAAATCTAAAGGACATCTGCCAGATGTCAACGATAGTCATATACATGATTTGGCTAAGTTTATGTTTGGAATTAGCATATTTTGGACTTATTTATGGTTCTCTCAATTTATGTTAATTTGGTACGCCAATATTCCAGAAGAGGTAACGTATTTTGTAACAAGAATAGAAGATTATAACTTACCGTTCTTTGGCATGGTAGCCATGAACTTTCTATTCCCTGTACTATTATTAATGAATAGTGATTACAAACGTGTGAATTGGTTTGTTGTAATGGCTGGACTTGTTATTTTGGCAGGGCATTATATGGATATTTTTAACGCTATTATGCCAGCTACTGTAGGAGATCAATGGTACATTGGTATCCCTGAAATCAGTTCTGTATTGTTTTTTGCCGGTTTCTTTATATTTTGGGTGTTTAGGGCGCTTGCAACAGCACCTTTACAACCTAAGAGAAATCCATTTATTGAAGAAAGTAAACACTTTCATTATTAATAAATTTTAAAGTATAATATCAAATCATACAATGACTACATTATTAATTTTAGTTGTTTTAGTACTCGTGGCAATTGCTATTTGGCAAATGACCAAGATTTTTGAGCTGTCACAGCTTAAAACGAATAATACCGAAATTGCAACAGATAAGGACAATAAGTATAATGGTTATATGCTGTTTGCTTTTCTTGTATTTATCTACGGTATAACGATTTTTAGTTTTGCTAAGTATTCAAAGTTTTTGTTGCCTACAGCAGGTTCTGAACACGGTGCTGAAGTGGATTACCTGATGTTTATCTCAATGATTATCATCTTCATTGTACAGACCATAACGCAAGCGCTCTTACATTATTTTGGATACAAGTACAGAGGTGAGAAAGGTAAAAAGGCTTTGTTCTATGCCGATAATGATAGACTAGAATTTATTTGGACCATTATACCAGTCATTGTATTGGCCGGTTTAATTCTTTGGGGCTTATATACTTGGACAAATATAATGGATGTTAATGATGAAGATGATCCATTGATTGTAGAGTTGTATGCACAACAATTTAATTGGACCGCTAGATATGGTGGTAGTGATAATGTGTTAGGTGGTGCTAATGTTAGACTTATTGATATTGATAGGGCTAATGTAATGGGACTGGATGAAGCAGATACCTATGCTTCGGATGATATTATAGTAAAAGAGTTGCATTTGCCCGTAGGTAGAAAAGTAAACTTTAAAATGCGTTCCCAAGATGTTTTACACTCTGCATATATGCCGCACTTCAGAGCACAAATGAACTGTGTACCCGGAATGACAACAGAGTTTTCATTTACACCAATCTATACAACCGAGGAGATGCGCCAGGATCCAGATGTTGTGGATAAGGTGAAAAGAACCAATATAATAAGAGCGGAGAAATCAGCTAGTGGAGATGAAATCTTAGATCCATGGGAGTTTGATTATATACTTCTTTGTAATAAAATTTGCGGTAAATCTCATTACAATATGCAAATGAAGATTATAGTGGAGACGGAAGAGGAATACAATGAGTGGTTGAAAGGTCAACAGACGTTTCAAGAGACCATGGCTATGTCCGCTGAGTAAATTAGGCTAGAAAAAGAAAATTAAATAAAAAAAAGATTATGTCATCAGTAACAGCACATGTAGATGAACATGCTCACGACGATCATGGGCACCATCACAAAGAAACGTTTGTAACAAAGTATATTTTTAGTCAAGATCATAAAATGATTGCCAAACAATACCTGATTTTAGGTGTTTTGGTTATGGGTTTTATCGGCATTGCAATGTCTTTGTTGATGAGGATGCAGTTGGCATGGCCAGGAGAATCATTCTTAGTTTTTGATACATTTTTAGGTAAATGGGCTCCTGACGGAATAATGGATGCCGATGTGTATTTAGCATTAGTTACAATGCATGGTACTATAATGGTGTTCTTTGTTTTAACGGCAGGATTAAGTGGTACGTTTAGTAACTTATTAATTCCCTTGCAAATTGGTGCCCGTGATATGGCATCTGGTTTCCTTAATATGGTTTCTTTTTGGATGTTTTTTGTAGCTAGCGTTGTTATGGTAATTTCGTTATTTGTGGAAGCGGGACCAGCTGCTGCTGGATGGACAATATATCCACCCTTGAGTGCGCTACCTATGGCGCAACCTGGATCGGGTATGGGAATGACCTTATGGTTGTCTTCCATGGCTATATTCATTGCGTCTTCCTTATTGGGTTCATTAAACTATATAGTAACGGTAATAAACCTTAGAACTAAAGGTATGTCTATGACACGATTGCCTTTGACTATTTGGGCATTCTTTGTTACCGCTATAATTGGGGTTATTTCTTTTCCTGTTTTACTTTCAGCAGCGTTGATGTTGATTATGGATAGGAGCTTTGGTACTTCGTTTTTCCTATCGGATATATTTATTCAAGGTGAAGTGTTACACTACCAAGGTGGTTCTCCTGTGCTCTATGAGCACTTATTTTGGTTCTTAGGTCACCCAGAGGTATATATCGTATTATTACCAGCGTTGGGTATTACATCTGAAGTAATGTCTACAAACGCTAGGAAACCTATTTTTGGTTATCGTGCCATGGTAGCGTCTATTTTAGCAATAGCTTTCTTATCTACAATCGTTTGGGGTCACCATATGTTTATTTCTGGTATGAATCCTTTCTTAGGATCGGTATTTACCTTTACTACTTTGTTGATTGCGATTCCATCAGCTGTAAAAGCATTTAATTATATAACAACGCTTTGGAAAGGTAATCTCCAACTGAATCCGGCTATGTTGTTCTCAATTGGGTTAGTATCCACGTTTATTACTGGTGGTCTTACTGGGATTATATTAGGAGATAGCACCTTGGATATAAATGTGCATGATACGTATTTTGTAGTAGCGCATTTCCACCTTGTAATGGGTATATCTGCTCTTTATGGATTGTTCGCAGGGGTGTATCACTGGTTCCCTAAAATGTTTGAAGGTAGAATGCTGAATAAGAATATGGGTTATGTGCATTTTTGGGTAACTGCGATTTGTGCTTACGGTGTATTCTTTCCAATGCATTTTGTAGGTATGGCTGGTGTTCCAAGAAGATATTATCAAAACACGGCATTTCCAATGTTTGATGAATTATCCGATGTGCAGGTATTGATGACCGTGTTCGCTCTGATTGCTGCTGCCGCACAATTGGTGTTTGTTGCGAACTTCGTTTACAGTATGTTTTATGGAAAAAAAGGACCTCAAAACCCTTGGAGTTCCAATACGTTGGAATGGACTGCGCCTCAGGAGCATATCCATGGAAACTGGCCAGGTGCCATCCCGGAAGTACACAGATGGGCTTATGATTACAGCAAGGTTGACGAAGATGGAGAATACATAATTCCAGGACAAGATTTTGTGCCTCAAAACGTTCCTTTACAGAATGATGAGGAGGAATTAAACCATTAAGTTGGAATATAAATCTAGATAAATGCCCAACTTAATAAGTTGGGCATTTTTTTTGCAGTTAGTTTACTATTTAGAATGTTGTACTTTTATAATGCATTTAAAAGATGAATTTATTTTATTAAGTGTAATGATACTAATATGAAAAGAATACTTATTGTACTTGTAGTGTTTTGTTTTGGTTTCCAGAGTTTTGCTCAGAGAAAACCAAAGTTAAAAGGAAATAGAAATGTGATAGTGAGGACAGAAGAGTTACCACCTTTCAATGCTATTTCGTTAAGCGACGATTTAGAGGTGATGATTCAAAAAGGAAACTCGGAGAGTGTTACAATTGAAGCCGATGATAATCTAATGGACGTTTTAAAGTTTACCGTGAAGGATGGTACATTGTTCATTTCTTCATTCTATAACATTACTTCTAAGAAGAAGTTGAGCGTTACGGTGTTTTATGCAACATTAGACGCTTTGACACTTAGTACTGGTCTAATTACAATGAAGGATGTAATCACTTCCGATATGTTGGAGGTGAATACTTCGGGAACGGCTAGACTTATTTTGAATGCTACGGCAGACCTTATCAATATAAATATGAAAGGTAATAGTTCTGGTGATTTTAATGTGGCCAGTGATTCTCTTAATCTTTTGTTTAAAGATAAGATTGATGCTAAGGTATACGCCACCGGTCAGAACCATTCGGTGTATATGTACAATAATGCATCGCTTAAGCTAGAGGGTAATACGGATGTGCTGACTGCTAAATTATATGGTAATACGAATCTCAATGCAGAAGAGTTCCTGTCCAAAACTGTTGTTCTTTTTACGGAAGATTCTCCCGATGCTAAAGTTCATGCCGTAGAGAAATTTGAACTGTCCGCTAAGGGTGCTTCTAAAACCAGTCTTTATGGCAACCCTAAAATCATAATAACTGACTTTTTGGATACCTCTCAGCTACATAAAGAAAATAATTAGCAGCGTTCTCTTTGCTTTTTTTACATATTATTCTTTAGCTATGGGTGCGGACATACAATGTTCTGGAATCCCAAAACCATCTACCAATGAGTTAATATGAGGTCGTAACTCTGTACAAAGCCTTTCGGTACGTTGCCTAATTGCTTTTGATTTTGTGTTCCCCAAATAGCCTTGTTCCAAATACCAAGATGCATCTTTACGTATCTCGTACAAGGCATACAAACTACCTAATTTTCGGAAAAGTTCTTTGTTTTTTTCGTCCTCAATATTCTCTGTAAAAGTGTAAAATGTTGAGTATGCCAATTCAACACTGTACGCCTTGCCCAAAGCCAATAAATGCGTCTGAACTTTTAAAAATGCTTGATAGGACGGTACGCCTTTTTTAATATACCCTCTTATACGCATGGCTAATGTGTAGGTAAGTCTCCTGGTTCTGTAATTAAAAGCGTGTTTATGGAATTTTGGATTGTATAGATGTTCTTTGTCAACCTTATTGGAATATACAGGATTAATTGTAGTGAGTTTATCGCTTAGTTGTTTGCTTAATAACTTAAGCACGGTGGTAAAGCCTGCACTATTGAATTCAGCCTTAAAATCTGATAGTACCCCTTTGGCAGCCAATTGAAGTAACACATTGTTATCTCCTTCAAATGTGGTAAAAATATCTACATCACCTTTTAGGTCTGCAATTCTGTTTTCCAAAAGATACCCTTTACCACCACATGCTTCACGGCATTCTTGTATAGTATCATTAGCGAACCAGGTAATTATAGCTTTTAATCCTGCAACCTGTGTTTCTACCTTGCGTTTGTCTGGCTGGGTTTCGTCACAGTAGGCTTCCATCATTTTGTCTAAGCTTACATGATATACGTAGGAACTAGCTACTAATGGAGTTAGACGCAGTTGATGTGTAGGATAATCCATAAGTAAATCTTCTTGTACCTTAACACTATCATTAAACTGTCGCCTCTTTAATGCATGTTTTATAGCTATGGCCAAGGCCATTTTAGCCCCTCCAAGCCCAGCGCGTGCTACGCATATTCTCCCGCCTACTAAGGTCCCCAACATGGTAAAAAATCGCTTGTTTGGATTTTTAATATCAGATTTATAGACCCCCTCGGTAGTAATATCTCCGTATTTATTCAGTAGATTTTCTCTTGGAACTTCTACTTGATGAAACCATATTTTACCGTTGTCTACTCCGTTTAATCCCAGTTTATAGCCATTGTCCTCTATAGTAACACCCGGTAACGTATTGTGATTAGTGTCACGCAAAGGCACTAGAATAGCATGAACTCCCTCGTTTTTGCCATCCACGATTAATTGGGCGAACACACTAGCCATAGTAGAATGTAATGCATTGCCTATGTATTCTTTATTGTCGTTTTTTCCTGGGGTATGTATGATGATGCTATCTTCAGTTCTGTTGTAGGTGGCTGTGGTTTTTATGCCCCTTACGTTGGAGCCATGGCCCGTTTCAGTCATGGCAAAACATCCTAATAAACTAGCCTTGCCTGTTTTGCCCAAATAAGCATCATGATGTTTTTTTGTACCTAATTTTTGAATACTACCACCAAAGAGTCCAAATTGGACTCCAAATTTTATGGTAAGGCTGCCATCTACAAACATCATATTTTCAAATATGGTGGCGTATCCTTCCATATCTTCTGTTCCTCCGTATGCTTTAGAAAAGGCCATAGCTCCATAGCCTTTGTCTGCCAAAAAAATGACCTGATTCAAAACTTTTTTCCGGAACTCTTCTTTGTTTCTATGAGTATCCCATTTAAAAATAGGGTGGTTCAAGGTATTTCTAAAATGGTCTATAACTTTTGCATTCTTACCTTTTAAAAGGCTGTCAATTTCAGAAGCTTTAAAGAAACCTGAAGAGATTTCATGCACCACTTCTACGTCAAATAGATGGTTATAGTGGTTGGGCTGAATACCTAAATTAATTTCGATATTCTTTAAACTATCGTTAAAGGGACAAGTATCGTTATAATGGCAAACTATCTTTTGACTAAAAGTTGCTAGAGGATATGTTTCACTTTCAATAAGTTTCACCTTAGAATTAGAAATCGTCTGTTTCCACTGTTTTATTGTTTCGTTCTTTGGAGGTGTTTTAACGTTTAGCCAGGAGTATAGCACTGTCTTTTCATTGGGGTTTAGGCTAGTATCGTTTTTGATTGCTTTTTCAACTACATTAATTTCTGAAGCCGAAACCAAATCATCTGACCAAATCACATAAAAGAATGGGATATATTGTAAGGTTCCCGGGGTGTATACTTTCTTTTCCATGTTTTAAAATTACGAATTTCTTTATGATTTTAATCAAAATAAAGGGTGCTTAGCAAGGAAAAACTTTAGGAGTGTTTGCCTATCTTTGTTAAGATATGAACGAGTATTTAGACCCTTCTGCAGACGGTTTTTCAGATGCCGAACTGGATATAGAAAAAGTGTTAAGACCTATTAGTTTTGATGACTTTACTGGGCAAGAACAGGTTCTGGAGAATCTTAAGGTTTTTGTAGAGGCTGCAAACCAGCGTGGAGAGGCTTTAGATCACACTTTGTTTCATGGTCCTCCAGGACTGGGTAAAACAACCTTGGCTAATATATTAGCGAACGAGTTAGAAGTAGGAATAAAGATTACTTCAGGCCCAGTTTTAGATAAGCCGGGTGACCTAGCAGGGTTATTGACGAATTTAGACGAACGTGACGTACTTTTTATAGATGAGATTCATAGATTGAGTCCTATTGTGGAAGAATATCTGTATTCTGCAATGGAAGACTACAAGATTGATATTATGATTGAGAGCGGTCCCAACGCAAGATCGGTGCAAATAAACTTGAACCCGTTTACCTTGATTGGCGCAACCACGCGTTCCGGATTGTTAACGGCTCCTATGAGGGCGCGTTTTGGGATTCAAAGTAGGTTGCAATATTATTCAACGGAACTATTGTCCACGATTGTGGAACGAAGTGCGGAAATTCTAAAAGTTTCCATTACTAACGATGCTGCTATTGAGATTGCTGGTAGGAGCAGGGGAACGCCACGGATTTGTAATTCGCTATTGCGACGTGTTCGTGATTTTGCCCAAATCAAAGGGAATGGTAATATAGACATGGAGATATCCAAATTTAGCCTAAAAGCCTTAAATGTAGATGCGCATGGACTTGACGAGATGGATAATAAAATTTTAACAACTATCATAGATAAATTTAAAGGAGGACCAGTAGGAGTAACGACTATAGCGACTGCGGTTTCTGAGAGTGCGGAAACTATAGAAGAAGTCTACGAACCTTTTTTAATACAACAGGGATTTATTATGAGGACGCCCCGTGGCCGTGAAGTGACCGAATTGGCCTATAAACATTTAGGGAGGACTAAAAATAATAGTCAAGGAGGTTTATTTTGATAAAAAAACTCCCACTGGTTTCACGTTCTCACGTATTCAAGAATAGAAAGCAAATCCTTAGCAACCCACTTCCTTTTCACCATGATAATTTTAATAGGCTTGGTGATATTTTTGAGGTTGAAGTAGGATTTCGTAAGCGTATCGTTTTTACGAGACACGCTAAATTCATAAAACAGGTACTTCAAACCGAGCAAAAAAAATACCAAAAATCTTCTTTGCAAACCGTCGATTTAGCCAAATATATTGGTCATGGATTATTGACATCTAACGGGGAACATTGGCGAACACATCGCCGAATGGTACAGCCTGCTTTTCATAAGAAAAAGCTTCATGGCCTTTTGCAGATTATGCAAAAGGCTATTAGAAATGAGTTAACTCGCATTCGTCCCAATCAACTTCAAGATATATATCCCTTAATGGGCGATTTGGCCTTTCAAGTGGTGGCAACGTCGTTATTTAGTCGTGATGATATCCAAAAGGAAATGGCAGACCTAAAGGATATCACCGAGGCCAACCAGCACATGCTCATTAAAGAAATGCGACAACCCTATTTGAACTGGTGGTATATCTTATCTGGAAAAATTAAAAGCCATATAACACTCTCGAAAAAGGCACGATCTATTTTGAGTCAAATTATTGCGGAACGGATTGCTGAAAACTCCGACAAGGACGATTTACTTGATATGCTTTTAAAGGCCCGATATGAAGATGGGAGTTCCATGTCCCAAGAACAGCTAATAGATGAAGTACTCATCCTATTCGCGGCGGGTCACGAAACCACGGCAAATGCTTTAGGGTTTACGTTGAATTTACTAGCAAAACATCCAGAAGTACAGGAAAAAGCTTATCAGGAAATTTCTCAACTAGATTGGGGAAAGGACCTTGAAATGGAAGATTTTAGAAATCTTGGTTATGTAAAACAATGTATTGAGGAGGGAATGCGGTTGTATCCGCCGGCGTATTACATAGACAGGGAATCTATTGCCGAAGATGAAATAGATGGATACAAGATTCCAAAAAATACCATGCTGCTCTTGGCTATTTATGAACTACATAGGGATGAACGTTTCTGGGATGCGCCCCAAGACTATATACCGGAGCGATTTGACCCTAGTAATAAAAAGGATTTTTCAGATTATTATTTCCCTTTTGGTGCAGGGCCACGTATGTGCGTTGGTAATAATTTTGCCATGCAGGAGATGATAATGACTATTGCAGAGTTGCTTCACACCTATAAATTGGAGCCGGATGTTGACGATATACAAATCAATCCGCTTATCTCTTTAAAACCGGTTGCTGTGAAACTTCATTTTATAGCAAGATGAATAGGTCCAAGACATCTGAAATTATAAAAACAGAAGCAAAACGACTCGGTTTTTTGTCCTGTGGTATCTCTAAAGCAGATTTTTTGGAAGAGGACGCTCCGCGTTTAGAGCGTTGGTTGGAGCGGAACATGCACGGAGAAATGGCCTACATGGAAAACCATTTTGATAAGCGGTTAGATCCTAGACTTTTAGTGGAAGGTTCCAAATCTGTGATTTCTCTGCTGTTAAACTATTATCCTGAAGCTAAGCAAATTGAAAACACGTATAAAATTTCTAAATATGCCTATGGACACGATTACCATCATGTTATCAAATCTAAATTAAGAGAACTTCAAGAATTTATAGCTGATGAAATAGGCGAGGTTAATGGTCGCGCTTTTGTAGATTCGGCACCGGTTTTAGATAAAGCTTGGGCGGCTAAAAGTGGACTGGGGTGGATTGGAAAGCATAGTAACCTACTTACGCAGCGGGCAGGTTCTTTTTATTTTATAGCGGAATTGATAGTAGATTTGGAATTGGATTACGATACACCGGTAACCGATCACTGCGGTACGTGTACGGCATGTATTGATGCCTGCCCAACAGAAGCTATTGTAGAGCCTTATGTTGTAGATGGTAGTAAATGTATTTCCTATGTTACTATTGAATTGAAGAATGAAATTCCAAATGAATTTCAAGGCCAGTTTGATGACTGGGCCTTTGGATGTGATGTTTGTCAAGATGTTTGTCCCTGGAACAAATTTTCCAAACCTCATAACGAACCCCTGTTTAATCCACATCCAGAACTTCTTACTATGTCCAAAAAAGATTGGGAAGAGATAACGGAAGATGTTTTTAGAAAGGTTTTTCAGAAGTCGGCGGTTAAGCGCACCAAGTTTTCAGGATTACAACGAAATATTAATTTTTTAAAATGATAATTAGCTTGCGCAATCGTTAGAGTTGCTAAAATTTATAGCTTTTATACACCTAAGGAATTAATCAACGACTAAAAATACTATCTTGGAAGCCATTCTATTTTGAGAAATATGGAATGATATTCTCAATTTTTTAGCATATCGATATAAATAGGTAATAAAAGTTGAACTTTTAAAGATGAAAATAACGAAACCAAGTTTAAATTTTTGGCAGATTTTCAATATGAATGTTGGATTCCTGGGTATCCAATATAGTTTTGGATTACAACAGACCGCCATTAATCCTATCTTTTTATATTTGGGAGCTCCTGAGGAGATGCTTCCTATTTTGAACATTGCTGGTCCTGTAACAGGATTGGTAATTCAGCCTATCATTGGCGC
Source organism: uncultured Maribacter sp. (assembly GCA_964507115.1). Lineage (GTDB taxonomy): Bacteria > Bacteroidota > Bacteroidia > Flavobacteriales > Flavobacteriaceae > Maribacter. The sequence goes on from CAZDOW010000024.1 coordinate 13,850, forward strand.
AATGTCGGATAAGACCTGGTCTCCAAAATGGGGTAGACGTAAACCTTATTTTTTGATTGGAGCAATCATAGGGAGTCTATGTTTGTTCGCATTCCCTACAAGTCCCGTTCTATGGTTCGCAGTCGGACTTTTATGGATATTGGACGTTGGTAATAATATGGCCATGGAGCCTTACCGAGCTTTTGTTGGAGATAAACTACCAGAGAAGCAATTGAGTTTAGGTTTCCAAATGCAAAGTTTATTTGTAGGTGCGGGGATTCTTTTGGCAAATGGATCTATTGTATTATTCCAATATTTGTTAGGAGATGATTCAATTGAGGTTGCGGGTTCCATACCCCAATGGCTGTACTATTCATTTTACATAGGGGGGATACTTTCAGTAGCTACTATATTATGGTCCGTACTCAAAACACCCGAGATTCCACCTTCAGCAGAAGAGCTTGCAGAAATCAATTACGATAAAGCCCAGCCAGCAACAACTCGTATTGCAAAACCTTTTCTAGAAATTTCCAAGGCCATAAAAGAAATGCCTGCTTTTATGTGGAAGATAGGAGCAGTTTACTTATTTCAGTGGTATGCACTGTTCGTATATTGGCAATACATTACCCCTTTGTTTAAATTAACTATGGGATATTCTACCTCCGAGGCTGCTTCTCAATCTGCCCAGATGAGTTTAACATATAATATTGTTACTATGGTGGTCGCTTTGGCCTTGGTGCCGCTCACTCTTAAATATGGAGGAAAAAAAATATATGCATTAAGTCTTGTAGGTACGGGTTTGGCATTGTTCGCCATACCGTTTATAGGAGATTCGTTGCTCGTCCTTGCTCCAATGGTATTGTTCGGAGTTGGTTGGGCAGCAATGATGGGAATTCCATATACCATGGTTTCCAAAGTAGTGCCACAAGATAGAAGAGGAGTCTATATGGGTATACTTAATATGATGATTGTTATTCCTATGGGAATTGAAACGCTAACTTTCGGACCCATTTATAAGTATCTATTGGGTGGAAGTGCCATTAATGCTATTCTTTTTGCAGGTGCTTTTTTTATTATTTCAGCTGTTTTGGCCATGCGATTGAATGTTCCAAAAAACGCAGAATAGTACTTGTTTGCATTTGTTTTAGCGCTTTCTTTCATTTTTTGGTTTAAACCATGAAGAGCGTGTACTTTTTAAAAGAATACACCTAAATTTGTTTTTTTAAAGCACACCATATGAGCAAGCAAAAACAGCGAAGGGAAGCACTAATTTACCATGCCAAGCCACAACCAGGAAAGATTAAGATTGTCCCTAGCAAACCCTATTCTACACAAAGAGATTTAGCACTGGCGTATTCTCCGGGTGTTGCGGAACCTTGTTTAGAAATAGCCAAAGATGTCGAAAATGTCTATAAGTATACCGCCAAGGGGAATATTGTAGCAGTTATTTCAAATGGTACTGCCGTTTTGGGTTTGGGAAATATAGGGCCCGAAGCTTCCAAACCTGTGATGGAAGGAAAATGTTTGCTTTTTAAGATTTTTGCTGATATTGACGGTATTGATATAGAATTGGATACCGAAGATGTAGATAAGTTCGTTGAAACCGTAAAAATGATTGCCCCTACTTTTGGAGGAATTAATTTAGAGGATATTAAAGCTCCCGAGGCTTTTGAGATAGAAAGAAGATTAAAGGAAGAATTGGATATTCCGGTAATGCACGATGATCAACACGGTACGGCTATTATTTCCGCGGCCGCATTATTGAACGCACTTGAGCTTACAGGCAAGAAGATGGAGGAAGTGAAAATTGTGATTAGTGGCGCAGGTGCTGCAGCTGTTTCTTGTACACGCTTGTATAAGGCTTTTGGAGCACAGCCAAGAAATATTGTGATGCTTGATAGTAAAGGAGTAATTCGCAGCGATCGTGATAATTTGTCTAAAGAGAAATTAGAGTTTGCTTCAGATAGGAAGATAGATACTTTAGATGAAGCTATGGTAGGTGCCAATGTTTTTGTGGGACTTTCCATTGCGGATATCGTATCCCCGGAAATGCTATTGTCCATGGCAGATAATCCTATTGTTTTCGCTATGGCCAATCCGGATCCGGAGATTAAATATGATTTAGCCATTGATACCCGAAAGGATATTATTATGGCGACTGGAAGATCGGATCATCCAAACCAAGTGAATAATGTTTTAGGTTTCCCTTTTATTTTTAGAGGTGCCTTAGACGTACGTGCCACTGCCATTAACGAAGAAATGAAAATGGCAGCTGTAAAAGCCTTGGCGGAATTAACCAAAGAGCCAGTGCCTGAGCAAGTGAACATTGCTTACGGGGAAACAAGATTAACGTTTGGGAAAGATTATATTATTCCTAAACCCTTTGATCAGCGGCTTATAGCTAAAATACCTCCTGCAGTTGCAAGAGCTGCCATGGAAAGTGGTGTTGCAAAATCACCTATTGAGGATTGGGACAAATATGAGGAAGAATTGCTGCAACGCTCTGGAAACGACAATAAGGTAGTGAGATTACTCCATAGCCGGGCAAAATCCAATATCAAACGTATTGTTTTCGCAGAGGCAGATCAGCTAGATGTTTTAAAAGCAGCCCAAATAGTGCATGAAGAAGGAATTGCACAACCTATTCTTTTAGGAAGGAAAGATATTATTCTTGAACTTAAAAAGGAGCTGGAGTTTGATGCGGACATACCCATAGTAGATCCAATATCCAAAGAGTATGATGAGCGCCACAACCGTTATGCTATCAAATATTGGGAAAGTAGAAAACGAAATGGAACTACGCTATATAGTGCAAAAATAAAGATGAAAGAGCGCAATTATTTTGGTGCAATGATGGTATTGGAAGGTGATGCGGACGGAATGATTTCTGGGTATTCAAGAGCCTATCCAACCGTGGTAAAACCTATTATGGAAGTTATAGGTAGAGCGGCCAATGTAAAAAAAGTATCTACGGTAAATATTATGATTACGGACCGTGGACCTTTGTTCCTAGCGGATACCTCCATTAATATTGATCCAAATGCTGAGGAAATTGCCGAAATTGCTCAAATGACAGCAAACGTTGCCACTAACTTTGGCTTTGAGCCTGTTATGGCACTCTTAAGTTATGCCAACTTTGGTTCTTCATCACATCCACATGCGAAGAAGGTAAGGGAGGCTGTGCGAATCTTGCATGAAAAGAATCCTGAATTGGTAGTAGATGGTGAGATTCAAACTGATTTTGCATTGAACAAAGAATTGCGCCAAAGTAAATTTCCATTCTCAAAACTTGCAGGCAGAAAGGTAAATACCTTAATATTCCCGAATTTAGAGTCAGCCAATATTACCTACAAGCTGTTGAAGGAACTTAATAAGGCAGATTCCATTGGTCCAATTATGGTAGGCCTTCGAAAGTCCGTCCATATTATGCAATTGGGAGCTAGCGTGGATGAAATCGTTAATATGACCGCTGTAGCCGTTATTGATGCGCAAGAAAGAGAAAAACGAAAAAAAGCAAAAACAGGAACGATAAAACAGTAAACTTTACTTGGTTTAGTAATGAAATCCAAGTGAATTATGCTCGATTTAAAACTTGAACTTAATACCCCATGATACATCATCTTAAAGGAAAATTAGTAGAAAAAAATCCAACGTATGTTATTATTGAGTGCGGTGGGGTAGGATATTTTGTGAATATTTCCTTGCATACTTTTTCCAATATACCTGATGGTGAGTTGTTGAGTCTCTACACGCATTTGCAGGTAAAGGAAGATTCTCATACGTTATTCGGATTTGCTGAAAAATCGGAACGTGAAATATTTCGGTTATTACTGTCCGTTTCCGGTATCGGTTCCAGTACGGCAAGAACCATGTTGTCTTCCATGTCCCCATTACAAATCAGAGATGCTATTGCCAATGCTGATGTGCCGGCGATACAGTCAATTAAGGGAATTGGAGCTAAAACTGCGCAAAGAGTGATTTTGGACCTTAGGGATAAGATTTTGAAAGTGTATGATATAGACGAACTTTCCTCAACTTCAAACAATACAAATAAGGATGAAGCGTTATCTGCTTTAGAGGTTCTAGGATTTGTTAGAAGACAGGCCGAAAAGGTAGTTGACAAAGTAATATCCCAAGATGCCTCCCTGAGCGTAGAGAATATTATAAAACTCGCGCTCAAGAATTTGTAACCAATTTTAAATCAGGGGCAATCAATCATCTTAAAAAGTATTTTAAGTATTTCTTTCTGTTCGTATGTGTTTTTGGGTCCATAGCAACCGTTATGGCTCAGGAAACCGATGAGCAGGAAGTAGATTCGGTTAAAACTGGATTTGATTTGGGACGTATCGTGCTGGAGAATCCGGAAAGTATCGTTTCCAGATATATCTATGACCCTCAAATGGACAGATATATCTATAATGAGAAAATTGGTGATTTCGATATTGGATATCCTGTAATTCTTACTCCTGAACAGTATTACGACCTTATTAAAAAAGAGGGTATAAAATCTTATTTTAAGGAAAAGTCGGATGCCTATTCTGGTAAAAAAGAGGGTAGTGAGGAGGCAAGAAAAAATTTACTTCCCAACTTTTACGTAAATAACGATTTTTTTCAAACTGTTTTCGGAGGAAATACGATTGAAGTAATTCCACAGGGTTCGGTTGCTATGGATTTAGGGGTTATTTGGCAGAAAAACGACAACCCCTCCTTATCCCCAAGGAACCGGACCAACTTATCCTTCGATTTTGATCAGCGTATCAGTTTAAGTTTATTGGGTAAAATCGGTGAACGTTTACAGGTAACGGCAAATTACGATACAGAAGCTACGTTCGACTTTCAGAACATTGTAAAATTAGATTACACACCAACCGAGGATGATATTCTCCAGAAGATAGAGGTGGGTAACGTAAATATGCCCTTGAACAGCTCGCTGATACAAGGCGCGCAAAGTCTATTTGGGGTAAAGACTCAATTACAATTTGGCAAGACCAGTGTTACGGCGGTTTTTTCGGAGCAACGATCCCAGAATAATACGGTGGTGGCCCAGGGAGGTGGTACCTTGAACGATTTTAATATTACCGCTTTGGACTACGATGAGGATAAACACTTTTTCTTGGCACATTACTTTAGGGATAATTACGATAGGGCTTTGGAAACATATCCATACATCCAAAGTCAGGTGCAGATTACCCGACTAGAAGTTTGGGTAACTAACAGAAGCCAGCAAACCTTGAATGTAAGGAATGTGGTTGCCTTACAAGATTTAGGGGAGATAGCTCCAGATAAAACTAGAGTTGGACAAAACGGAGGTGCGGCAGCCGGATTTTTTAACAATCCAGCCGATACAAGACCTAGAAACAATGCTAACGATTACGATCCGGCACTTATTGGTTCTGGTGGAGCTTTGACGGATAATGTACGGGATATTGCTACAGTCGAAAGTGCCTTTAATCCGGCTAGTTTCGTAGCGGGCTATAATCCTAATCAAGGATTTGATTACGCTATATTAGAAAATGCCAGAAAATTAGAGCAAGGCCGGGATTTTTCCTTTAACTCCCAGTTGGGTTACATTTCTTTGAACCAACGATTAAGCAATGACGAGGTATTGGCTGTAGCGTTTCAATATACTTTCCAAGGTGAGGTTTTCCAGGTAGGGGAATTTGCTAATGGTGGTTTGGATGCAACTACGGTTTCTCCTGGAGCAAACCCGATTATTGAAAACAATACCCTGATTCTTAAACTCTTAAAAAGTAATATAACCAATATCACTGATCCTATCTGGGATTTAATGATGAAGAATATTTATGCCACCGGTGCTTTTCGTTTAAGTGAGGAAGATTTTAAACTGAATATCCTGTATTCCGATCCAACCCCTAGAAATTATATTACGCCCATAGATGAAGGGCCTGGTTCTGGGTGGCCCGAAGGACTTCAGGAACGCATCCTTTTGGATGTCTTTAATCTTGATCGACTAAATGCGTATAACGATCTGCAACCTGGAGGGGACGGATTTTTTGATTTTTATCCCGGGATTACGGTAGATACTCAAGGTGGGCGAATTATTTTTACCAAAGTTGAGCCTTTTGGGGAGTATTTATTCGAAACCTTGGAGAACGGTAATGCAGGGCAGTATAATACCCCATCCGCCTATAACCAAAATCAGGACCAATATGTCTTTAGAGACATGTATGCCCTTACTAAGGCTGCGGCCTTGCAGGATCCGGAGAAAAATAAGTTCTTTTTAAAGGGACGTTATAAGGCAGAAGGTAGTAACGGTATCCCTATTGGGGCATTCAACGTGCCAAGAGGTTCGGTAAGGGTAACGGCCGGTGGGCGACAATTGCAAGAGGGAATAGACTATACCGTAAACTACCAAGCGGGTACTGTTCAAATTTTAGATCCAAGTTTAGAGGCTTCAAATACCCCCATCAATATTTCAGTAGAAAATAATGCTGTTTTTGGACAACAAACCAGAAGGTTTACAGGGATTAATGTGGAACATCAAATAAATAAGAATTTTGTGCTTGGGGGTACCTTATTAAACTTGAACGAGCGCCCGCTGACGCAAAAATCGAACTTTGGGGTAGAGCCAGTTAATAATACAATTTTTGGTCTCAATGGAAATTTTTCTACCGAGGTCCCATTTTTGACCCGTATGGTAAACAAGTTACCTAATATTGATACGGATGTACCATCGAATGTATCGGTCCGTGCAGAGGTAGCTTGGTTACAACCCAATTCACCAAAAAATGCAGATTTTCAAGGGGAGACTACCACCTATTTAGATGATTTTGAAGGTGCCCAAGCACTCATAGATATTCGTGCTTCCTTGGGTTGGACCTTAGCAAGTACTCCATTGGAATTTGCTCCAGGTGGGCAGTTGACTGGCAGTTCCCCTGAAGATGAAGCCAATTTAGAAAATGGTTTTGGCAGGGCAAAAATGGCTTGGTATACCATAGATCCAATTTTTTATACGAATCAAAGGCCAGATGGTATTAGCGACAATGACATCTCTATAAACCCAACTAGAAGGATTTTTATAGACGAGGTTTTTCCACAAGTGGATATAGCCCAAGGGCAGACTACAGTGCAAGGTACTTTGGATATGTCTTATTACCCCAACGCTAAAGGGCCTTATAATAATAATTCTAGTTTTGATACTGCGCAGCCAAATGAAAAATGGGGTGGTATAATGCGCTCTTTGAGTAGTACTAATTTTGAACAGGCAAATGTTGAGTTTGTGCAGTTTTGGGTTTTAGATCCTTATGTGGATGGTCTGGCAATTGGACCCGGCGAGTTGGTATTGAATTTGGGAAATATTTCTGAGGATATTTTAAGGGACGGAAAAAAACAGTACGAAAACGGACTGCCTGGGGTAGATAGTAATGATTTTATAGCCCCTACATCTTGGGGTCAGGTTCCCGCTACACAATCTTTGGTATATGCCTTTGATGTAAGTGAGCCTAATCGTGCCTTACAAGATATTGGTTTTGATGGATTAAACGATGCGGCGGAGCAGGCCATTTATGATAGTAATCCAGGGCCGGATCCAGCATTGGACAACTATCAATACTACTTGAATAGGGAAGGTGGAATTTTAGAACGTTACTATGATTTTAATAACCCAGACGGTAACTCTCCTGTGCAGGTGACCGATACAAATAGAGGTTCTACAACATTGCCAGATGTGGAGGATATTGATAGGGATCTTACCATGAATACTGTAAACAGCTACTATGAGTACCGTATCGATATTAAACCAAATACCACCATCAATGATAAATATGTAACCGATATTAAAGAGGGCGTAACTCCCGAGCTTCCAAATGGTGATCAGCTAAATAGAAGATGGATTCAATATAAAATACCATTAAGCGATTTTACCGATGACGTTGGAGGGATTACCGATTTCAGGTCTATCAGCTTTATGCGTATGTATATGACGGGCTTTAATAGTCCTACCGTACTTCGTTTTGCTACGTTGGATTTGGTTCGTGGCGACTGGCGTACTTACACCAAGTCACTTCAGGATGATGATGAAGATAATAATCCTGACGATGATGGTACTACCTTGGATGTAAACGCCGTAAATATAGAAGAGAACAGCAGCAGGGTTCCTATCCCTTATGTGTCACCACCAGGTGTAGTACGTGAGCAGTTAAATAATAATAATACAATTATCCGTCAAAACGAGCAGTCCCTTTCACTTGTGGTAGAAGGTTTGGAGGCGCAAGATTCACGAGGGGTGTTTAAAAATATAAATGTTGATATCCGCCAGTACAAAAATTTAAAAATGTTTCTGCATGCAGAAAAAATCGTGGATAGCGATTATGCGGACAGTTCTACACCCTTAGTAGGATTCCTTCGTATGGGAACAGATTTTACACAGAATTTTTATCAGGTGGAATTGCCATTACAGTTTACGCAATTTGGGGCTACTACACCCAGCGAAATTTGGCCGGAGATAAACGAAATCGATATTAGTTTAAGCGATTTGAACAAGGTGAAATCACTATGGATACAAGGTGGGGACTTGAGCCAAGTACGTTTCTTTGAAGTAGAAAACGGGGAAGTCTTTCCTGTAGACGAGTTTGATATACGTACGCCGGGTAGATTGCGTATTGGGATAAAAGGAAATCCGTCACTAGGAAGTATCCGAAGTGTTATGTTAGGAGTCAAGAATCAGGATAACTTACCTGCTAGAGGTGAGGTTTGGTTCAATGAATTACGATTGGCAGGTTTGGATAATAATGGGGGTTGGGCAGCAGTAGCTGCAATCGATGCCAACATAGCGGATTTTGCAAATGTAACCGCCACAGGTAGTACAAGTACGTCAGGTTTTGGGTCTATTGATCAAATGCCAAACGAGCGGGCCCGTGAAGATGCTGTTTCCTACGATTTGGTTACTAATATAAATGTGGGTCAACTGCTTCCAACAAAATGGGGTATTCAGCTTCCGTTCAATTATGGAATTTCTGAGCAGATTATAACTCCAGAATTTGACCCAGTTTATGATGATTTAAAGTTGGATGATTTAATTGATTCTGCCCCAGATCAGGAGGCTGCAGAAGAGATTCTGGAACAGGCGGAAGATTATACGAAAAGGACGAGTATTAACCTTATCGGAGTTCGCAAGGACAGAGGAGAGGAAGCCGACGAGAATTTCTATGACATAGAAAACTTTACCTTTAATTATTCCTACAATGAAACCAATCATAGGGATTTTGAAATTGCAGAATTACGTGATCAAACTGTGAATACAGGTTTTGTATATGCCCATAGTTTTGATCCTGTAGAGTTGGCACCCTTTGCTAAGAAGGATTCTTTGTTTAATGGGTCCTATTGGAAATGGTTAAAAGACCTAAATCTTAATCTGTTACCTGCCAGTATTTCCTTGAATTCAAATATCAACAGGCAATTTAACGCCCAACGTTTTAGAGATGTTAGGGAAGAAGGAGTAGATCGTTTGGAGTTACCAGAACTACAACAGCGTAATTACTTGTTTAATTGGCAATATGCAGTTAATTATAGCTTAACCAAGTCTTTACGGCTTAACCTTACTGCATCCAATAGTAGTATAGTCCGGAATTATTTTGAGGAAGAAAGTAATCCCAATTCAGATATAAATAAATCTTTGGGTCTATGGGACGGCTTTTTTGATATCGGAGAACCCAACAGGCATGCTCAACAAATGCAACTGAATTATGAAATTCCTTTTTCTAAGATACCTGTACTTGATTTTATCAATGCGCAATATAGCTATACCAGTGATTTTGATTGGCAACGAGGTGGTGATGCCTTAAGGGAAGTAGTTGGTAGTGATATAAACACCATTCAGAATGCAAATACCCATAACCTTACAGCTTCCTTGACCATGCAGAAGTTCTATGATTTAATAGGACTTAAAAAACGGGAAGGCGGTTCCAAAGGGAGTACAGTTCCAGTAAGAAGGGACAAGGCTGGTGTTGCTGCTGGTGAAGAGGAGAAAATAGAAAAAAAGAGCGGAAAACTTTTTAATACCCTGGTAGATGTGATTACCATGGTGAAACGGATAAACGTAAATTATAATGAAAACAATGGTACGGTATTACCTGGCTATACGCAATCAGTAGGGTTTATAGGTACTTCAAGACCTAGCTTAGGTTTCGTTTTTGGTAGTCAGTCCGATATTCGTTTTGAAGCGGCCAGAAATGGTTGGTTAACTACATTTCCGGAGTTCAACGAACAGTTCATTAGAAGAACGAATACGCAGTTGAATATTACGGCTACAGCTCAACCCACTAGGGATTTGACCATAGATTTGATCGCAGACCGTCAATTTTCGCAAAGTTACCAAGAGAATTTTAATGTAGATCTATCTGCGGACGAACCTTACAACTTACAATTAGGCAATAATTTTGGAAGCTTTAGCATCTCTACGGTCATGATTGGTACTGCTTTTAGCAAGAGTGATGAATTTGATTCTAAGACTTTTCAGCAGTTTAAGGACAATAGGATTACGATTGCCAACCGATTGGTTTCCGATAGGGGAGAAGATACTGGAATCTTAGATGATGATGGCTTCCCTGAAAGGTACAGTAAGACACAACAGGATGTGCTATTGCCTGCTTTTTTTGCAGCCTATACAGGACAAAATGAGGATAGGGTAAATCTAGATGCTTTTAGGAATATCCCTGTTCCAAATTGGAATATTAAGTACACTGGTTTGATGAAGAATAAGTTTTTTAAAAAGAAGTTTAAGCGGTTTTCCTTGAGTCATGGCTATCGGTCTTCTTATAGTATAAACTCTTTCCAGACCAATTTGGAGAAGCAAAACGGCGCTATTGATTTAGAAACAGGGGATGTGTTACCGGACAATATTATAAACAATATTGTTTTAACAGATCAGTTTAATCCGCTGATACGTGTGGATTTTGAGATGAAAAATTCTATGAGTGTATTAGCAGAGGTAAGAACAGATAGGGCCTTATCTTTAAGTTTTGACAATAATCTAATGACAGAAATCAATGGAACGGACTATATTGTTGGTTTAGGGTACCGTATTAAGGATGTGAAATTAGTAACCAATATAGGAGGTAGTAAAACACGACTAAAAGGAGATTTAAACCTAAAGGCCGATGTTACTTTGAGGGATAATATAACTATTATTAGAAACTTGGATATAGATAACAACCAGATTACTTCAGGCCAGAACTTATTCTCAGTTAAGTTTACGGCAGATTATGCCTTGAGTAAACAATTGAACGCATTGTTCTTTTATGATCATAACTTCTCACAATTTGCTGTGTCTACTGCTTTCCCACAAACTACTATCAATGCCGGCTTTACTTTGCGCTATAATTTTGGCAACTAAATAACGGGTTATTCTGTTTTTAGAATACCTGAAGGTTTTAAATTTTAGGTAAAGATTAACCTAGTCAGATTAAATACAACAGGACAATTGTAGTGTATACTTCGAGAAATCAATCACAAGTATCTCCCTTTTTTTTGAAAACCTTTGTAGAATCATTTACATTTGTTCTATATCAAATTTTAGAACAATGAATATACCAGCAGAATTAAAATATACAAAAGATCACGAGTGGATTAAAATTGATGGAGATATTGCTACTGTTGGGATAACCGACTTTGCGCAAAGCGAATTAGGTGATATTGTTTATGTAGAAGTGGATACCCTTGACGAAACCCTAGGAAAAGATGAAGTCTTTGGAACGGTAGAAGCTGTTAAAACTGTAAGCGATTTATTTTTGCCATTATCTGGAGAGATTATTGAGTTTAACGAAAATTTAGAGGACGAGCCAGAGAAAGTTAATTCCGACCCCTATGGCGAAGGATGGATGGTTAAAATTAAATTCAACAATCCAGATGAGGTACAGGAGCTGTTGGGTGATGCAGATTACAAGGAGTTGGTAGGTGCCTAGAAAGTTTTTTTTTAGAATAGCATTTATAAGTTGGTTGGTGTTTGTGACATTTTCTAGCTTATTTTCTTTTTCCGGGGTGGTGAAAGCACCTCGTTTGGACATACCTCACGCCGATAAATTGGTTCATTTTATATTTTATTTTGTGTTAGTGTATTTTGGGGTTTTGGCTGTAAAGGAAACATATAGAGAAGATTTTAAGCTTAGAAAAGCACTTGTGTATACCGTTCTTTTTGCTTTTTTTTACGGCATAATTATTGAACTTATCCAATATGGCTTTACGGAAAATAGACAAGGGGATTTATGGGATGTTCTAGCGAATACCATAGGGGCGATAGTAGGAATGTTTATAGTTAAGAGCTTAATATCCAAGGACTGGTCGTTAAAATGAAAATTTTAGTTGCATTTTTAGTATTTAATTAGTTAAATTAGCAATCACTAAATTGTATATATATGGAACCTAAGAAGAATCCGAAAGCAGATTTAACTACAAATAGTAGTCTCTATTTTGTTGTGGGGCTATTTGCCGTAATGCTTTTTACGTTCATCGCTTTCGAGTGGAAAACGTATGATAAGACAAATGAATATGATACATCCATGAACGTGGATGATTTGTTAGATGAAGAAGTTCCGATGACGGAGCAAATTAAAACACCACCACCACCACCACCACCACAAGCACCAGAAATTATTGAGGTTGTTGAAGATGAGGAAGAGGTTGAAGAAACCGTAATCGAATCAACTGAAACGAGTCAGGATGAAGAAATCATAGAAGTTGATGATGTGATTGTTGATGAAATGGATGAAGACTTGGACGTTCCTTTCGCAGTAATTGAGAATGTGCCAGTTTTTCCTGGATGTGAGGATGAAGGTGACAAAAGAGCGTGTTTCAATAAAATGATGCAAAAGCACATTAGAAAAAATTTCCGTTACCCTGAAATTGCTCAGGAAATGGGTATTCAAGGAAGGGTGAACGTAATGTTTGTAATCCAAAAGGATGGTAGTATTGGTGGCGTTAGAATGCGTGGACCAGATAAAAATCTAGAAAAGGAAGCTGCAAGGATTATAGATAAATTACCTAAAATGACACCAGGTAAGCAAAGAGGAAGAGCGGTGCGTGTACCTTTTAGTATTCCAATTACATTTAAACTACAGTAAGTTTTAAAACATATCAAAAAAACCCCGAGCTTTTATCTCGGGGTTTTTTTATGCCTAAGTTTTATCTAGAAAAAATGAACCTACTATAACATCCTCAGTTATGGGTAGTTTTCTCTTGCCTATTAAATAATTCAGAAATAGCAATATTTGGTTGCAGAAATATCCCATTGACGTTATCTTTGCAAACCTATTTATATAAAAATGAAAACTGCTGTAGGCCAAGCAAAAAGCAATTCTTTTGCATTGATTTTTTCCGATTTTAAGGAGATTACCAAGGCAAGGCTTGCGGTTAGTGTAGTTTTCTCCTCAATTGCTGGTTATTTTCTCGGTGCTGAACAGTTAAGCCTATCCGCAATTCTTTTGTTGGCCTTTGGTGGTTATTGTATGGTAGGAGCAAGCAACGCTTATAATCAGGTCATAGAGCGAGATTTGGATGCGTTGATGAAGCGTACGGAGAACAGGCCAATTCCATCTGGAAGAATGACAGTGAGTACGGCAATGACCATTGCAATTGTATTAACCATATTAGGTATTGTTTCTCTTTATTTTTTAAACGCTAAAACAGCAATGTTCGGGGCAATCTCCATATTTCTGTATACTAGTGTGTATACCCCATTAAAAACAAAAACGCCTTTAGCTGTTTTTGTAGGAGCGTTTCCGGGTGCTATTCCTTTTATGTTGGGCTGGGTTGCTGCTACCAATGAATTTGGAATTGAACCGGGGACGCTGTTCATGATTCAGTTTTTTTGGCAGTTTCCTCATTTTTGGGCTTTGGGTTGGATGCTGGATGAGGATTATAGAAAGGGTGGATTTAAAATGTTGCCCACAGGCAAAAAAGATGGAGGTACGGCCTTGCAAATCATTATGTATACTATTTGGATGATGGCGATTTCTGTTGTTCCTGCTTTTGGAATTACTGGTAAATTGCAGCTGTCGGTTCCTGCGGCTGTATTGATTTTTGTAATGGGAGGAGCAATGCTCTTTTTTGCACTTCGTTTGTATACTAAAAGAGATAATGGTTCCGCTAAAAGGTTAATGTTGGCTAGTGTGAGCTATATCACATTGATGCAGATAGTGTATGTAATTGATAAATATATTTGGTAGAATGGATTTAACACAAGGTACAGCAAAGGAAAAGAAGGATAGGGCGCAACAGATGATGTTGTGGTTTGGTATTGTTAGTCTATTAATGGGTTTTGCAGGTTGGACAAGTGCCTATATCGTAAGTAGTGCACGCGAAGATTGGGCTAGTGATGTAAACCTTCCAAATGCTTTTTATATTAGTACGTTACTGATTGTCATAAGTAGTCTTACGTATATGTTAGCTAAGATTGCTGTTAAAAAAGACGATCAAAAACAGGGAACTATTTGGTTGCTGGTAACCCTTGGTTTGGGTGTTTCTTTTATAACGTTTCAGTTTGTTGGTTTTTCCGACATGGTAGCTCAAGGGTATTATTTTACTGGACCCACGAGTAGTATAAAAATGTCCTATATGTTTTTGATTGCTATGGTGCATATTCTGCATGTAGTAGCAGGTATCATTTCTTTGTTGATTGTGATTTACAAACAGATGAAAGGTAGATATTCGTCACAGGAGTACTTGGGAATAACTCTTGGTGCTACGTTTTGGCACTTTTTAGACCTTTTGTGGGTATATTTAGTGTTATTTATGACCTTTATGAGATAATATTTTTAAACAAAAATAGTTTTGAATGCAATTCAGCTTTTAAATAGTTGGAAAAAAATGTAAATTTGCTAAAGTTTTATTAAAATCATAAACTAGTCTATGGATACTACGATTGCAACGGGAGAAGAAGAAAACGTTTGGGGTGGTGGCAATAGGCCTTTAGGGGCAAGCTACGGGAAATTAATGATGTGGTTTTTCCTAGTGTCGGATGCCCTTACTTTCTCTGGTTTTTTAGCCGCTTATGGCTTTTCTAGATTTAAGTTTATAGAGACATGGCCCATTGCTGATGAAGTATTTACTCACTTCCCTGGATTTCATGGGGTAGAAGCACCAATGTATTATGTTGCTTTTATGACTTTTGTACTTATTATGTCATCCGTAACTATGGTATTGGCCGTAGATGCTGGTCATAAAATGAAAAAGAATGCCGTTATCTGGTATATGTTTGCTACGATTATTGGAGGTGCCATATTTGTTGGATCACAAGCTTGGGAATGGGCAACGTTTATACAGGGAGATTTTGGTGCCATAGAGACGAAAGGCGGTAGAATATTACAGTTTGTTGATGCAGATACAGGAAAACGAGCGGCAATTGCAGATTTTGCAAAGGTCATACCGGATGAGAGAGTGGATCACGAAAAAAAGAACGGAATTTGGTACTATGAGGAAAAAGCACTCCCCTCCTATACTGTGAACGAAGTAACAGAAGGTTTTCAGGCAAATTCAAATATATTGATTAGAACAGAGGTTCTGGATGAAGAAGGAGAAAAGACCTTGTTGACTAGAGAGGAATCATTGGAAAAAATAAAGAGCGCAGTCTTAGTAGTAGAGGGGGCTAATTTGAAGCGCAACGAGTATGGTACTAGATTGTTTGCAGACTTTTTCTTCTTTATAACCGGATTTCACGGATTTCACGTTTTCTCAGGCGTCATGATTAACCTTATCATTTTCTTTAATGTGGTAATTGGTACCTACGAGAAAAGAGGACATTATGAAATGGTAGAGAAAGTTGGCCTTTACTGGCACTTTGTAGATTTGGTTTGGGTATTTGTTTTCACCTTTTTCTATTTGGTGTAATTAATAGTAAAAAACGTATAATTTAGTTATAATATAAAATGGCACACGAACATAAGTTAGAGATTTTTAGAGGGCTTGTAAAGTTTAAATCCAATACGCAGAAAATTTGGGGAGTATTAGTTTTTTTGACTTTAATAACCATTGTAGAAGTTGCGTTGGGTATTATTAAACCTCAATCCCTTACGGGAACATATTTCTTAGGAATGAAAGTTCTTAATTGGATATTTATAATATTAACCTTGGTGAAGGCATATTACATCGCTTGGGATTTTATGCACCTTAGAGATGAGAAGAGTGCTTTAAGAAGAGCCATAATATGGACACCTATTTTCTTAGTACTTTATTTGGTTTTTATATTGTTAGTGGAAGCGGATTATATTTACAATATTTATAAGGATGGTTTTGTAACCTGGAATTTCTAAGATAGAATTAACAGAATTAAAAGACGGTGTAATGACCGTCTTTTTTATTTTTGTACAGTTTGTGTTTGGTGCGTTATTACGTCCTATGATTCTGTTGAAAAACAGTGATCAAAGAATAAAGTATATACTTCAAATATTTTGAATGGTAAGCCGGCAGTCTGAGACTTAATTTAGTATTGAAAAAATTAATAGAATAGTATCGAATGAAAAAGACCTTTGTACTTATTGTGTTATTTGTACTCCCTATAGTTGCCTATCTCTTTTTTGCTTCTGGGGTAAATAATTTCGGAAAACTACCCATCCTTACAGAGGAAATAAATGAGTTGAATTTTGGTGATAGTGACGTAAAATTCGACCAAAAAATAACCGTATTGGGTTTTTTGGGGAATCAAATAGAAAATAAAAAGGGGAATGCCTTCAATCTCAATCAAAAAATCTACAAACGATTTCACGAGTTCCATGATTTTCAGTTCGTAATGGTAATGCCTAAGGGTACAGAGGAAAAGGTGGATGAGCTAAAAGCAGAGCTTTCAAACCTTGCTGATGTATCTAAATGGAAGTTTGTTTTTGCAGAGGACGAACAGATCAAAGGTTTGTTTGCAAGCCTTAAAACAGATACACAATTGGATAGTGATTTAGGAACCTCATATGTTTTTGTAATTGATAAGGAGCGAAAGCTCAGGGGACGCACCGATGATGAAGATGAGGGCACTAAATACGGATTTGATACCAATTCTGTAGCCGATTTAAACAATAAGATGGAGGACGATGTAAAGATAATTTTAGCTGAGTATAGATTGGCCTTGAAAAAGAATAACGCAAATCGTTAGAAATAGTGAATAAAAAATATACATACGTTTGGGTTTCTTTAATTATACTAATATTTGGGATTATAGTAGTTCCCAGAATAGTAGATAGGATAAAATCTGGGACCATAGTTGAGAATGATAGAATGAATGTAGTACCTCAATTGAAGGGGCTTAACTATATCAGATTAAACGGTGTTAAGCGTAAAGTACCTTCCTTCCAAATGGTAAATCAGGATAGCGTACTTGTTTCAGACAAGGATTATATAGGAAAAGTCTATGTAGTAGAATTCTTTTTTACATCCTGCCCCAGTATATGCCCTATCATGACAGAGAATTTAGTGGTGCTACAAGATCATTTTAAGAATGAAGAAGACTTTGGAGTGGCTTCTTTCACTATTACTCCTAGTTATGATACACCTGAAGTTTTAAAACAATATGCCGAAAAAAACGGGATTGTAGATAGTGATTGGAATTTGATGACAGGTGACAAGGACGTTATTTATAATTTAGCAAATAGTGGTTTCAATATTTTTGCGGCTGAAATGCCGGATGCGCCTGGTGGTTTTGAACATTCTGGTTTGTTTGCGCTAGTAGACAGACAAGGCTATATAAGGTCTAGAATGGATAAATTTGGTAATCCAATAGTGTATTATAGAGGTGCTATTACCGAGGAGATGGGAGAGAACGATCACGGGGAAAAAGAACAGATTACGATGTTGAAAGAAGATATAGCTAAATTGTTACAGGAATAGTATGGAAATTACCAGTGTAAAGGAGAAACGATTTAATAAAATAATAGCTGTCGTTTCAATAGTTATTCCAGTCGTAGTAGCGCTGCTTTTTGGGGTTAAGCTTCCTAATGTGGAGCCGTTATCATTTCTTCCTCCTATTTATGCTTCTATAAATGGATTCACTGCTATTTTATTACTTATCGCTGTTTGGGCAATAAAGAACGGAAATCAGCGATTACATCAAAATTTGATGTCTGTGAATGTTGGCCTTTCTTTACTGTTTTTGTTGATGTATATAGCCTATCACATGACTTCAGATTCCACTTCCTACCAAGG
Source organism: uncultured Maribacter sp. (assembly GCA_964507115.1). Classification (GTDB taxonomy): domain Bacteria; phylum Bacteroidota; class Bacteroidia; order Flavobacteriales; family Flavobacteriaceae; genus Maribacter. The sequence continues at coordinate 31,967 of CAZDOW010000024.1, forward strand.
TGAAGGCGTTGTGCGTTATGTATATTATTTTATTTTAATTACTCATATTGTACTGTCCATAGCGTTGATACCGCTAGTGTTAAGAACATACGCAAAAGCTTATTTAAAGGATTATGCAAGTCATAGGGCCTTGGCCAAGTACACATTTCCCATTTGGCTTTATGTTGCAGTTACCGGCGTAGTAGTGTATTGGATGATTTCACCTTATTATACCCACTAACAATGCGTAACATTATTCTTGTTTTAATTCTAGCTTTTATTTTTTTAATTCCCGAAACAATAGAAGCGCAGTGCGCAATGTGCCGTGCTGTGTTGGAGAGTGAGGAATCTGGCAGGACTGCTGAAGGGATAAATAATGGTATTGTTTACTTGATGGCAATTCCATATGTTTTGGTGGCGGGACTCTTCTATTTTATTTATAGAAAGATGAGGTCTTAACATAATATTAGAGTTTTAACACTTTTTTTTATTTGATTGTGTAACATTGTCATGGATATGTAGTCTTATTCATGTGTGATACTTGTATTACGCTCATCAATCAAAAACCAATCAACATGTTCGATTTAGAACGATGGCAAGAAATTTTCGATACTATTCGAAAAAACAAATTACGAACGTTCCTTACTGGCCTTTCGGTAGCATCGGGTATTTTTATTTTGGTAATTTTATTGGGTTTTGGTCAAGGCATGCAGAATGGCATAGCAAAGGAGTTTGAAGAAGATGCCGCAACAAGTGTCTGGATTTGGCCAGGCGTAACTACAAAACAATATAAGGGTCTTAATCCAGGAAGGCGTATTCAATTACGCAATGAAAACTACGATTTTGCTGCTAGGCTCCTAGAAGATGAAATCGAAAATAAATCTCCACGATATTTTGTACGTAACGCTTCCGTAAATTACGGCAAGGAATCCTTGGCATATGGAGTCCAAGGGGTGTCCCATCAATTTCAGTTTATAGAGAACGCATACATGTCTCATGGCCGTTTTCTTAATCATAGTGATGAAGTAAATACGGCAAAGGTTGCTGTGATAGGAAATAAGATAAAGCGGGATGTCTTTAACGATACTCTAAGTCCGGTAGGTCAATTCTTGAAAATTTCAGGAATACCGTTCAAAATCGTAGGGGTGTATGGCGATGTTGGCGGGGAACGAGAAGAGGAACGGATCTATATCCCTATTAGCACAGCACAGCAAGTGTTCAATGGTGCAGACTATCTGAATAATATGAGTTATACACTACCTCCTGCCGAAAACTTCGATGCTGCGGTAGCCCAGTCAATTGACTTCAGCAATAAGATAGAGTCTTATTTGAAGCAGGCCCATACCGTAGCTCCTGACGATACCAGTGCCATTCAGGTATGGAATCCTATGGAAGAGGCAAAACGTTTTTATAGTTTGATGTTGGGTATAAAGCTTTTCTTTTGGTTCGTAGGTATTTGTACCATCATAGCAGGTGTGGTTGGGGTAAGTAATATTATGCTGATCGTGGTAAAAGAAAGAACAAGGGAGATAGGAATACGAAAAGCCTTGGGAGCTAAACCTTGGTCCATTATAGGTATGGTCTTGCACGAGTCGGTTTTTATTACCGCGATTGCCGGTTTTACGGGACTTATTTTTAGTATGGGTCTATTAGAGATAATAGGGCCGCACATTGAAATTGATTATGTATTAAATCCTTCTGTGAATTTTAATGTCGCTTTAGCTACTGTATTTGTATTGATTTTTGCCGGTGCCGTTGCAGGGTTTTTTCCTGCGTGGAGGGCCGCCCGTATTCATGTCATAGAGGCACTAAAGGATGAATAAGTGATTGATACCCGTAAATATTATAGCCGTTTTTTGGTGTTGCGATAAAAAAGTAAAAGAGTAAAGAATGTTCAATAAAGACCGTTGGCAAGAAATTATAGAGGTGTTGTCCACAAATGTGTTCAGAACCTTGGCAACTGCTTTTGGCGTGGGTTGGGGTATATTTATACTGATCATCCTATTGGCTGCTGGCAAGGGTTTGGAAAATGGTATACGCGCAGATTTTGGGGATATCGCTACCAATACCATGTTCATGTGGTCCAGAAATACAACTAAACCTTACAAAGGATTACCCAAGGGTAGGAATTACCGTTTTAAATTGGAAGACGTAACGGCTATCAATGAGCGTGTTCCAGGTCTTCGATTTATTTCTCCAAGAAACCAATTAGGAGGTTTTGGAGGAGCCAATAATGTAATAAGAGGCCTAAATGCGGGAGCTTTTAATGTCTATGGAGATTATCCGGAGATTATTAAGCAGGAACCTATGACCATTACTTCTGGTAGGTTCGTGAACCAGAACGATATAAATAATAATAGAAAAGTAGCCGTAATCGGCGACGGAGTAAAGAATGAACTCTATGATAAGGGTGAAGATATTTTGGGTTCATACATAAAGATTCAAGGTGTCAATTTTATGGTGGTAGGAAGCTATAAAAAGAAAAATAACAATGGCGACGGGGAAGAAGGGCAAAAGGAGATTTTTGTTCCTTTTACAGCATTTTCCCAAGCCTTTAATATGGGCAACGATGTAGGTTGGATGGCCATTACCGCTAACGATGGCAACTCTATTTCAAGCCTTAAAGAAAGCATTGTAAATGTTGTCAAGGAGAACAGGAGCATTCATCCCGATGATGAAAGAGCAGTTGGCTATTTCGATCTTTACGAACAGTTTAATAGGGTAGAGTCTCTGTTTGGTGCTTTACAAGGGGTCGCTTATTTTGTTGGTATACTAGTATTGTTATCCGGAATTATTGGTGTTAGTAATATAATGCTGATTGTTATAAAGGAGCGGACAAAGGAAATTGGTATTAGAAGAGCGCTAGGTGAGAATCCATGGTCCATAAAAAAACAGATATTAATGGAATCTATCTTTTTGACCATTATGTCGGGAATGGCGGGTATTATATTTGGCGCAGCGGTTATTTACGGTATTAATGCAATTTTAGATTCTGTTGGGCCGGTAGATATGTTCGTGAACCCAAGTGTGAGTTTAGGTGTTGTAGTTGTGTCCTTGCTCATTTTAATAGTATCAGGTCTCGTGGCTGGTTTTATTCCTGCCCAGAGTGCCATTAAAGTAAGACCAATAGAAGCGCTAAGAACAGAATAGAGAACATCAATCAAAAAGGAAAATAAATATACTAATGAAAAAATCGGGAACTATTATTATTTTACTGGTAATTGTACTGGCCTTTGGCGGGTCCATGTATTATTTGTATCAAAAAAATGCGGAGGATCCTGTGGTCTATGAGACCGATGCTCCATCAAAACAAACAATTATTAAGAAGACCATGGCCACGGGCAGTATTCTGCCCTTGGAAGAGGTCCTTATAAAGCCTAATATTTCTGGTGTCATCGAAGAAATATATGTGGAAGGTGGTGATTTTGTGAAATCGGGTGATTTACTTTGTAAGATTAAAGTAGTGCCCAACTTAAATGCCTTGAACGACGCTAAGAACAGCATAGATGCTGCTAAAATTGGGATGGACGATCAGATGCGTAATTTGGAACGTCAAAAAGGACTTTTTGGAAAAGGAGTTATATCACAAGTAGACCTGGAACGTGCACAAGTTTCTTATGATCAGGCAAAACAATCCTATGCCGCGGCAAGAAAAAGATATGACATTGTAAAGACTGGAACTACTGCAGGATTTGGAAACGAGGCTAATACGTTGATTCGGGCTACGGTTAGCGGAATGGTGTTGGAGGTTCCTGTTGAAGTAGGAAATCAGGTAATTGAAAGTAATAATTTTAATGAGGGTACTACGATTGCTGCCATTGCAGATGTAGAGAAGATGATTTTTGAAGGCAAGGTAGATGAATCCGAGGTTGGAAAGATAAAAGAGGATTTACCGCTACAAATAACGGTAGGAGCTTTAGAAAATATTACTTTTGATGCAGTTCTGGATTATATTGCGCCGAAAGGAAAAGAAGAGAACGGCGCCGTACAGTTTGAAATAAAAGGAACCTTGAAAAAACAGGATTCGGTATTTATAAGGGCTGGGTTAAGTGCCAATGCCTCTATTATTTTGGCTAGGGCAGATAGTGTTCTAGCGGTAAAGGAAGCGTTAGTGCAATTTGATGATAAAACAAAGAAGCCCTTCGTAGAAATCGCAACTGGTGACCAGCAATTTGAGCGTCGGGATATTGAACTGGGTATTAGCAACGGAATTTATGTTGAAATTAAATCGGGTATTTCAGAAGGGGAAAAAATCAAGGTCTGGAACGAGGTAAAACCGGATGAATTTGCCCAAAATTAAAATAGTATAAAAATTTGAAGCGATTCTTGTAACATTTTTAAGGGTATGATGTCTTATTAACGGAATCCCTTTTCGATAGCTTCCAAATAACTAAGAGAACCAACATGATAGAAATTAAAGATCTTCACAAATCCTATAAAATGGGCAGCAACTCTTTGCATGTTCTAAAAGGGATAAATTTCTCTGTAGAAGAAGGCGAATTGGTCGCCATTATGGGGTCTTCGGGATCTGGTAAGTCCACATTACTTAATATTTTAGGTATGTTGGACGAGTTAGACGAAGGAACATATACCTTGGATAACGTGCCCATAAAAGATTTAAACGAAACAAAAGCCGCTCAATACCGTAATAAGTTTCTAGGTTTTGTATTTCAGTCCTTTAATCTTATCAACTATAAAAGTGCCCTTGAAAATGTGGCTTTACCTTTGTACTATCAGCGAGTAGGAAGAAAAGAGCGACAGGAAAAGGCACTAAAATACTTGGATCAAGTGGGTCTAAAGGAGTGGGCTACGCATTTACCAAGTGAGTTGTCTGGTGGTCAAAAGCAACGTGTAGCTATTGCAAGAGCTATGGCTGCAGAACCTAAGGTTCTTCTTGCCGATGAGCCAACGGGTGCTTTAGATAGTACAACCTCCTATGAGGTTATGGATTTGATTCAAAAGATTAACGATACAGGGAACACCATCCTCGTGGTAACCCACGAAGAAGATATTGCACACATGTGTAAGCGTATTGTACATTTAAAAGATGGTGTAATCGTAGAAGATAAAAAAGTTAAACAAGTAAGAGCTTCCCAATATGTTTAGCATAGATACCTGGAAGGAAATACTAAAAACAATACAGAAAAATAAGCTTCGTACTTTTTTGACTGGGTTTACGGTGGCCTTGGGTATCTTTATTTATGTTACCCTTTATGGCATGGGTAACGGACTCAATAATACCTTTATGAAATTTTTTGGTGATGATGCCACCAATATTTTTAGAATTTATCCATCACAAACCACTATACCTTTTGGGGGGTATAAAGCAAAACGGCAAATAGAGTTCAAGAATAGTGACTTGGACGATATTGCTAAGGAGTTCGCTCCATTGGTGGATTATATTACACCACAAATACAACGTGGAACTTTTGTTACCTACAAGGAGAAATCCGATAATTATACTACCCGCGGAATCGCACCCGGAATGCAGTTTGCGGAAAAGACCATCATGATGAAAGGTCGGTATATCAATTCAAAGGATATTAAGGAAAGAACCAAATATGCCGTTATAGGAAGAATGGTAGAAAAGGATCTTTTTCAAGGAACCGAGTCGTTAGGTGAGTATATAGATGTTGGTGGTAGTGCTTTTAAGGTCATAGGCGTGTTCCAAGACGATGGTGGGGATAACGAAGAACGTTTTATCTATATCCCTTTTACCACACGCCAGCTTATTGAAGGTAATAATGATAAAGTAAACCAGATTACTTTGGCCTTTAACGAAGCAATAGGATATTCAGGTGCAATGAAGTTTCAGCGAAATCTTGATGAGTTTTTACGCAAAAAGAAAGTAATTAGCCCTAAAGATCCTCGTGGTATTAGAATAATTAACGTTGCAGATAACCTAAAACAAAATCAGCAATTTGCAAGTGTCCTACAGATTATTATCTCAGGTATCGCCTTTGCAGTTATTATTTCCGGAATTCTGGGTATCAGTAATATAATGGTCTTTGTGGTAAAAGAACGTACTAAGGAAATTGGTATTCGTAAGGCCATGGGAGCAACACCAAAAATTATTATCAGTACCATATTGTTAGAATCAATTTTTATCACGGCAATCTTCGGTTTTATTGGGATGATTCTTGGAATAGTCACCCTTAACGCCATAGGTGGGAAGGTCTTGGAGGACGATTATTTTATAACCAATCCGTCGATCAATTCTGGAACGGCTATTTTTGTTACTATTCTATTGATTATTTGTGGTGCGTTAGCTGCCTACGTTCCAGCAAAAAGAGCAGCAAGAATAAAACCTATTGTAGCACTAAGAGACGAGTAATATGAGACAATTATTTGATTCGGATACATGGCGTGAGATTTTTCAATCGATTTCAAAAAATCGCTTGCGTACTTTTCTTACCATGTTAGGTGTATTTATCGGTATCTATATTTATATAGCATTATCTGGGGCCGCTAAAGGTTTGGACAATGGTTTTGAAAAGCAGTTTGAGACCGTAGCCCGTAACAGTATGTTTATTTGGGCGCAAAGTACTAGTAAACCCTACGCAGGCTTTAAGACCGGTCGCAGAATACAATTAAAATTGCAGGATGCCGAGGTATTACGTCGGCAAATACCAGAAATTGAATCCTTGGCGCCACGAAACGTAAGGGGTGTTTTTGGTTCTAACCCTGGACTGATTAAAAGGGGGATACGTTCAGGAAGTTATTCTGTGTTTGGAGACTTTCCAGAGTTCACTAAAATTGCGACCAAGAAAATATATGATGGAGGCAGGTTTATTAATGACGAGGATATTGAACAGGAACGAAAAGTTTGCGTGATTGGTGAACGTACCCAAAAAGAATTGTTTGACGAAGACGAAAGCCCTATTGGAGGCTACTTAGAAATTGAGGACGTGAGCTTTATGGTAGTTGGAGTGCACAAATTTGACGGGGGTAATAGCCCTTTCGATAACGATAGTGATATTTTTATTCCATTTACTACGTATAAGAAGATATACAATACAGGTGATAACGTGGCATGGTTTACCATTGCTGCTTATGATGATGCCGATGTTGTAAAAGTGGAACAGGATATTAAAGCCAACCTAAGACGGATACATAAAGTAGACCCATCGGATGAAAAAGCCATAGGCTCTTTCAATTTAGGAGAGGTTTTTAAAAAGATTTTTGGCTTCTCCAACGGACTTACTTTTTTATCATTGATTGTTGGCATAGCAACTATATTGGCAGGGGTTATTGGTATTGGGAATATACTTTTAATTTCGGTTAAAGAACGTACTAAAGAGTTAGGTGTAAGACGTGCTTTGGGAGCTACGCCTGCGGAGGTAAGAAACCAGATTTTGATAGAATCTCTATTTTTGACGATGTTGGCGGGTATTATTGGTATTATCATTGGTGCACTTACGCTAAAAGGAATCGATGTTTTTACCCAAGATGTAGATTTACCCTATACGAATCCAACTGTGCCCATACCCTATGTTATAGGCTCTTTATTACTCATGGTAATTTTAGGGGTTCTAATAGGATTAATACCAGCGCAAAGGGCAGTTAGCATAAAACCCATAGATGCCTTAAGGGAAGAATAATAAACTAAACCAATAAATACTAATACAATTAACAAATGAACAAGATCGTAAAGTACATATTAATCGGAGTTTTGGTCCTAGGCGCATTATGGGCAGCACTATTCTTTATCAAAAGCAATAGCAAATCTGCCGTTACGTATGAAACACAGCAACCGTTTTTATCAACTATTGAGAAGAAAACAGTAGCTACGGGTAAGGTAATCCCTCAGGACGAGGTGGAAATAAAGCCACAAATTTCTGGAATTATAGAGGAAATATATTTAGAAGAAGGTGCAAAGGTAAAAGCAGGTGAGCTTATAGCGCTTATAAAAGTGGTGCCCAACGAGCAGACGCTGTATCAAGCCAAAGGTCGCGTGCGCAATTCGGAACTGGCGCTGGACAATGCGAAGATAGAATACGAACGGAACAAAACTTTATACGATAAAGGCGTAGTTTCCAACCAAGATTTTATCAACCAAAAGTTAACCTTTGAACGAGCAGATCAGGATCTTAAAAATGCCAATGCCGATTACCAAATCATTCGTAGGGGATCCATAGGAGGCTCTGCGGCGGCCAATACCAATATCAGGGCCACGGTGTCGGGAACTATTTTGGAGATACCGGTAAAGAAAGGAGATCAGGTAATACAAGCAAATAATTTTAATGACGGAACTACCATCGCAACCATCGCAGATTTGGGCAAGATGATTTTTGAAGGAAAAGTAGATGAGGGCGAAGTAGGTAAGTTAAAAGTAGGTACGCCACTAAAGATAACACTTGGTGCCTTGGAAGGTGTGGAATTGGATGCTAAATTGAAGTTTATTGCACCCAAGGGTATAGAGGAAACCGGTGCTGTACAGTTTAAGATAGAAGGTGATGTAGAGGTAACCGATGATATATTTATTAGGGCAGGCTATAGTGCCAACGCTTCTATAGTATTGGAGAAAAAAGAGGATATCTTGGTAATTCCTGAAGCATTGTTGCAATTTGACAAATCCACAAACAAACCTTACGTAGAGATTGCAGTTGGGTCTGCTGATGAGCAAAAATTTGAACGTAAGGATATAGAGATAGGGATTTCTGATGGCGTAAACGTTGAGATTCTAGCCGGACTCACTGAGGAGGATAAGGTGAAGCAATGGAACAAAACAGAGCCGATTAAAAAGGGTGAAGAAGAAGGAGAAGACGATGAAGAAACAGAAGAGACTGAATAACATCAATCAATAATACTAATCAAAATATCAAAAAATGAAATCTAAATTAAGCACTTTATTGCTATTTTTCGCAATAACGGTTGCATCTGCACAGGGTAAAAAGTGGAGTTTACAAGAGTGTGTAGAATATGCTGTGGAGAACAATTTAACGGTAGCACAATTTGAGCTAGACCTAGAATCTGCTACTCTTGACAAATCAGACGCTATTGGTGCCCTTTTACCTTCATTTAATGCTAATGCGGGAATACAAGAAAGGTCAGGTCTTGTGGTTAATCCGAATAGTAACACGAATACTACCGGTACTATATTTCAATTTTCCCCTGGCGTGTCCTCTAATGTTACTTTGTTTGATGGATTACGTAATATTCATAGACTAAACAGAGCGAAATTGACGGCGATTGCTAACCAATATCGTTTGGATGACTTGAAAGATGATATTCGATTAAACGTTGCTGATGGATACCTTCGGATACTATCTAACAAAGAAGCCTTAAAAGTGTCCAGAGCGCAGTATGCGGTTACAGAACAAGATTTAAAACGTATTAAGGAGTTGGTGAATTCTGGCGTTGTGGCTAAAGGCGAATTATTAGATATAGAAGCAACAGCTGCTGGGCAGGAGCAACAAATCGTTAATGGCGAAAGCTTAGTATTGATTTCAAAAATAAATCTAGCCCAGTTACTGCAAATATCTGATTATGATAATTTCGATATTATTGATGAATCATTTGAAATACCTCCTTCGGATATTTTAAGTAATTCTCCGAAGACTATTTTTGCAAAAGCACTCGAGTTCCGTAGTGATATAAAATTATCAAAGGCTAATGTAGAATTAGCTGAAAAAGATTTGCAAATAGCCAAAGGAGCGCTTTACCCTACACTAAACACCTTTTTTAATTATAATACTTTTTATACAGATCAGTTCAGAATTGGACTAGACCCAATCACCAACCTTCCTTTTTCATTTAGGGATGACTTTCAAACTCAATTATATTCTAATGACGGTATCTCGTATGGTTTTCAACTAAATGTTCCAGTTTTCAATGGTTTTAGTGTTAAAAATAATATCAAGCGTTCAGAAATTAGTGTAAACCGCTCAGAGCTGCAATTTGAGCTGGATAAACTGGCATTAGAAGCTACTGTACAACAGTCATATGTTGATGTTATCACCTTCTCCAAAGCGTATGAAGCTGCGGAAAAAACATTAGAAGCCAGACGTTTGGCCTTTCAATATTCCAAAGAACGCTTTGAGGTTGGTTTGTTAAACTCCTTTGATTTTAGTCAAGCACAAGCCCGTGTAGACAATGCCGAGGCCAATGTGATACGAACCAAATACGATTATATCTTTAGATTAAAAATACTGGAATTCTATTTCGGAATGCCAATCACTTTAAATTAGACTAACTCAAATACCCGAAAAGCCCGTAAATTCAAAATTTACGGGCTTTTTCATTTTACAGCTAATCGATACCTTTGATGTATGGGAATAATCTTGAATTTGGAAACAGCGACGACGAATTGCTCTGTAAGTATTGCTAAGGATGGCGAAGTAGTATCCGTTAGAGAGAATAATACGCCAAACTATTCCCATGCAGAGCAACTGCATGTATTTATCCAAGAGTGTATTACCATAGCCCAAATAGATTTGAAGGATTTGGATGCCATTGCCGTGAGCAAAGGACCTGGGTCTTATACTGGTTTACGAATTGGTGTTTCTGCTGCAAAAGGTCTTTGTTTTGCCTTAAGTATTCCCCTAATTTCCATTGCCACTTTAGAAAGTATGGCAATACAGTCAAAAGGTCTTCATGATTATGTTATCCCCGTTTTGGACGCTAGAAGAATGGAAGTGTATTCTGTAGTTTTTAATGCCGAAATGGAACAAATTAGAGATACTCAAGCGGAAGTAATTGATGAAAGTTCGTTTCAGGAGTATTACCAAAACAAAAGGGTCCATCTAATAG
>CAZDOW010000025.1:0-42563 GCA_964507115.1 uncultured Maribacter sp.
AGGTTACAATTTCACCTTGCAAATCGTTGTCTGGATTATTATCTGTATTTACTTGATTGAAGTAGTCTACTATTGGGTTGGTTTGTGTCGTTCCAAAACGTTCTACTTTTATACGTTCTACCAAATCTGGACAGCTACCGTTGCTAGATTTTTCAACAATGTAATCCCCAACAGTCGTTACTAAAAGGGTGCTTGGGTCATTATCCGGATCACCATCATTTACCGTGGTCTCACTCCCGTCAACTTGACCGTTACCATTAGCGTCCAATACCCAGTTGTAGGTCGTAAACCCGGAACCTGCTGCCAAGATAACATTGTCACCACATAACTGTACTGTTCTTGCCTGATTACAATTAGATAGGTCGTTAAAAATAGAATTACTCGCTATGTTTGGCGTTTGAGGGCACCCTGATATTGAATTAGAGCCGTTTTCATCTGTAAAAGTGCTATTGTTTAGAACCCCTTGGTAGGTAGAAAAGGCATTATTTTCCAAAGTTGAAGAGCATGCCGCTACAAAATCAGAGCAGTTTAAAGCAATAGTAACTTCTATTCTTACGCTGTACTCAGGGTCGCCAACCTCTACTAACGCATTTGGAACATTAATTGTTAGTGTTTGGCTAGGCAAATCAAATGAAAACGTAGTACCGGGTGCATTGGATATATCTACATCATTAAAGGTGACGTTATCAGGTAAAACGTTACGTATACTATAATTTACTGCATTATCATCCCCTGTATTTTGAAAACGAAGCACGTATTCAAAAGTTTGTCCAAGACTTACATCTTGCCCATTGATATCTACACCTCCTAAATCTTCAGACGTATTACCTAGAAGAATTTCCGGAGCCAACACTTTAGTATAAGATGCAGCTATAACACTGCCATCTGGATTAACAGCTGGAGTGCCTGAACCATATTCACCTCCGTCACCGCCATCGGCATTAAGATTTTTATAATATTCGTTTGCATCACTACAACCATCACCATCGCTATCAAGGTCTAAGTTATCTGGAATACCATCATTGTCTGTATCACTACAGACTGGAACATCAGCAATTGTTATTTGAACATCGTCTATTAAGTTTCCAACGGATAAGTTTCCAGTTGCTGTTGAAACCGCCTCAAAAATAAAAGCAGTATTTGTCTGACCAGCAGGCACGGTGTAAAATCCGGAATAATAGCCCCATGAATCATTATCATCACTCATAGTACCTTGTATGGTGGCTGATGTCAAATCTGCACCTATTCTAACTTGCATAACGTCTACACCAGCTCTACCTCTATGCCTTAATGACCAAGCCATAACTGTTCCAGGAGTCAAACACAAGTTTTGGTAAAGTGCGGAACTTTGGTTGGCATTAAGTTCTGCAAATTGATTACCATCAAAAGCTGGAACGCCTAAAAAACGGTCTGACCAATATTCAATTCTGCTATCGGTAGCTGTCGTTAACCAACCTTCTACAGCACTTTCAAGTAATGGGCGCCATGTATTATTAGGAATTACTGGATTTTCAAAACTTTCGTTTACTATAGGTTCAAAGCAGATATCTACTAAACACTCATCTTCATCATAAATACCATCGTTATCATCATCTACATCTGTAATATCAATAACACCATCATTGTCATAATCGTTATGAACAGTTATTCTGGTAGAAGGGGTATCCTCTGTTATGTTTAAATCGACTTGGTCTTGTGTATGGGTGATCGTGTTAATTAAACCTACAAGAGGTAGGGTGTCAATTTCATCTCCTATTACGGTAAGTCGCAAAACGGCTGTTTCTCCGCCATCTAAAGTGCCAATATTCCATGTACTACCACTCCAACTTCCTGTAGTGGTTGAGGCAGATACAAAGGATAGCCCTGCAGGTAGATTATCAGTAATTTGAAGATTGGTTATAGGAACAACAGCAAAATTTTTCACCTCCAATAAAAAAGTTGCAGTTTCGCCTTCTAAAATTTCTGGCTTGTCTACTGATTTATTGATTACCACATCTGGGTCGCAATAATATGCAGAAATTGTTTGGGAATCGTAGGTACATGGACCTTTTGTTCCTCTACAATAGAAATCTCCAGCTTCTGTTGGCTGAAAACTTGGGCTGTTCTCTCCTGGAATCAATACCCCATCCTCATACCATTCATAGGCATCAAAATTACCTGTAACTTCCAGAATATCGGTATTCGGTAAGCAACCGCCACCACCTACAATCTCTAAGTTAACCACAGGTACGGTGTCAAAACCAGAAAAATATCCTGCTACACCTCTCGCTCCGCTATAGCCAAAAAATCCAACAGCCATAGGACCTGTTGATTGTACACTAATATTTCCATTAAGGTTTGGTATAAAAAATGTTTTCCAGTCCGTAGATCCAACCACAGGAACCGAAGCTGGTAACGGTATGGTGGTAGCTCCATTGCTTATCACAATATTTGCATCTGGGGTATTTACCGCGGCAATAATGGTTAGGCCACCGGTTACATTAGTGCCCGCCATATTTCTTATATCTGGAATATTGTCCATTACATCCGGTAACAAACAGTTGACCGGTGCAACAAAGTTTAAACCTTGTGTATAGGCTGTACTTGCTCCAGCCATACATTGGTAGGCATAAACATCTTTAGACGTTTGAATTAGCATGTTTGCCCCTACAGTATTCGAAGAATAGAAGCTACTTGGAACCTCAAAATAGTCGCCATTGTCTAGCGTCGCAATCGCTGTTGCAGAACCATTTATAAAAATCTGGGTGTTATCTGCAATAGCTATTAATAGCGGAAATTCCGTCCAACCATTCGTATTGCCATTTCCTCTAACGAATACATATTCTTTTCCTAATCTGTTTTCTGGTACGGGTTGGTCAATTCCGGCATCACGGTTACTTGCACCTGCTTGTCTACCAAAGTTCATGGAACCATTACTAATCACAATATCTTTATCCGAAACAATTGATGCTCCGATCCAACCTTGGCTATTTGCTATTGTTGGTGAATTACCTACATAGTTTTCAAAAACAAAGGATTGGTTAGCGTTTAGCGTTACAGTATAAGTATCGGCTGTAATTCCTGCTACATCATTCCCTAATCTAAATTCACAGTCAGGGTCATAACCAGAAAGGGTTATTGTAGTGTTATTCTCGGTTGCCATTATCCCTAAAGTATTCGATTTTGAGGGATGCGCTCCTAAATTGGGTACACCGCCCCATTTAAAATGGGTTCCCATGGCTACTCTACCTTTGGAAGTCAATGACGCCGATTGGGCATTACTACTACCTCTATAATTCACGTAGAACTTATTGCCACTTGGGGATTCAAAGCGCAGACCGCTATTGCTTAAAACAATGCCTGTATTGCCATTATTCACCAAAGTAATATTGTTGTCACCGTTGCCTAAAGTATACACCGCAGGAGTAACATTTGAAATGTTGAAGGTTGCAATTGGAGTAGCATTGGTACCACGATATGCATTTACCGTAAATATTACAGGTTCCGGTGTAGATAAATAGATAGCCTGTTGTTGTATAGCTTGGTTATTTTGACCTTGCTTCAAAGGTGGCAAATAGTGAAGGTCACTAAGCTGTGCATGCCCAACAAATACATAAAAAACTGCCAATAGTAAAAGTAACTTTCTCATTAAATGCTATTCCTTTGAATTATAATCCACTAAAAAACCAAATTTTGTTAGTGTGGGCAATGATTTGTTGTCAACCTACCTCTAGCTGTTGTAAACGCTTATTATTTGATAGTAAATTTTTTGGAAGCATCTATAAATATGTGTTCTATCGCTGAATTATATCGGTGTTTTACTTGGTGGTTAATTTGTACCTTTAGAAGGAAAAATCACTGCTATGGAAGAACGTTTAATGTCTAAGAAAAAACCTGCCTACCCGGTAAATAAAAGACTGGACGACTACCTATCTAACTACAATAGGAAAATCGAAATTCCTATTTTTTACGAAGATTTGCTTCGTTTTTCGGGGTCCGTTGTGGTGTATGATGCCAATGATGAAGATACCCTTTGGATCAGGGTGTATTATTCGGAATATGATCGAAAGGAAATTGATGATAGCTTGAAGAAGGTATATTCTATTTTACACTCTGATGGAAGTAGTAATATCCACCAATATTTAAATGTAGATGCAGTTGATTTTTGCACCTTTGGGAATTCTAAGCCTTTTCGTATTAAAATAAGGAATATTTTAAACGATAATTTCACCTATTTCTATATAAAAAAGACCGATGCTTCGCGTATTTACGGTCTGGAACTGGAGCACATGTTATCTCCATATAACCTCAATTTTTTAGTGTACAAGGATACGTTGATAGAGGAACATATTGCGGGGATACCAGGAGATGAATTTATAAAAAATTTATTACCAAAATGTTCTGAATCTGAAAAAGCACAACTAGCCAAGGAGTTTGTAAAGTTCAACGAACGGTGTATGATAAGGCTTTTAGGTGATATGCGTTCATATAATTATGTTATCGTTCCTGTACATGATTTTGATCACGTAGTCTATAGAATACGCGCCATAGATTTTGATCAGCAGTGCTTTGAAGGGAAACTAAAGGTATACAGACCACAGTTCTTTAAGGAAAACTATCAGATGGTAGAACTAGTTCGGAAAAAACTATTATCAGATTCGGTTGACCAGTATAAACTGGAGGAACGTTCTATCGTTGCCAAGAGAATTCTTAGCTCTGGAAACCGAATAAAGAAATTAAGAGCTATAGTCAAGACCGATAAAATTTCTACTAAAGAAAATATACTATTGCTTAAGGAACAGATTTATGAACTTACCTTAGATATGGATTTTAAAAAATGCAAAACTATGGGCCAAGTATTGGATTTGGCACTTGATTTTGTTAAAAGAAATTATGAAGATGTGAGTATGAAACAAATTATGGAGCAGAACATTAAGATTTAGTTAGCAGCAGTAAACAAGTGACTTTTGCAAGTTCATATTTAGGGACTTGTTACCGGTGTAACCAAAAAAAACCCCCTATCTAAAAAATAAAGGCTTTTGGGTTCTTAACAGAATTGGAGTGTCATCCTACGATATTGTATTAAGCTTCCAGATAGAAAAAAAATAGCGGTGAACTAGCTTTTCTCTTCCTTATTGAAATAGACTAAATAATAGTACATCTGGCGTTCTTCGTCCCACCCTTTTTCTACAAATTTTTCTGCAGATTCAGGATTTATAAAATCCAATTTAATTTGAATGTTAGTATCCAAATTGATCACGTTTTTAATTTTCTTTCTGGCGTCGGATACGGCTTTGTTTGCGATATCAAAATTAGAAACGTCTTCAATACTATATTTTGGACCCTTTTCTGTTTTGTAATGTTTAAACTCGGGAATAAGCTCAGGGTTTTCCATCACTTCGTTTAAGAAATTGGATTCCTCAAAAGCATCGTTTTTAGCAAAATGATTAACCGCTCTGTTCATGAACAATACCTCTTGTTGCTTATCCTCAGCAGGGAGTACCACGTCTTTTGCAAAGTTCTGACAAAATTTAAGGTAGTTTTTGGTCTTAAAATTATCATCAGAAAGAGCATCTACACCTAAAAAATGTTCCAACCAATATTTAGTGTCATACTTATTTCCATCTACAGAAAGTACTTTATAGCCTTCTTCCTTGTTTACATTGAATATAAGACATCCTTTATCTAGTTTATTAATGTTTATCCCTTGCTGGACTATAATGTCTAAACTGGAACTATTCTCTTGAAACTGAAGAAAATCGTGTTTAAGCTCACTTTTAAAAATACCGATGGCATCTACTTTTTGGTTGTCCAAAAGAATACCTGTTAAATAGGTAACATATACCTCGCCGCTTTTTATATGTGGATGGTTGGACTGTTCAAATAGGTGTGTGGCAATTTTTTTTGAATTGTGATGACTTGTGGAATTATCTGCAAAAATTTCACTAGCAATTTTATAGAGTTCGTTGAATTCTACATCCACTTCATTAGTAAGTTTGTAATAATTCTCTTCTTTTTCTCTAAAGGGTTTAAAAAAATACTCCTTTAAAAGTCCTGTGGTTTCATCATTCAACGAGAAGGGTTCCGCCGACAAAAAAACATTCTCATTCTTGTTCTTGTTTCCTACCTTATGAATGGATATGTGCTCTATTTGTGTGGCGTATAAGTTGATCATATTGCGTAAAGTGTTTAATGTAAAAGTACTGAGTGTTTACAGAAATTTGCAGACTAGTAATTTAGTCCTGAGGATTGTTAGAGAATCTTAATTCCAGTTTTCGTCAAAGTCGAGGTCGTCATAATTATCAAAGGTATCATCAAAATCAATAGCGCTATTCTCAGATTTAAAATTCTTCTCAGGAGGAGTTTCAGGTAGTTCGCCAAAGCTAAATAACACGTTAGGGTAGGCGCGGCCATCTTCTTTATCTACAATATCCGCTAGTTCTACAAAGAAAGTCCACATACTTAGGAAGTCGTAGACATATATAAGTTTTGATGTCCGTTCCGTAAGTAGATCCTCCAAAAATGATTCGTTCATCAGTCTAACATCTGATCCTGTTTCACTCATGTCAAACAAGGCAATTTCCTCATCTTGTTTCCATTCTTCATCACAGGTGTAGAAAGAGGCCATTTCGTTTCCTAAAAAGCCAAAAGCCTGTGTTATAGCATTATGAAACTCTTCTAACGAATTATGAGCTTCAATCTCTAAGTCACGGAAAATGTCTTCATCCGCATCCAGTATTATCCTAATTTTATAGACCATGCCTTTTTTTTGTGGGAAGGCAAAGTTACGAAGTTTTAAGATTTGTTTTAGGCTTTATTGCATCTAAAACCAAATAGAACTGAACCCCAAATAGAATTGATGCAAGTACTAAATGAAGTGGTTGGCTGCCAAAAGGAAAGTTTATGTAGTACATGGCAATTCCAGAGAAAATTTCAATGACCAAGATAAAGAGTACCCAATACATCTTTATATGTCCTAGGTTATTTTTTATGATTCTGTATGCCAAAAGTGAATTAATGACTACAATACCTATTGAAAGCGATCTATGTATATAAAATTGTAACGTTGGGTCTTGCAACCAAAGGTGTTTTGCGTTTTCTCCTACCAGGTCTATTTGATGGTCAATAAACTCCCGTACCTGTGTGCCAAGGATAACTTGAACTACGGTTATTGCTAAAGCGGCTATAGCAATTTGCAGAGTTGGCCTGTCAAAATGAATATGCTTATCCTCCTTGTTGACCGCAAAGATAATATAGAGCAACAATGCTACGATAACTAATGCCATGAGCATGTGTAACGTAATCTTGAAAGGTTCTAGGACCGAGTAGACCACGGTAGCTCCAAGCCAAGCCTGAAAACCCATACCTAATACCACAAGCCACGAAAGTACTGTAACGCTTTTTTTCTTTTTCCAATAACGTAAGGCAGCAATTGCCAAAATAAATGTAGCCAAGCCTGCGAGAGCCCCTAATAATCTGTTAATGAATTCTACCCAAGTGTGCCATGGATTAAAAACGGCATAGTCGTGTTTGGTATAGGGTTCCCAGTTTTCTTGATGATAGTCTGCTGCCGTAGTGAGGGTTTCTCTAGCAACTTGTAAAGTTTCATCAAGAATAATTACTTGGCCTTTTTTATATTCCTTGTTGGGTTCCCAGACTAATTCGGAAGCTTCTGTTGGAGGAATGTAATATCCGAAGCATTTAGGCCAATCTGGACAGCCCATACCGCTGCCTGTCATGCGCACAACAGCACCAGCTACAATAACCAAATAAACTAATATGAGAGCTGTTTTAGCTAGTTTTCTAAAAGATATCATATTTGCTTTATTTTTAGTCCCAATAGCTTGCCCTTCTTCAGCATTAATGCTTTTGCAGCTTCGAACTCGTTGGGTATTTCGCCATCAAGAATAGCTTCTTTAATGTAGTCCTTAATAATACCAATTTCTTTGGAAGGTTTTAGGTTGAAAGCTAGCATAATTTCTTCGCCACTAATAGGTGGTTGAAAATTTCGTACCCGGTCTCGTTCCTCTACCTCTATAATTTTTTCACGAACGATTTTAAAGTTGTTCTTGTATTTGCGTTGCTTTTTTTGGTTTTTTGTAGTAATATCTGCTTCGCACAAAGTCATTAAGTCTTCTACGTTTTCACCAGCTTCAAAAACCAATCGCCGAACAGCCGAATCGCTCACATGCTCTTCGGATAGGATGATGGGTCTGGAGCTCATAAGTACTATTTTTTGAACGAACTTCAGTTTGTCGTTAAGGGGCATTCGCAAGCGCCTAAAAATTCTGTTGACCATTTTAGAACCTACAAACTCATGTCCATGAAAAGTCCATCCAATCTTCTTGTCAAACTTTTTAGTGGGTGCCTTTCCAATATCATGCAGTAAGGCTGCCCAGCGCAACCAAAGATCATCGGTGTAGGGACAGATATTGTCTACAACCTCTAGTGTATGCCAAAAATTATCTTTGTGTTTTTGTCCTTCTATCTCTTCTACGCCTTGTAGCGCTGTGAGTTCTGGTAAAATAATATCCAATAGACCCGTTTTATGCAATAGTGTGAAACCAACAGACGGTTTTTGGGATAACATTATTTTATTTAGCTCGTCAACAATACGTTCTTTAGAAATGATGTTTATGCGCTCTTTATTGTTCGTAATGGCTTGTAACGAAGATAATTCTATGGTAAAACCTAATTGGGTTGCAAAGCGTATTGCTCGCATCATTCTAAGCGGGTCGTCTGAGTAGGTAGTGTCTGGATCTAACGGTGTTTTTAACACCTGCCTATCAAGATCTTGGATGCCTTCAAACGGGTCCAATAAATCTCCAAAAGTAGTTTTGTTGATAGAGAGCGCCAGTGCGTTGATGGTAAAATCGCGCCGCATCTGGTCCTCTTTTAGAGAGCCGTTTTCCACCGCCGGTTTTCTGCTATCTCTGCTGTAACTTTCCTTTCTTGCCCCAACAAATTCTAGTTCAACACCTTCGTGATTGATCATTGCAGTGCCAAAATTTTTAAAGATAGATATTTTTGGTTTTCCTTCAAGCTTTGATGCTACGCTCTCTGCAAGGGCAATACCGCTTCCAACAGCAACGATATCTATATCCTTAGGAGTTCCTCTTTTTAGAAAAAAATCCCTTACAAAACCACCAATGACATAGGCCTCTAATCCCATTTCATCGGCACTTTTACCAATGATTTCAAAAATAGCTTCTGTTAATGCCTGTTTGTAGTTCATGGGTCTTTCGCCTGCATTATTTCCTTATCACCTTTACCCTATGGTCACTGCTTAATTTAATGATGGTAGAGATTTGGGAACGTTCGTTTTCTTGTTGCAAATTTACCACATAGTCTACACCTTTTAAAATGGCCTGATCTATTTCTTTAAAACTTTTTGGAATGGCATTGCCACTAGTATTTGCGGTTGTTGACACTATCGGTTTTTTGAACTTATTGATGAGGTATTGGCAGAATTTATCGGAAGCAACCCTTATGGCCAACGAGCCATCCGATGCGGTGAGATTTTTTGAAATACCTTTTGGATTATCGTAGACAATGCTAGTGGGTTTAGTAGCCAGGTCCATAAGGTCATAGGCCAAGTCTGGCACTTTTTCTACATGCTTTTCTAACATTGCATCATGTGCTACCAAACAGACCATAGGGTTGCCAGGCTTTTGTTTTTTTAATTCGTAGATTTTCTGCAATGCTACTTCGTTTGTGGCATCACAGCCTATTGCCCATAACGTATCGGTTGGATAAAGAATGAGTCCGCTTTTTTCTAAAATGGCAATAGCCTTATTGATTTCTTCTGTCAAAACTAAACTGTGTTAATATGGTTTTTACCTTCTGGTATTTTTGGAAGAACAAGCATGTCACCATAAATGCGATTATACTCATCTGGATAGAATTCCTGTCTTCCATCTCCGGGATAAAATGTCATCTCACCAAAGATTATCTGTGCATTAATGTTATACAGGTCTACACGGACAAATGGAAAGTTATTTGCTAGTTTTTTAGCAAGGTTTATCATTTTGTCAAATTGTTCAGGTTGCTTTGGATAGCCTTCAAAAAGGGGAAGAGAACCTTTTTTTATAGCAAGTTTTTTCCACTCCATGTCCATAAAGATTCTTTTATGGTCGTTATTACGTCCAATATCTATTTGGACCATATGTGGTTTTCCATTGAAACAATAAAATTTATAGTCGTCCAAAGTACTTTTTCCTTTCTCCTCCATAAATTCTTCAACAATAAGCTTTGGAGGTACGTTTTTATAAGCCCATTCCAAACCGCCACGATAATATTGATTTCTAGCTAACCATTTTGTAAAACGCAACCGAGCTTTAATTCTGTTAAAATCTTTTTTGTCAGTTACGATAAGGTTAAAATTACAGGCATGTGTGCTTTTAACAACAAACCTATTTGGAAGTGCGTCAAAATCTATTTCAGAAGCTTTTGAAGCTACTTGTAGTAAGTTATTCAAATATTGTTTCCCTATGGTTTTTTCAACGTAATCTCTAACAGCATATTTGTCTACCAACTTTGTTAGTATATCAGGCTTGTAGAAAACTTTCAGCCATTGAATCTTTTGGTTAAATTCTAAAGGGTTGTTTAGATTTAGCTTCTTGCCTGTGTAGTATTCATAATAGATACCCACATAAAGACTCGGCGATAAGAACTTAAATTTTTTGAGAATTCCCAGAACTATCTTTCTAACCATATATTAAAGAATTGAATAAAAGCAAAGATATATGATAAGACTTTTATATTTTTGGTGGAATGAGTTTTTTAGAAAACGAAATACCAAAAATATCTATAATTGTAAGTACTTACAATGCTGAAGCTTGGTTGGAGAAGGTTCTTTCTGGTTTTAATTTTCAGACTTTTAGGAACTTCGAGGTTGTTATTGCGGATGATGGTTCAGGGCCTAAAACCAAAGCCTTAATTCAGACTATGGCCGCGAAGGTTTTTTACAAAATTGTTCATGTCTGGCAAGAGGATGATGGATTTCAAAAATCTAGGATTCTTAACAAATCTATAGTAGCGTGTAGTGCTAATTATATTATTATGACCGATGGAGACTGCATTCCACGGGAGGATTTTGTTTTGGTTCATTACTTGAACAAAAAGAAAGGTTATTTTATTTCAGGCGGATATTACATGTTGCCTATGAATATTTCCAAAATCATTACTTTAGAAGATATTGAAAAGCAATATTGCTTCAATTTAAATTGGTTAAAGGATAAAGGAATACCCAAAACATTCAAGAACAATAAATTAACGTCTAAGGGCTTAATATCCAAATTCCTTAATAGCGTTACACCTACGAATGCAAGTTGGAACGGTCACAATTCTTCTGGTTGGAAAAAGGATATTTTAAATGTAAACGGATTTGACGAAAGAATGCAATATGGAGGACAAGACCGAGAACTGGGTGAGCGGTTAATGAATTTTGGACTAAAGTCAAAGCAATTACGATATAGTGCTGTATGTGTTCATTTAGAGCACAAACGTGGATATAAAACCCCTGAGTCAATAGCAAAAAATAAAAACATCAGAAGGGGCACTAAAAAAGAAAAAAGTGTTTGGACTTATTATGGCATTACTAAATAATAGGCTATTTCGTTCTTTTCCTCAAGTTTTTTAAGTTTCCTGAACCTTTCATAAACACTAAGTGAGTTAAGATAACATACATGCAGGCCTTTCTTTCCATCTAAAAAACCCAGTCTTAAAAAATAATGGTAAACAAATTTCCATATTGGCTTTACTGCCATTAGGAAATAATTGAATTTTTTTTCTTTGTAAAAACA
Source organism: uncultured Maribacter sp. (assembly GCA_964507115.1). GTDB lineage: Bacteria > Bacteroidota > Bacteroidia > Flavobacteriales > Flavobacteriaceae > Maribacter. The sequence goes on from CAZDOW010000025.1 coordinate 11,784, forward strand.
TTCTTGGGCCTTCAAGCGTCCATAATGTAACATTTTAGCTTTGTAATCCTCAAAGTTTTTGTAGCAATAATGTGTTAGTTTTTCTTTGAGAATACCAGATAATCCATCAACTTCCAATGTTTCATGAACTAATTTAGTGTCTGTGAACTTTACCTTACTTTTCCTGAATAATCTATGGTTTTTGTCCGTTTGCCAACCACTAAACTTTAATTTTTCATTTTTGTACATGAAAGAACGATAAAACCAGTAAGCCGCCAATGAATTCTCATCGTTGATGGTTTCTAAAACTTCATTTTTAAGAGGATTAGAGACAACTTCATCAGCATCTAAAAACAAAATCCAATCGTTTGAGGCATGTTTTAAGGCGAAAGATTTTTGCACAGTAAAGTTTTCAAACGGATGTTGAATTACCTTTACTTTGGGATGAGAGGTCAAATACTCATAAGTTCCATCTGTACTATAGGAGTCAACTACTATTATTTCATCTGCAAAAGCCACAGAGCGAATGCAATTCTCTATGTATCCTATTTCATTATAAGTTATAATTAACGCTGTAATTTTTTCAGATTTTTTTCCCATGCTGTGCGAATTGAGTAGTTGCCCGTATTACTTTAACAAAGTTATAACTAAAAAAAAAGCAAAAAATTATATACACTAATATTTTTCTCCATGCTAAACAGCTACATCATGCTCCCGCAACGCATCGTTAAGCGATGTCTTTTTGTTGGTACTTTCCTTTCTTGTTCCTATGATAAGAGCGCAAGGCACTTGGAACTCTCCGGCTGGAAATTGTTTGGTGTAACTCCCTGGTATAACAACCGAGCGGGCCGGAACCCTACCTTTTAATTCAACTGGATTAGACTGGGTAACGTCTATTATTTTGGTGGATGCGGTCAATACTACATTTGCACCTAAAACAGCTTCTTTTTCTACACGTACTCCTTCTACCACAATACATCTAGAACCTATAAAGGCGTTGTCCTCTATAATTACTGGAGATGCTTGTAAAGGTTCTAGAACTCCACCTATTCCTACACCACCGCTAAGATGTACGTTTTTACCAATCTGGGCACAGCTCCCAACCGTGGCCCAAGTATCTACCATGGTACCTTCGTCTATATAGGCGCCTATGTTTACATAACTAGGCATTAGTATAGTGCCACGAGAAATGTAGGCACCGTGTCTGGCTACTGCGTTAGGAACCACGCGTATGCCTTTTTCTTTATATCCTCTTTTTAAGGGCATTTTATCATGGTATTCAAAAATACCTGCTTCTAAAGTTTCCATTTTTTGAATGGGGAAATAAAGTACAACTGCTTTTTTTACCCACTCGTTTATTTTCCAACCGGATTCAGAAGGTTGGGCGCAACGAAGTTTGCCCAAATCTAAAAGGTTGATTACCTCTCTAATGACATCTTGCGTTGTATCTTCTTTTAAAAGTTCCCTGTTTTCCCAAGCCTGTTCAATGGCGTTTTTTAAATCTGTCATTTTATCCAAAAATTTTCTCAAATATAGGCCGAACTATAAGATTTCGCTACTGCTAAAACCACATATAACAAATTATCCGTTACTTTTGATAAAATTTTATTTTGGGAAGGATATTGGCACTGGATTTTGGAGAAAAACGTACTGGAATAGCTGTGACCGATGAATTGCGTTTGATTGCTTCCGGACTTACTACTGTAGCCACTAAAGAGCTTATACCTTTCCTCAAAGATTATTTGGATAAGGAAAAAGTAGATATATTCGTAGTTGGCGAACCCAAACAGATGAACAATACCGCTTCTGAATCTGAGCAGTACATAAAACCTTTTATTATTGAGCTTTCTAACAGTTTTCCAGATGTTTTGATAGAAAGACAAGATGAGCGTTTTACCTCTAAAATGGCGTTTCAGAGTATGTTGGATAGTGGTTTAAAGAAGAAACAACGCAGAAATAAGGCGTTAATAGACGAGATTAGCGCAACATTGATATTACAGTCCTATTTAGAAAGGAAATAGTATGGAAGCCAAAGTTGACTTTTGAATAGTGCTTAAAAGAAAAATAGGACAGTATTTGATATCTTTTTATACAGACAAGGGTGTCAAAAAACAACTAGCACCTCTTTTATAGGAGTGTTCTTGTTTGGCCCTTGTTACATGAAATTGCTACTGAACCTTGTCTATTTTATTTAAAAGGACAATAAAATTCTTGTCTTTTTCTAAGTATTTAGGGGTCTAAGATTAACTATTTTAAAGGATGTTGAAATCCATTTTTTGAATCATGAAATAGAGGAGGAAGCGTCACAATATAGAATAGTAGAAAGGATAGGATGTCTCAAAACAAGAAAAAGGATAGCTGTTTTTTTATGTTCTATAATCTTGGGGTTATCAATTCTGAGGATTTAACAAATTTTCATGAACTTTCTTTTAAAAATAATGTTTCCTTTGCATTTTTAAATTTTAAAACGACTAAGAGTATTAATTATAATAGGTTTTTTAATAAGAGACACAATAAAGAATAGAACACCTAAAAGTAATAGTTAAACTGACTTTTTTTATTTTGATGTAGTCCACTGGCTAAAAAGTGGAGAAATTTTCAGAACACGATTTAAACGATACCAATGATTTTACCAATAATAGCCTACGGGGATACAGTTTTAAGAAAAATAGGTGCGGAGATAGATAAAGAATATCCGAATATAGAGGAATTGATTGCTAATATGTGGGAGACCATGTATAATGCGAGCGGCGTAGGTCTTGCCGCTCCGCAAATAGGCTTACCTATTCGTTTGTTCTTAGTGGATACATCACCTTTTGGGGACGATGAGGATTTGACCGATGCCGAACGAAAACAACTAGAGGGTTTTAAACAGGTATTTATTAATGCGCATATTGAGGAGGAGACAGGAGAAGCGTGGGCCTTTAACGAAGGATGTTTAAGTATTCCAGATGTACGTGAAGATGTGAGCCGTAAGGGAATCATCAATATTACCTATATGGATGAAAATTTTAAAAAGCATAGCAAAACATTCGACGGACTTCTTGCACGTGTTATACAGCATGAGTATGATCACATAGAAGGGATATTGTTTACTGATAAATTATCCTCTTTAAAAAAACGAATGATAAAGGGAAGACTGTCTAATATTTCCAAAGGAAATATTAATGTGGATTACAGGATGCGTTTTCCAAATCAAAAAAAAGCTCGGTAATACTTCCTATTATCGCTAGAAAAATATAATATTTGTCCATTAAAATTCAAACTAGGATATGGGGTTGGAAAAAATACTATCGGTTGCAGGTAAACCGGGATTATACAAGTTAATCACACAAACAAGAACAGGTTTCGTGGCTGAATCTCTAATGGATGGAAAAAAAATTAGCGTTGGGTTGAGAAGTAACGTAAGCGTACTTTCCGAAATTGCTATCTATACTTTGGATGAAGAACTTCCTTTACGAGAGGTGTTGTTAAAGATTCAAGTAAAAGAAAAGGCAGGAAAAACATCTGTTAGCCATAAGGATGAAAAAATTAAATTGGAAGAGTACTTTTTTGAAGTACTTCCTAATTATGATGAGGATAGGGTGTATGCCAGTGATATAAAAAAGATTATCCAATGGTATAATATTCTTGTAGATAAAAATATGGCGGACTTCTCAGAAAAAGATAATAGTACTTCTACAGAGGAAGAATAGGTCAGGATAAATTTTCATCAAAAAAGCCCCGATAGTATTCATAACTATCGGGGCTTTTTTGATGAACATAATTATGTTTTAATCCTTCTCAATAGTTTCATAACTAAACTTACTTTTTTTCCAGTCGATCAAAGGGGAAGGATAGTATTTCACGTTCATTCTATCTAAGAAGGGCGCCTGATTAGCCAAACGAACTTTGTAATTCTCCCAGTTTCTATTTTCTGGAGTACTCCAGCTCAGTTCTGAATAGCCAATGATTCTTGGGAATGCCAAATACTCCAATTCATCGATATTACTTATCGTTTCGGACCACAAAGGAGCCTCTATACCTAATATGTTTTCTTTTGGTATACCTCCATAGCCTTCGGGGGTCCAGATATATGCGGTATCTACAGGAATTAAGGCTGCCCAGTTAAGGCCGTGTTTGGAAAGCGTATCGTATTTCATATCCAAATAAGCTTTTTTTGCTGGTGATACAATAACCTGCATACCTTTCTCGACCGCTTTTTTGGCGTTCTTCTCACTGGCCCACCATTGAGATATTGAGGTTGAATCTATATCGGCGATAGCAACTTCGTCCCAACCTATCATGCGCTTACCGTATTTTTGGACAATTTTTTCTACTTTGTTTACAAAGTAGATGTAATCCTTTTTTTTGGTCACATGACTTTCATCACCACCTATGTGAAAATATGGGCCAGGAGTGATTGCGGATATTTCCCGTACAACATCATCGATAAAAGCATAGACGGTGTCTTTGCGGGTATCAAAAGTGCTAAAACCAACATGAGTTCCTTCGTACAATTTTGGTGTCTTACCATTTCCGTTTAAGAACGGATAAGAAACTGATGCAGCGTTTGTATGGCCTGGCATATCAATCTCAGGTACTATTGTCATATAGCGCTCGGCTGCGTAACGTACTATTTCTTTATAGTCATCTTGGGTGTAGAAACCACCAGCTTCGCCACCTACCTCAGTACCACCACCAACGGTAGTTAGTTTTGGCCATGATTTAATCTCAATTCTCCAACCTTGATCATCTGATAAGTGAAGATGTAGCACGTTTATTTTGTAATACGCTAAAATGTCGATATATTTTTTAACGTCTTCCACACTAAAGAAATGTCTGGCAACATCCAACATAGAACCTCTATAGGCAAAAGCTGGGTTATCTGTAATTTTCCCAGAGGGTACAGGCCATATTTTTTGTATCGCCAAGGTGTCATTACTGGTTTCGGGTACCAGTTGGCGCAATGTCTGTATACCCCTAAAGGCACCTTCGACTGTATTTGCGTTTATGATAATGGAATCTTGATTGATATATAATTGGTAGGCCTCTGGTTTATTTAGTTCTGTGCTGTCCGACTGATTAATGAAGATTACACGTTCTACCATTTTCAGGGATTCATCGTTTACAGGAATCTGTAGTTTTATTTTTTTTGACAACTTATCGGCTAAAAATTCGCCTACTTCTTGGAAACCACTAGCACTTTTAGAAGTGTATATTGCCGTAAACTCATCCAGTGCAAAAGCGGAGTTTGTAGGAATGACCTTTAAAGGTTTTGGAATCAAATTTTCCATTGAAAGGTCCGTCTTCGGCATAGGAATTCTTTCTTTACGTTCTTCCGTGCAGGCTAAAAATATGCCTCCAATTGAGAAAAAAAATATTCCTCTAACTAGGATGTTCTTAATCATTATTCTTGTTTATTGGTTAGTAACTAAATCTTTTATGGCTTCGTACCATAGGTTGTATCCTTTTTGGTTCATGTGTAAACCGTCTTCTATAAAAATATCCTTTTTGAGTTTTCTACCGTTCAGCATTGGTGACCATACGTCTGCGTAGTCTACAAGGGAATTCTTTTCACTAATTTTTTTAAATTTTCTATTCAGTTTTTTGTACTTACCTCTCAATTTCCATCGGCTAATACTTGGTTTGGCAGCTATCAATACAATTTTAACGGAAGATTCCGCAGCCTGTATCCGTTGAATGATTTGATGAGTTGTGGCTATGATTTCTTTTGTTCTTTTTTTTGCAAATAGGTCATTATCGCCCTCATAAATAAAAACCTTTTTTGGACTGTAGCGTAAAACCAAAGGTTCTAAATGGTACAATAAGTCTGATGCTTGTGAACCTCCAAATCCTGTATTAAGTATTTGATGATCTGGAAAAAGCTGCTCAAGTGTTTTCCACATACGAACGCTAGAGCTACCCGTAAAAACAATATTTTCTATGCTGTTGTCCCAAATGGAATCATATTTTTTAGAAATAGCCATTACTTCATCTGAAAAGGGAATCGCGTTTTGCCCATAGCCTGAAAATCCTAAAAGTAAAAAGATGTAATATAGATATTTCATACACTGCGGATAACTGCGCTCAAAAGAACATAGCTTAGTGCTATTATCAAACCATTTTCGACATACGTTACTTTTGAAGTCATAAAGGGGGTTTAGCTACTATTGGTGTAGGTTTTAATCGATTGGAACCAAGTTGTCTGATTTTACACAATCATAAAAAGATAGAATCTAGTTGTAAGAAGGGAGCCCTTGTTATTTTATGCCAAAAACAGTACCCTTTTGGTATACATGTAAACACTTGATTTAATGTTTACATGAAACTTTGATAATGTACTAGGGAAAGGATGGTGTTGCTATTAGTATAAGCAGAATAAGTATTTGGAAATAATTTTATCAGATGTCGATTAAATTACGTCTATAAGTGCTTTTAAAATCAGTATTTTTTAGGGTAACAAAACAAAAAGAAGTGCTGCTATTATTGCTCCAATAATTGGCCCGATTATAGGAATCCAAGAATAATTCCAATCGCTCGTACCTTTATTTTTTATGGGAAGTATTGCGTGCAAGAGGCGAGGGCCAAAATCCCTTGCAGGATTTATGGCATAACCAGTGGGACCACCTAGACCAAAACCAATGCCGATAACTAATAAAGCTACTGGTAAAGCATCCAAAGAACCCAATGAAATGGATTCTTCTCCAAATGTTCCACCCGCTATGAAGAAAATTCCAAAAACGAGGGCAAAGGTGCCAATAATTTCGGTCACTAAATTCCAAAACGGATTTCTAATTGCGGGAGCTGTGCAGAAAGTTGCCAATATGGCGGAGCTATCTTCTGTTTCCTCATATTGTTTTTTATAGTTCAACCAAACCAGAAAGTTACCCATCATAGCGCCTAAAACCTGTGCAACAATATAACCAGGAACTAGGCCCCAAGAGAATTTTCCGGCTGTAGCCAATCCTATAGTAACAGCCGGATTCAAATGTGCTCCACTGGCATCTGCTGAAATAAATACACCAATAAATACAGCGATACCCCATGCAAGTGCAATACCAACCCAACCTAGATCAGAACCTTTTGTCCCTTTCAGAACTAAGTTGGCTACAACACCATTTCCAATAAGAATAAGCATCGCCGTTCCTATAAATTCAAAAATAAAAATAGTCATTTATTGCGCTTTAGATCTTTCAAGATAAATAAAATAGGTGAGTCGGGAACAGCTTACTGTACCGGTTTTTAGAATACATGTTTACTAACACTAGAAAATAAGCACATTTAGTTTGTTATCAAAGTTCTTTCATCAATAGGTCCAAGTGAATTCATTTGGTCCAGCATTTAATTGTGCTACTTTGTTTTTTTAAATTCAGTATCTTTATAATCTTAAATTTAAAAAATTATATGAAGTACTTCAAGTCGATTCTTTCCTTTTTGTTTTTATCATTTGCACTAATTTCCTGCTCATCGGATGATAGCGAACCTGAAACAGAAGTCTCTGCTGTAGTGGGAGTTTGGAACCTAACAGAAGTAAATATAAGCATTGCCCAGGACCCAAATGAGGACGGTACCGCTTCTACCAATATGGTAAGTGAACTTCCGTGTCTAACCGGGGTGTTAACTATTGATGCTAGCGGTGTATGGAGCGCTACAGTAACCGACGTGAACATTTCTTTCGTAACTGGCGACTTTTATGTAGTCAGCTGCGCGGAGACTCTAAACTACTCAGGTAGGTATGTCTATCAAAACAGTCAGTTAAATTTGGATAGTAGTAGTTTTTCTAGTTTTACTTTAAGCGGTACTACGTTGACTGAGAATGTAGGCCAAGAACTTCCAGGGGTGCTTAGTAACAGGTATGAAAAGCAATAGATTTCAGTATTTGTATCGCTAATTTCTATAAGCAACGAACCTTTTTACCTCTATTTTTAGCGAATAAACAGCTTTGGAGGCTGTAAATAACAATATATTTTGTTGGACTCCGACAAAACTAATTTTAGTTGTCCAATCTACGTCTGTAACAATAGGTTCTATTTGATTTCCTTGTGGGTTAAAAACAAACATACCATCTCTTGTGAGGTATACATTACCTTGGTTGTTTATGCTCATTCCATCGGACCCCATTCCGGTACAGGGTGCCTGTTGCTTAAATTGCCTATTTCATCAACCGTTTAGTTATAGGTTTTTTTGTCGTCTGTATCTGCAATGTAAAACGTTTTCCATTCGGTGTTCCTATGATGCCTTTAGTACGAATAAAATTTTTGTTAGTCACTTTTGATGTTTCCATACCGGGAGCTATGTAATAGATCATATACTCCTCTAATTCAAGTTCCTGTCGTTCCTTATACCGTCTTTGTTAGGTAGGGGTGGGTAAACCAATAAATCAGGAATTAATTAACCTTTATAACAACGGGTTAAAACTTAGGTAATTTGTAATTTTAGTAAAAATAAAAAGATGCATTCAAGACAAGAGCAATTAAAGTCCTTTGACCGGTTGTTGACCATAATGGAAGAGTTGCGAGCTCAATGTCCATGGGATAAAAAACAAACTATGGAAAGTTTAAGGCATCTTACCATAGAGGAGGTTTATGAGTTGGGCGATGCAATCTTGGACAATGATTTGGAAGAAGTTAAGAATGAACTGGGGGATATGCTGCTACATATTGTTTTTTATTCCAAGATAGGATCGGAAACTAAGGATTTTGATATTGCCGATGTTACCAATGCCATTTGTGAAAAATTGATTCATAGACATCCACATATTTATGGAGATGTGAAAGTTTCAAATGAGGAGGACGTAAAACGTAACTGGGAGATGCTTAAACTTAAAGAAGGCAAGAAAAGTGTCTTAGAAGGGGTTCCAAAAAGTTTGCCCTCTTTAGTAAAAGCAAGTCGTATTCAGGAAAAAGTAGCCGGCGTAGGGTTCGATTGGGAAAAACCTGAACAAGTTTTTGAAAAAGTACAGGAGGAGCTGGGAGAGTTGCAAGAAGAGGTGCGGGATGGTAATACCGATAAGATGGAATCTGAGTTTGGCGATGTACTATTTTCAATGATTAATTATGCCCGTTTTCTGGGTATCAATCCAGAAAATGCCTTAGAAAGGACGAATAAAAAATTTACAAATCGCTTTCAATATTTGGAAACCGAGGCTGCAAAAATAGGAAAATCGTTAAGCGATATGAGTTTGGAGGAAATGGACGTGCACTGGAACGAAGCTAAAAAGATGGGCTAAAAGAGTCTCATGGTTATAATTGTACATGCAGGAACAAGATGAATTTAAGATGTATAGAAATATATCCTACTTTTTAAAAGTATATTTGCACCTCCAAAAAACTATGCCTTTTGCTTACTAAGTATACCAAGGAATTTAGATATAATATAAAGCTGTCCGTTCCTGTTATTTTAGGGATGCTGGGCCACACCTTTGTGCAGTTTGCTGACAATATTATGGTAGGCCAATTGGGTACAGCTGAATTGGCGGCGGTCTCTCTTGGTAATAGTTTTGTTTTTATAGCGATGTCCTTAGGCATCGGTTTTTCTACCGCAATTACACCCTTGGTAGCAGAGGCCGACGGTGCTGGTAATAAAAAGGATGCTAAAAGCGCTTTGAAACACGGTTTGGTCCTTTGTACTATTTTAGGTTTATCCCTCTTTGGTCTTATGCTCCTGGCCAAACCTGTAATGTATATGATGAAGCAACCCGCAGAGGTTGTTGAATTGGCTATGCCATATTTAGACTTGGTAGCTTTTTCATTGGTACCCTTGATTATTTTTCAGGCCTTTAAACAATTTTCCGAAGGATTGTCTCAGACGAAATACCCAATGTATGCCACTATCATAGCTAACGTGGTTAATATTGTTTTAAATTACTTATTGATATTCGGTTCTTTTGGTTTTCCTGAACTAGGAATCATCGGCGCTGCTATAGGGACTTTGGTGGCCAGGATTATCATGGTCATCTATATTTGGGTCTTGCTTAAAAGTAAGGATAAATTTCAGCCATACGTAACGGGCTTTAATTTTAGAACAATCGAGAAACGGATTGTGAACAAAATCATAGCCCTTGGTTTTCCTTCGGCGTTACAAATGTTTTTTGAAGTTGCGATTTTTACTGCAGCCATCTGGTTGAGTGGTGTATTGGGTAAAAACCCGCAAGCGGCCAACCAAATTGCGCTGAATCTTAGTAGTATGACTTTTATGTTTGGGATGGGTCTGGGCGTTGCTGCTATGATACGTGTAGGAAACCAAAAGGGTCTAAAACGTTTTAAGGAACTCAGAAGAATTGCACAATCCATTTTTTTTCTTACTTTTTTGCTGGAAATCGTGTTTGCTATTCTCTTCCTTGTAGGAAGAAATTGGTTTCCTACGATATACTTAGATTTGGACGATGCTATTAATTTGGCAGATAATACAGAGGTAATTTCATTAGCGGCCCAACTACTCTTTGTCGCCGCTTTCTTTCAGATTTCGGACGGAGTGCAAGTGGTAGTCTTGGGTGCTTTAAGGGGATTGCAGGATGTAAAAATTCCTACTTTGATTACTTTTATAGCCTACTGGCTTATAGGTTTTCCAGTTTCATATTATTTTGGTTTACACACCTCCTTGGGCAGTGTAGGTATTTGGATGGGGCTCCTTATAGGCCTTACCGCATCAGCGATTATGTTGTATATTCGATTTAATTATTTAACTAAAAGACTCATATTCCAAGAAGCGGTTGCAGAGTCTTAGGGCCTAAATTTAGCGGATTAACCTAAACTATTTATTTTCCTATGGAATTACCAAAATTTATTCTCGGTGATAATACCGATTATCCCAACGCCATTTTTGTGGTACATACCGATTACCCGCGGTTCATCATCAATTTAGAAGATGATGAAGTAGAATGGTTTGAAGAGTTTTCTAAAGATGATGAGAAAGAATTGGAAGATGAGGCAGAAAGCCTAATTGCCGCTGCGACGGAGTTTTATGATAGAGAAGTTTCCCGATACGAATAATAAGGTACTATGCTAGAAAGTTTGCTGCAATGGGATCATGAACTCTTCCTTTATCTTAATGGGTTGGGGAATCCTTCATGGGATACATTTTGGCAGTTTATATCCCATAAGCTCAGTGCAGTTCCTTTATATGTGTTCTTATTGCTGTTATCCTATGAGAAGTTTGGATTAAAAAAAACAGTGGTTTTAGTCATTTCTATTGCCCTTTTGATAACCGTCAGTGATCAACTTAGTAATTTTTTCAAGTATGGAGTGGGACGTTTACGACCTTGCCATGACCCCGAACTATCAGATGTAATGCGATTGGTAAAAAGTCGCTGTGGTGGTAAATTCGGTTACTATTCCGCACATGCAGCCAATTCTTTTGCCCTTGCGGTATTTTTTGGAAACGTATTAAGATCTCAATTTAAGGCTATAGGACCAATATTGTTGCTATGGGCATGTTTTGTGGCTTATAGCAGGGTTTATATTGGCGTTCATTTCCCGTTGGATATTCTTACCGGTGCCGTCTTAGGTAGTCTTTTCGGTTGGTTGTTTTCAAAGTTATTTATATTTACACTTCGGAAATTCTCCCTATGATATCCAACCTAAGGTATTGGTTTTTAATCCTATTGATTGTCCTTGTCTACATTGGAGGGATGTTTGCAACCCTTTTCGAGAACGATTCTGCTCAGTTTGCAGTAATGGCTATGAGGATGGTTCAAGAAAATGATTTTTTAAACCTTTTTAAAGGGCCTAACGAATATTTGGACAAGCCCCACATGCATTATTGGCTAGCGGCATTGTCTTATAAAGTGTTCGGAATTCACGACTGGGCCTATAGGATTCCTGGCTTATTGGCTACGCTATTGGGTGCTTTAAGTTGTTATGGACTTGGGAATCTCTTGTATAACAAGCATACTGGAAAGCTCGCCGCACTTATTTTTATGACGGCACAAACCATGGTGCTTGGAGTTATAGATGTACGTACCGATGCGGTCTTGACCGGCTTTACTATTTTCGCAATTTGGCAATTGGTCACTTATATAGAAAAAGGAAATCTGAATGCCATAATCTTAGGAGCAGTAGGAGCTGGTATTGCTTTTTCTACTAAAGGTCAGATAGCCCTTTTGGTTATAGGTTTTCCTATTTTGTGTCATATAACCTATAAAAGGAACTGGAAGGTGTTCCTTAATTGGAAAGTTCTTGTCGCCTTAGTCTTTTTTGGTATTGCTATAGCACCCATGTTATATGCTTATTATCATCAGTTTGATTTGCATCCAGAGAAGGTTATTCGAGGAAAATCTGATCGCAGCGGTATTTTCTTTATTTTTTGGGAACAAAGCTTCGAACGCTTGAGTGGAAAGGGAATGGGTAAAAATAGCAGTGATTATCTATTCTTTTTGCATACTTTTTTGTGGGTTTTTCTGCCATGGACGATTTTAGCTATTGCAGCCTTGGGGAATAGAATTCGAAACTTCATAAAAATGAAGTTTTCTTACAACCCTACTTATGAATTTTTAACTACAGGTGGTATTGTCCTTATTTTTATCCTAATCAGTTTTGCCCAATTCAAATTGCCGCACTACTTAAATGTGACTATCCCTTTGTTTTCAGTACTTACAGCTTCTTATTTATATGAACTATATCATAATAAGAAAACCAAAACCATCAAGTTTTTATTGGCTGGTCAGTATTTTATTCTAACGATTGTATTCATTGCCTCGGCACTCATCTGCTTCTTTGTTTTCAAGATAACTAATGTGCCAGTATATGTTGCTTTGAGCATAATTGGTAGTATTGGGGTATACTATTGCTTAAAAAGTGAAGGTAGTTATGTGCGTTTAATAACAGTTTCCGTTTGCGCCTCTTTGTTGTTGAATACCGTCCTTAATCTTCATTTTTATCCTAATTTATTGAATTACCAGGGCGGTTCTTCCATGGCCAACGTAGTAAAGAAAAATAATATTCCAGTAGATAATATCTATAAAATCGGTGATAATTATTCTTGGGCTTTGGACTTCTACAATAGACATCCCGTTAAAATCAGCACCTTGGAAGAGATTGAACATAAACATGATGTTTGGATATATGCTGACGATAAGGAATTGGAGTTGCTAAGAAAGTCTGGGGCCGATTGGAATGAGCAGTATTCAGTGGACCACTTTCGTATTACCCGTTTACAAGGCAAATTTTTAAATCCGAACACACGACATAAGGTCTTGCGTAAAATGCATTTGATACATGTATATTAGGTATGAGTTTTAAACACAAACTTGTTCACTTGACTCATATTTTTAAGCTAGTTTCTAAGTCAATTTTTTTAAAGTGATACCAGCTGCCTAATAGGGATACCAAAGCGGTAATCAGGAAAAAAATAACGCTTATACCTACGGATGTGTTCTCGTTAAGCCCTAAGAGGGAAGCACCATAAAAGAAGGTCGCCTCTCGGCTTCCGATTCCGCCAATGGTTAGCGGAATTACAGATACTATGGAAGAGATAAGGAAAATGACCAAGTAGGCAATTTGATGTAGCTCAATGCCCAAAGCTTTCATAATAAACCAAACGGAAATTAGTTGTGCCAACTGTACCAAAGCGGAATAGGATATGGATTTCCAAAATATGGGAAGTACATAACGAAAAAATTGTCGGTTCAATACCCAAAAAACTAGGGTGGATAACGGAATCCCAAGGATAAATAAGGGTTTTAAGTCAGCAAGAGTTTCTTGCTCTACAAGGAGTAATAAGGAGCATGCATATATGAACAAGAGTAGTAAACCGCTTAGACGATCTAACACCAATACACTGACTACTTTTTTAGTGGCAACCTCAAACTTTTTTTTAATGGCGTACCCTTTATAGGCATCTCCACCAATACCTCCCGGTAAAAAGAGGTTATAAAACATCCCTAAAAAATAGAGTTTTAAATTACTTTTATGGGTCAAGTATACTTCCAATTGATGAAAGTAGAGATTAAGCCTGAAGGCTGCTATGACTTTTGAGGTGAAAAAGAAAGCCAAGGCCAGAACCAAGTATAAGGGATTACTTCTATGCAAGGTATTCCCAATTTCTTGTACGTCTATCTTCGAAAAGATAAAATAGACAAGCAGTCCGCTCACGACTACCTTTAGTAGTGTAGCGATAAACTTACTGGGCCGTGCCACCTATACTAACTTTTTTAATTCTATAAGGTCTCTTGTTTTGCGACTCGTAATAGGTGCGAATCAAAAGTTCCATTACAATACCAATGGTGAATAATTGTATTCCGGCCAAGATGAACATCATACCAAACATAAGCAAAGGGCGTGTTCCAATATCTTCTCCAAAGCCAATTTTAACAAAGAGTAAATAAAAATTGATGAGGACCCCTAGAAGAATCATCAAAAAACCAAAGATTCCAAAAAGATGAATGGGCCGCTGAAAGTACTTTCGTATGAATAGAAGTAGCATCATATCAGCTACAACCTTGAAAACCCGTTCCAAACCGTATTTAGAAACGCCGGCATGCCTTGCATGGTGTTTAACAGGAACTTGTTTAATCTGTGCACCTTCTAAATGTGCAAGCAAGGTAATAAAACGATGCATTTCCCCATACAGATTCAAGTCTTTTGCGATGTCCTTAGTAAATACTTTTAAAGCACAACCGTTGTCTTTAATATCCAATTTGGTAACCCTGCGTACCAAGAAATTAGCAATTTTTGATGGAATCTTTTTTACTAAGGAGTCCTTTCTTTTCTGACGTATTCCCGTTACTACATCATACTCCTCGTTTATAGCATAGGATAGCATTTGTGGAATATCACTAGGGTCGTTTTGCAGGTCGCCATCCATAGTAATGATGTATTCTCCTTCTGCATAATCTATACCCGCGGCTAAAGCCAAACTCTGCCCATAATTCTTTTTGAGTTCAATAAGATGCACTTTTTCATCTTTCATCTCCTTTACCACCTGTTTTGTTCTATCGGTAGAAAAATCATCGATATAGATAATTTGATAATCGTAACCTGTTAAACTTTCATGAATTTTTTGGGTCAATAACACCGCATTTTCTTCTTCGTTAAATAAAGGGATAACGACGGATAGCAAGGAAGGGGTAACAATATCCATTAAGTTGTATTTGGATTCGAGGTAAAGTTATGTTTTTTATTACTAAGTAGACCCAGTTTTGAAAAACTAGATGAAGCCACATTCTAGATAAAACTTCCCCAGTTATTTACTTCTATAAACATCCAGCAACTTTTGGGCAGCTGTAAAAGGCGAAAGTGTTCCGTGCATTACTTTTTGTTCAAGATTGGGGAGCATTTTTTTAATTTTCGAATCTTGATTAAAATCATTTTTAAGACTTTGTTCTATATGTTGCAACAGCCAGCTTTTATTCTGTTCTTGGCGGTTGCGCTCAAAGAAGCCATTTTTTTTACTAATTTCTATAAAGTTTTGGATAACATCCCAAATAGTTTCCAATCCTGTATTTTTTATAGCTGAACAGCGCATAACTTTTGGAATCCATCCATTTTCCTTTGGAGGAAATAGTTGTAAGGCTCTTCTGAACTCCACTTCGGCCAATTTAGCAGACTTTAGATTTTCTCCGTCCGCTTTGTTGATAGCTACCGCATCGGCCATTTCCATAATCCCTCTTTTTATTCCTTGTAGAGAATCGCCCGCACCAGATAGTTTTAAAAGTAAAAAGAAGTCCACCATACTATGCACAGCAGTTTCACTTTGCCCCACGCCAACGGTTTCTATTATGATTGTGTCATATCCGGCGGCTTCCAAAAGGATGATACTTTCTCTTGTTTTTCGTGTAACGCCACCAAGAGAATCTCCAGAAGGAGAAGGTCTTATAAAGGCATTAGGATCCTGAACCAATTCTTGCATACGGGTTTTGTCCCCAAGAATACTTCCCTTGGTTTTACTACTACTAGGATCCACAGTAAGTACCGCAACCTTTTTTCCTATTTGGGTAAGCATCTTTCCAAAACCTTCTATAAACGTGCTCTTTCCTACGCCAGGTACTCCCGTAATTCCAATTCGGAGTGTTTGGTTTTTTTTGACTAAGCAGGACTCAATTATGGTATTTGCTATTTTTTGATGTTCCGGTTTTGTGCTTTCTATCAAGGTAATTGCTTTGCTCAGGGCAGCAATATCATTACTTAGGATACCCTTTACGAGCTCTTCCGGAACAACGTTCTTTCCAGTCCCTTTTGTTTTGCGTTTGTGGGAAGTAGTCATCTCGTTTTGGTTATCGTTCAAGGGTATTTATTGATAGGAATTCGAATTTTCACCGTATCCCAAGATAGGTTTAGGTACAATTGATTGTCGTCTTCAAATAACATCGTAAAATTTTCTACAGGTATGATGAGTTCTCGCACGGGTATTTCTACTTGCAGTACATCCTTTTCAGCATCTCTCGTAGTTTCTCGTCCGCGGCTTAGAAGGGTAACGCCCCATTCGGGAACTTCTTTATTAAAGATTACCTTCCAGCTGTTTTTATCCGGTATGGTCCATATGGAATAAGTTCCCGGCGGTAGGTCCTTATCTATGATTTTTACGGTTTCCGAATTTGTAAAGGTGGTAGGTTCGTTGGCACCTGTGCGCCAAACCTCGCCATAAGGCTCCAATTCACCAAATATAACCCTATCTTTTCTTGATGGACTAGAGTATTTTACCTGCAGTTCGGCACCTTTTAAAACATAAGTTGTAGTTTTTTCAGGACTGAGTTTTTTAGTCTGTGTTCGTAAAAAAGGTAAACCTACAAAGAAGAATAGGGCTCCAAGGACCACTACAGAAATAATCAATCTTTTTAAAAACTTCATAGTTGTTGTTTTGCATCGGTACAATCAGATTCCTATTCTAAGGTACTAAATCAAACTTAAAGATAGTGATGTTGTTGTATGTTTCCTCGGGTCTAAGCACACTATTGGGAAAATCTGGTTGGTTGGGTGCATCAGGATAATTTTGGGTTTCAAAACAAACTCCAGGAAAGTCCAAAGGCGTGTATACTACTAAGGCAGGTTGGTTGGAATACACCTTCATGGAAATACCCGACCGTTTAGAATTTAGTTCCGCAACGTTCTCACCCGCAAGGCTCTTAACAAAAACTGTGTCTAATCGTTTAATACCTATTGGCTTTGGTAAAAGAAAATCATTATCCGTACCCCTTACTGGAAGTAATTTGCCTGTTGGCAATAGGTTTTCCTTTAATTCTAAATAACTAGGACAGTTGAGCTGAAGCTCATAATCGTCTACATACGGACTTTCATCTATTTTAAAATAGGAATGATTTGTTAAATTTACTACCGTACTGCGGTCTGTAACGGCTTCATGAATAATTTGCAAAGCGTTATTTACTAACTTATAGGTTATACTTACAGTTAGGTTTCCTGGGTAACCTTCCTCAAGATGTTTACTGCTATAGGATAGCTTTACATAAGGGTCGTCCGAGTTGGATACTTCTTCAATGGTCCAGAATTTCTGATTAAAACCCTCTTTGCCTCCATGAAGATGTACCCCATCTTCATGGTATAGAAATATTTTTTCCCTATCCAGTTCAAATCCTCCATTAGAAATACGTCCGGCGTAGCGGCCTAAACAGGCACCCAAATAATTTTCGTCCAAACGATATCTACTTGGATGATTGTAGCCTACTACAGTATTCGTGTACTTACCATCTTTTCCTTTAACCAATAATTTTTGAATTATAGCGCCATAATCTAGAACCATAAGGGTAATAAACTCGTTGGAAATTGTAACTTGTTTCAAGGCATAAGGTTAAAAGTCGATGTAAAAATAAAGGAATTTTGCCACATCTATTTTTTTCTTTCGTCCTTTAGACAACAACAACGTAAAACCAACACCATATCGGCTAATGTTTCAAATTGATGTCGTAGAAAAATGTAAGGCGAACGACCGGAAAGCGCAGCTAAAATTATATGGTCAATACTGTGATGGTATGTATGCGGTAACCATGAGATTTTTGCAGAATTCGGATGACTCGGAAGATGTCTTGCAGGATTCGTTTATAAGTGCTTTTCAGAAAATTCATCAGTATAAGGGTGAGGTTACTTTTGGTGCTTGGTTAAAACGTATTGTGGTAAATAAGTGTATTGATTTTCTAAAGTCTAAAAAGCAAAATTTGGTTCCTTTAGAAGAGTATTATATGCAAGCTGTTGAAAATGACGATTGGAGTGTTGGCGAAGGTATTTGCATAGATGAGGTAAAGGAGGCTATTGATACCTTACCAGAGAAGTATAAATATGTGGTATTAATGTATTTGGTAGAAGGTTTTGACCATAAAGAAATCTCACAAGTCTTAGAGTTAACAGAGACTGCGTGCAGGACGCGTTTATCAAGAGGGAAAGGATATTTAAAATCAATACTAATAAAAAAAGGGTATGGGACAGGATCTTAAGGAAATGTTCAAAAAGCAGCGCGATAAAGCTCAATTTAAGCTGAAAGTTGGTCATGAGGCACGTTTTTCTGAAAAAATGGATGCAATACTACCAAAAAAGAGAATGTCTTTTGGTGTAGTAAAGATTGCTGCATCTGTAATTGTACTTTTTGGTCTAGGAGTTATGGCATATTTACAAGTGAATAGAAAAATTGTTATACCGGTTACCGTGGTTGATAATAACGATCAGAACAATGATGATGATAGCTTTTCCTTTGGGGACCTTTCTCCAGATTTGAGGAAAGTTGAGAATTATTACATGGCTAATATCAATTTGGAACTAGCCAAATTAGAGGTCTCTGATGAAAATAAGGGCATGGTAGATAGTTTTATGGAGCGGTTGTCAGAACTAAACGAGGATTATGAAGAGTTAACAGTGGAACTGAATCAAATGGGGCCTAACGACCAGACGATTACAGCTTTGATAGAGAATTTACAATTGCGTCTGCAGTTATTACAAAAATTAAAAAAGAAGTTAAATCAATTAAATATATCAAAAAATGAACAAATTATTTAAAATAGCATCTAGACAACTCATCATTGTATTAGGCGCGTGTGCACTTACTTTTGGACTTAGTGCCCAAAAAAAGAGCAAGACTTTTACGGAAAAGTTTACGGTATCTAAGGATGCCGTTTTAGATATCAATACCAGTTATGCGGATATTGAATTTGAAACATGGAATAAAGATATCGTAGCCGTTGTTGTACTAATTGAATTAGAAGGTGCCACTGATAAGGAAGCTGAAACATATTTTGAGCAGGAGCCCATTGAAATTATGGGTAATAGTAAAAAAGTTACAATAGCTACAAATTCCCAAAAATCTGGACTATTTCCAAGGCGTGAAGTAGATTTTGATTTTGAGGATTTTGATATCGATATTCCCGAGATCACGTCTTTTGCAATGGATATGTCAGAAATAGGTTCTTTCCCAGAAATGATGGAAATGCCTCCCTTGCCAATGACCAAATCCTTCAAGTTTGATTATAAGGAGTATAAAAAAGATGGAGAGGTCTACATGAAAAAATGGCAAAAGAATTTTGAAAAAAGTTTTGATAAGGAACATCAAAAACGATTGGAGGAATGGGGAGAGAAAATGGATAAACGAAGTGAGGAATTTGAAGAGCGTATGGAGGAGCGTGAAGAAATGAACATAGAGCGTTTGGAAAAAAGGACGGAAGCATTAGCCAAGATTTCGGAAAAAAGAGAAAAAGTTATGGTGCAACGTTTGAGAGGAAGAGATTCCATCCGTTTTTTTAGAACAGACAGCATTAGGACCTCTCCAAATACTTTTTACTTTTTATCTGAAGGTCGAAACAAGAATTATAAAATAAAAAAGACTATTAAAATTAAACTTCCAAAGTCAACACGTATTCAAATGAATGTGCGCCATGGAGAGGTTAAACTGGCGGAGAATGCCAAGAACTTGAATGCCACGCTTTCACATTCCAGTTTATGGGCAAGCAATATTGATGGTAAGGAAACCAATATATCCGTATCCTATTCGCCCATTAGTGTACAAAGGTGGAACCGTGGCCAGTTACAGACCAATTACTCCAGAAGTGTGTCGTTAGCTAAAGTTATCAACCTACAGCTGAGAGCTACCTCTTCTGATGTCACCATTGATCATCTTATGGGCAAGGCCTTTGTTAAAAACGATTTTGGTCCTTTGGTTATCACATCATTAGGGGAGACTTTTGAAGAACTAGATATCTCCCTAAAAAATGCAGAACTTACGTTGGGACTGCCTAGCAAACCCACTACCATTTATATTAAAGGTACTGGGTCTGAGTTAACCATCCCCCGAGTTTTGCAACTTAAAGCAACGAAAAATGGAAACACTACCCTACATAAAGGAAATCATATAGGGGGCAATGGGACTGCTTCCATTGTTATCACCTCTGCATATAGTGATGTAGTATTACAGAATTAATACCCTAGCCCTAGAAAAAAAAATAGCTTAGGCCAACTAATTATCTAAGATAACAAAGTCACTTTTTTTAATGAGCATCCTTCTTTAAAAAATCCCCAAAATTCTGCTTAAATCGGTTTAACCTTGGGATAGAAACATTCTGGATATAAGAGTTGTTTGGATGTTTACGCTCGTAGTCTTGGTGGTATTCCTCAGCTTTCCAGAATTTTTCCAATTTTGTTACTTCTGTCGTAATCGGTTCTCCTTCGTAGATGTTCATATCCCTCGCCGCTTCTATATAGCCTTCAATGATATTCTTTTCCTTTTCAGTTTTATAAAAAGCAATGGACCGGTATTGTGTTCCACGGTCAGGCCCTTGCCGGTTTAAACTAGTAGGGTCATGCGAGCCAAAAAATACTTGCACCAATTCTGTGAATGAAATGATTTTAGGGTCATAGTAGACTTCCACTGCTTCTGCATGGCTAGTTGTGCCATTTCCTATCATTTCATACGTTGGATTGTCCTCTTTTCCGCCCGCGTATCCAGATACAGCTTCCTTGACACCTCTTACGCTTTCAAAAACAGCTTCAACACACCAAAAGCAACCACTTGCAAAGTAGGCAGTTTCATAATTGCTAAGTTGTTGTGGACTCAGTTTCTCATATACGGGGGTTGTTTCCTGCGCTACTTCGGCGGACTCAGTTTCGTTGTTTTGTTTTGTGTTGGACTTGCAACTGGTTACCATAAGAAGGGTAAATGCCAAGATGGTTAGCTGTGTAAATTTCATATTTTTTATTTCTACAATTTGTAGGCAATTTACAAAGTCCTTACGCCAGAAAGGGTTAAAAAATGTTAAGGTAATGGTGTGAAGCATTATTTTTGATAGATGGATTCATTTGTTAAGGTATTATCGTCCTATTCTGAAAGTCCCATAAGCATATTGGATTCAGGTATTCCATTGAACGGGTACAGACCCTTGGACCTTTCCAACACAAATACTGAATTAATATCAATAGATATTACGGATCCACTCATATGTCAAGCCTATATAGATACTGTTTTACAACGCTTGGATGGACAAATAGCTTGCGGTGGATATTTGGAAGAACGAAACTTATATGCCAATAAGGCCAACTTTAGTGCTAACCGTTCTGCTCAACGTAATATTCATTTAGGTATCGATTATTGGTGTAAAGCAGGCACTCAAGTGGTTGTTCCTTTAAATGGTACAGTGCATAGCTTTAAAAATAATAATACTATTGGAGACTATGGCCCCACCATTATCCTTGAGCATACATTAGGTGTTCATGTCTTTTATACGCTTTATGGTCACTTATCACTAGATTCCTTGGAAGCTCTTTATATAGGAAAGGAATTTATTACGGGTACAGTACTTGGTAAACTAGGAACACCAGATATGAATGTGAATTACGCGCCCCACCTGCATTTTCAAATAATTCTGGACATAGAAACTTATTTAGGGGATTATCCCGGAGTTTGTGCGGCTACACAGGTAGATTTTTATAAGAAAAATTGCCCAAATCCAAACCTTCTATTGAAGCTAGGACCTTAAATCACCGATTAACGACTTCTTTTTTCGATAAGGTGTTTTTGGTGTGCGCACCGTTTATCGAGCGATTTTCGCACTTTATCCGAACTTATACCAGATACCGAGTAATATGCGTTGTTCGCCGAATGACAATCATTCAAAATACCCTTGCTGCCGTTATAATAGTGTAACAAACGCAACGCATGAAAACAATAGCAACTATCTTTTTTATCTTCTTCATCGGAACAGCTGCACAAGCTCAGAACAACACTACAGATAATAAAGTTGAAACTATTGAAATGACAACCGTTACTGAAACTGTTAAGGAGCTTAACTTGGAAACTAAAACAGAGGTTGCTAGATTATACAAGTTCAAAAATGCTAGAGTAACTAAGGCATTATCTTTTACTACTAAAAGAAACAAAGCCAAAATGGCATAATACAAACAAAATAAAATCTCTACAAATGAAGAATTCAATAATCAGAAGTATCGAGACTAAAATTGAAACAATTATTTTATCGGTTATGCCCAAACCTAAAAAGACCTATGCTTTGATATATGTAAAGAGCAGTAATCGAGTAATCAGATAAGTACAATAACACTGATAAAATAACTTTGTTTAAGCTTTTTACAGCCATAGAAAACCGTTTAACGCCCTCTTTTTTCGATAAGGTGTTTTTGGTGTGTGTGCTGTTCATCGAGCGAATTCTGCACTTTATCCGAACGTATGTCAGATACCGATTAATATGGCTTGTTCGCCGAAACACTACCCTGTGAAATACTGTTGCTGCCGTTATAATAGTGTAACAAACGCACCTTATGAAAACAGTAGCAACTATCTTTTTTATCTTCTTCATCGGAACAGCTGCACAAGCTCAGAACAACACTACAGATATTAAAGTTGAAACTGTTGAAATGACAATTGTAACTGAAACGACTTACGAGTTAAACTTAGAAACCAAAACAGAGGTTGCTAGATTATACAAGTTTAAAAATGCAAGAATAACTAAGGCGTTATCTTTTACAACTAAGAGAAACAAGGCTAAAATGGCTTAGAACTCCCGCTTACCAAATTCACTTTCTATAAATTTAGATTCGTTCTTGTTCTTATTGAACGAATAGGATAGGTTTAAAAGCACCATATCAACTTCGTATATATAATTAGTAGTTGTAAAGAATTCTCCAGATCTAGAAGTGGTAATGCGTTGCTCATTAGTATTTAGTAAACCTAGGTCTATATTTTGCCATTGGAGTGTAGCAACTAATCTATTATCTAAAAACGATTTTCGAAAAGTAAGGTTTGGGGAATAAAACTCCGAATCTTCGCCCTGTGCGGTATTTCTAGGAGAGAGGTAATTAAAAGTAAATTGTAAGGAGGCACTTTCAGAGAATCTTAGGGTACTGTTGGCATTTACCGAATAGATAAAAGCTTTGGTGTTTATAGGCCTATCGTCAAAAGAGCCATCTATGGTATAGGAGTAAAAATTAGCACCAATAAAATTACTCCAGTTGTTGGAAGCTTGCAATTGGGCACCCAGTTCCAGTCCTAGGGCCTCTCCACGACCTACATTGGAATAGATGCGATTAAGTATAGTATCATTAAATACTGTGTTTACCCGATTGACTACATTTTTAACGTTCCTGTAATAAGCAGTAGCGAATAGGGAATTTCCTCCTTTAAAATTTTGGGTAAGACCTAACTCCACTAAATCTATAAACTCGGGCAGTAGGGTGGGGTCGCCCTGTTCTAAGGTTTCCGAATGTTCCCGTTCCGGAAACGGATTCATTTTAAACGTAGTGGTCCGTTCAATACGCTTGCTATAAGCCGCCTTCAGTTTTGTGTTTTTGGAAGTCGTATATTGTATAGATGCCGAGGGGAAAGGACGCACAAAAGAATAGGTGTAGGTGGTGTCTATGGTGTTATTTTTGTCCCGTAGGTCAAAGTCGCGGTCCATGGCTTCTACTCGTAATCCGGCGGAATAGTCCCATTTATCTTTTTTTCCACTGAGTTGGGCATAACCAGAATGAATGCTTCGGGTAAGATCTACTTCACTAGAAAATTCTGGAACAAGTTCAAAGAGTCCGCTAATATTGTTTCTTCTTTCATAAATAAAATCTCCTGTATGATCTAGATTTCGATATTGATACCCGGTTTCTAAGGTTCCAAAGGAAAAAGGTTTCCATTCATAATCCAAAGAAAAACGAAGACCGTAAAGGGGATTATCATTGGTGTTGAACTCGTCCTGTAAAATAGTTGATGTGTCTGGAAAACCTAGATTACGATTGGTAGTAGGTCCGCCTAATAAGGTGTATTCGTATAATAGAGAAGCGCTTAATTTAGAGGTATTTGTAAAGTTATGGCTATAATCAAAACTGCCTAAGACAAAATCTCCTTTCCTAATTCTTAGATTTTCGTTAAAATATTGAAAGTTGTAAAAGGTAATTCCGTTCTCCGCTGGGGTGCTACCGGTATTGTTAAAATATAAGAGATCAGCCGTACGGTCCTTACTTCGTTTACCTCCATAAAAACCTAGGGAGAAAGTGTTGCGTTCGTCTGGCGTATAGTCAATGGTGAATCGTCCACTATAATTTAACTCATCAAAACTGCGTTCCCCATCCGATGGAAATTGGGTCAAGGTATCGTTGATTATTGTAAAGACATCGCCTTCACGTCTTCCGGCCAGATCATTGCGTTGATAGTTTGCCCCAAAAGCAAAATTCCAGTGTTCGTTCCTAAGGGTATAGGTAGCATCAAAACCATATCGTTGTGCATTCTCTTTATTGTCATAGTTTTCAATGGAGGGAAATCCCGCTTTGATATTCACTTGAGCAAAAGTGCCGTTAACAGCACCTTTTTTAGTTAAGATATTAAGAATTCCGGCTTTGCCTTCGGGGTCGTATTTTGCGGAGGGTGCAGTAATCACCTCTATACGTTCCACTGAGTTTGCAGGTAACTGATTCAATAAGGTCATGGCACTACCCTGAACAGGTTTGCCGTTGAGTAGCACAACAAAACCTGAGGTACCTCTAACCCGTATTTCCCCAAGTCCGTCTAGTGATACGGATGGGAGGTTACGTAGTACATCTGTTGCTGTTCCCCCTTGGGCATTTTGAAATTTTTTAGCGTCAAAAACCTGCCTATCTATTTTATTGATAACCGTAGCACTTTCTGTTGTAACCACCACCTCGTTCAACTGGTTGGTGCCAATGGCTAAAGCAATCGTACCCAGATTTATATTTTTTTGATCTGCTGTCAAGTTTATGTTTTCTACCCTTTGCTTTGTGTAACCTATAAAGGATACTTCCAAGGTATAGGCACCCTTTTTTATATTCTTAATGGTAAATTTTCCATCAGAACTGGTTATCACACCTGTAACCAAAGCGCCATTTTCTTCTTCGAAAAGGACCGCAGTAGCATACTCTAAAGGCTCCTTTGTGTCTTTATCTATTAACCTACCCGTAATATGTTGTGCAGAAATTGAAAATATGGGTAAGATTATGAAAAGTAAGGCAAGGGAATAGAATTTCATTTAGTGGTATGGTAGCATGAATAATCGTAAAGTACGCTATAAAATTATAGACAAAGAACCGGTTAAGCATCCTATACAATAGGTTAAAATGACATCTAAGCTACTTTATCTATTAATTTTGTAGGAAAAAGATTAATAAATCGATAATATGCTCAATTTCATCGACAAAATGTTCTATTCTTTGTAGGAATTTTGATGTACAAAAGGGTTATTCATCGAATAATTTGAATTTCATCGAGGAAAGTGGACCTTTTATCGAAATGTAAATTCTATAATAGGGTAGAGTGGAGTTATATAGGAACCAAATCATCTAATTAATGCGTAACCTTTTTATTTTATTCTTTACACTTATCATCGGATCCTATGCAAATGCGCAGAATACCAACATCAAATTAAATCCTATTCAGCTTAAAGTGGAAACGTTTGCCCATCCTGTAGTGCACCATCTTTTTCAACAAGCACCAATAACCATGAAAACATCTCCGATAACCGGAATTTTTGTGATGAAAAATTCAAGGGTAAAACGTGCCTTGAGTTTTAGGGTAAAATCAAAAAGTCCTAAATTGGTCTAACACAACCTGCAACTTTCCTTTATTTTTCTAACACTAGAGGTTGCAATACTTTCCAAACCGTATTCGCTACTATTTTCTGGCCTTCGACCGTTGGGTGTATCCCATCTTCCAAATTCAGTTCCGGTATACCGGCAACCCCTTCAAGTAAGAAGGGAATCAATAAGATTTCGTTAGTTTTAGTGAGTTCTGGATATATGTTCTTGAATGCTGTGGTGTAGTCTTTACCTAGATTAGGCGGAATTTGCATGCCGGCCAAAACAATTTTGGTTTTCGGATTTTTAGCATGTACCATATCAATCATGGCTTGTAAATTGTTACGGGTTTCGGTAAGCGGAATACCACGTAAGCCGTCATTTGCGCCCAGTTCCAGTACAAAAATATCAACCTCTTGGTTTAGAACCCAATCTAGTCGGTTTCTTCCTCCTGCGGTTGTTTCTCCACTAAGACCAGAATTAATAACGGTATACTCCAATCCTAGGGAATCCAGTTTTATTTGTATCCTATTAGGAAAACCTTGTTCGGTATCCAAGCCATAGGCAGCCGTGAGACTATTACCAAAAAAGAGGATAACCTTACCATCTTCATTTGTGAATTCATCAGAAGCTGATGTTTCGGTTTTAGGGGCATCTGCGGTTTTCTTTTGCTTAGGGTTTTCTCCACAGTTCCACAGCAGGAGTACCATAAAAAAATAACGAAACTTTAATACTTTGTCCATGGGCATCTAAGGTTTAAATTGAAATCATTTCGTTATTTTGTGCGCTTGACCGAAATGCTATATGACAAAGATATTAAACGTAAGTAAGCTACGAAAAACCTATACCAGTGGTTCTAAAAATTTAACGGTACTTGATGACATTACCTTTAGTATAGAAGCTGGGGATACTTTTGCCATTGTAGGTCCATCTGGTAGTGGAAAAACTACGCTATTGGGACTTTGTGCTGGACTCGACCGCTCTGATGACGGAGTGGTAAGCCTCTGCGGGCAGGACTTGAGTGATTTAAATGAGGACGAACGTGCCTTTTTACGCAATCAAAAAGTTGGTTTTATTTTTCAAGATTTTCAATTACTCTCAACACTTACTGCCTTAGAGAACGTAAGTGTGCCCTTAGAGTTGCAAGGCGCTCCCAATGCTGGGAAAGCGGCTATGGAGCTTTTGGAGAAAGTAGGTTTGGGAAATAGACATGATCATTATCCCTCCCAATTATCTGGAGGAGAACAACAGCGCGTAGCTTTGGCGCGGGCTTTTTCAAATCAGCCAGAAATTTTGTTTGCCGATGAGCCCACGGGAAATTTAGACGAAGAAACAGGGGAGAAGGTCATTAAATTGCTGTTTGATCTAAACAAGGAAATGGGAACTACGCTGGTGATTGTTACCCACGACCTGGATTTGGCCCGATTGAATAACCACGTGTTACGATTGAAGGGTGGAAAAATAATTGCTAACGAAACTACCACCGTATCTTGAACAGCATAAAAAGAAAAAGTAAAGCCCCTTTTAGCTGGTTGTTAAAAATGGCTTGGAGAGATGGTAAAGCCAGTGGAAAACGATTGTTGTTGTTCATGGCCTCGATTATCTTAGGTATTGCTGCCGTGGTTTCCATACAGTCGTTTAGTCAAAATTTAGAGGAGAATATAGGCCTACAATCTAAGGCCTTAATGGGGGCAGATTTTCTAATAGATAGCAATCAGCCGGCCAACGAACGGGTGTTACAGCTCATAGATTCGCTCGGTGGTTCCGATGCGATGGAGGTGAAATTCGCCTCCATGGCTGCCTTTTCTAAAAACAACGCCACCAAATTGGTACAAGTTCGGGGTGTAGAAGGCGGTTTTCCTTTTTACGGTGAACTGGAGACAGCTCCCAAGGAGGCAGCAAGCACTTATTTAAAAAAGGATGGTGCCTTGGTAGACGCTACAGTAATGCTCCAATTTGGATTGCAACCCGGCGATAGCGTTACCCTTGGCACCATAAAGTTTCCTATTATTGGTTCCCTAATTGCTGCTCCTGGTAGCACAGGTATTGGGACTTCTGTAGCACCTCCTATCATGGTGCCCTTTCGGTTTATGAAAGCCAGCGGACTTTTGGAAAAGGGAAGCAGGTTAACCTATGCGTATTATTTCCAAAACCCCGATACAGATTTAAAGGCGTTGGATGAAATCGTAGACCCGCAACTAGATGCTGAGAATGCGGATATGGATACGCACACAGCTACAAGTGAACGTTTGGGTAGACGCTATAACAATGTGAGTCGATTTTTAAACCTAGTAGCTTTCATTGCCCTATTATTAGGCTGTGTAGGTATTGCCAGCTCAGTACACATATATATAAAGGAAAAATTACGGGCGGTTGCTGTTTTAAAATGCCTAGGAGCAAGTAGAAAACAGACTTTTTTGATTTTCTTGATTCAGATTGCCGGGATGGGACTTATTGGTGGAATCATAGGCACGCTACTTGGTCTGTTATTGCAACAATCCTTTCCGTTTATTTTACAGGAATTTTTGCCCTTTAAGGTCGTTATTGGGACTTCGGTAAAGGCCATTTTTGTTGGTCTGTTATTAGGGGTTTTCATGTCGGTCTTATTTGCTTTATCTCCCTTGCTTAATACGTGGTATGTGTCTCCCTTACAGGTTTTACGCGTGCAGGAAAATCTAGGCGCTAAATCTAGACGTGCGCAGATAGCGGTTGGTTTGGCCATAGTAAGTTTCGTATTCCTTTTTGCCTACTGGCTTTTGGGAAATTTAGGCTATGCCGCAGGTTTTGTGCTAGCTATTGCCGTTACCTTTGCTATTTTGGGTGGTGTTGCTTTTTTGTTTATGCGACTGGTAAAGCGTTTCTTTCCCAAATCTTGGAGCTTTTCAGCACGTCAAAGTTTATTGAACTTATTTAGACCCAACAACCAGACCGCTGTTTTGATTCTTGCTATTGGTATCGGTACCTTTCTTATCAGTACATTATATTTCACCAAGGATTTTTTACTAGCCAAAGCAACCTTAGAGTCTAGTGTAAAAACACCCAATATCATTCTTTTTGATGTGCAAACGAATCAAAAGGATGCCGTTGCACAGACTATTAGCTCCAATGTGCTTCCTGTGCTGGATAATATCCCCATTATTACAATGCGTTTACAAAAAATAAAGGACCGCAGCGTAAATGATATTCGCACGGACAGCACCAGTACCATTAGGGGTTGGATATTGAGTCACGAATTTCGTGTTACCTATAGAGATTCCTTGATAGCCTCCGAGCAATTGTTGGATGGCGAATGGAACGCTGAGGTCTTACCCAATCGGCCCATTCCCATTTCATTGTCGGACAATGTTGCTGCCGATGCTCAAGTAATCGTGGGTGACACCTTACAGTTTAATGTACAAGGTATGTTAATGGAAACTGTAGTGGCTAGTATTCGAAAAGTGGATTGGGGACGCATGCAGCTCAATTTTTCCATAGTCTTTCCAAGTGGTGTCTTGGAAAAAGCACCTCAGTTTCATGTGCTTAGCACGAATGCTCCAGATAAGGCAGCATCGGCTTCCTTACAACGAGAACTAGTGCAAAAATTCCCTAATGTCTCTGTGTTAGACTTGCGACAAGTACTTGAATTGGTGGAAGGTATTTTGGATAAGATTTCATGGGTTATCAGTTTTATGGCTTTCTTTAGTATTATTACTGGTATTATAGTGCTTATTGGTTCTGTGCGAAATAGCAAATACCAACGAATCAGGGAAAGTGTACTATTGCGTACCCTCGGAGCCAAAAGTGCACAAATTCTAAAAATTACCGCGCTGGAATATCTGTATTTGGGTATTTTGGGAAGTGGCATAGGTGTTTTGTTGTCCCTTGTCGGGAGTCAATTATTGGCCTATTTTGTATTTGATACCGCCTTTGTGCCGTCATGGATTCCCTTTTTGGTGGTATTGCCGGGAATTACGCTTTTAGTATTGGGAATAGGGTTATCCAATAGTAGGAGTGTGTTGAACAGTCCGCCCTTGCAGGTGTTGCGGAAAGAAGGGAAATAGTACGGTTTGTTTTTTTAGTAAATAGCTAAAGAGGTTTTATAAGTTGGATATAGGTTATAACTATATCAAATTGTTGGCAACAATTTGAGAATGAAAAAATTCCTATTTAATAATAATGATAAAGTTCTAATAAATGAACTGAAAAATTCCACACCAATTAAAATATGGAGTGCGTACGTCAGAATAAATTTTGAGTTTAAAAATAGTTAAATCGAATTAGAACGTAAAGACGAAATAGCGGAATCAATTAATGATTCTGACGAAGCTATTATTTGTATAATTAGAAAACAGAATATTAAATATAAAAAATCAAATGACTCTGAACCAATCCCTTATAATAAAAATAACGTTAAAGCTCGACTGAAAAAATTTATAACTGGAGAAGATGATATAGTATCAGAAATTTTATCAATGTCTTCAACTGGACACAATGAAATTGTAAGTAACCCAAAATCTATTGAAAATAATATGCCTGAATTTTCAAACCTAATTGATTTCGGACTTTTAATCGAAATTGACAATCAATATTTTCAACCAATAATTAAAGATAATGGATATGGATTTACAGATATTGGAAGAAAACCTTTTCTTTCAAAAGAAGAAACGATTTTAAAATTAAAAAATTACGAATTAATATAAAAATAGTTGCCAACACGTATTTAATTAATTTACTTGTTCTAACCTACTTAAGAAAATTTGGTTGGAATTTTCTATCTGTGATTTGTTTGCTAAATAAGGTGCTTAAACATGCAACGAATCATATACCAAACGATGTATGCAAGCTAAAGGAAAATTTTAAAATTTATCAAAGTAACTCCGCTAGCGAG
>CAZDOW010000026.1:0-41335 GCA_964507115.1 uncultured Maribacter sp.
ATACCTGCCTGTCACGCAGGGGGTCGCGGGTTCGAGTCCCGTCCAGACCGCTTAATAAACAAAGGCCTTCGAGAAATCGAGGGCCTTTGTCGTTCTATATACTAAAAGAGCACCTATTCCAAGTTGTGCTTTCAAGTAAAAACCCTCTTTCTTTTATATCGTTGCTAAATTTCCTGTTTCGATTTCGAAAGTGAACGCTCTTGGGTTTCACTATCGAGGTTGTTCTAATTAAGATGTTCCATAATTATCGGATTTAAGAATTACAAAATGCCCTCATCCGAAAAACTGTACTAATCGCCATTGGGTACAATCAAGATATGACCCACTGCTTTAACATCGAAAAGCTCGACTGCCATATAGATTTTTGTTGTGAGGTTCTTATCAACTACAATAGTGCTTGTTATTCCCCTATCAAAACAGAAGTGGTATAAATAATTTTGATGTTACTACTGTTATTTAATTTATTATTCTTTATATATTGTTATGTAAAGAATAATGATTTATACGATGTGTAAATCATTATAATTAGTACAAAAAATAAAGAAATGAAGATTTTAAAAAGTATTCAAAGCTTGTTTATTTTCATCTTTTGCTTGGCTTCAACATCCGTTTTTAGTCAGCTTCAGAGCAAGGTCCTTCGGAATGGTGCTCATACAGAATTGTATTTTGTTAACCCAGTACAGACTACCTCAACGTTCAATAAGGTCATAGGTTCACCATATCTTACTGAGAAGTTTTTGCCTGCAAGTGTCAATAAGTCAAAAATTACTTATTTTATTCGCTTCAACGCTGCTGAAAACAATATTGAATTTAAAGGCGAAAATGATGTGATTATGACATTCCTAAATTCCAATGAGTATGAAATAAAGCTTTTGGACGGTTCAAATAAGGAATATGAAACGCATTCCTATAAAGATGATCAAAAAGGGGTGAAAAATACATTTTTTGAAAAAATATATGTCCATGATAATTTTGTGATTTTCCTAAAGGAAAAAATAGATTTTACTCCGGTAAGGTTAGCCGAACATAGTTTTGAGTGGCATAAACCTGCAAAGTTCACTAAAGCCAAGGAGACCTTTTATAGTACAGGTTTTAATTCTGAATCTGAAAAACTTACAGAATTACCTAAAAAAGAAAAGCTATTTGTTGCACTTTTTGGGGAGCACGCAGCACAAATGAAGCAGTTTATTAAAAAAGAGAAATTAGAAATAGATATAAAAGAAGACCTAATTAAAATTATGAAATTCTATTATAATCAACAGAGGACTTCACATATTTAACTGGATACAGGGTTAAGGCCGTGTTTACTGTTTAAATTAAGGAGGAAAAATTATTGAGCTGAGCTTTGCATATAGCAATGTTGTGGAAATACGCGGAAAACTGGACCTACCTCTGTAATGGACTACTGGTTCAGGGGATCCAAGGCAAACTGATAGAACATTTTTTTGAACACTACAAGGACCAAATTTCTCCTGAAAGAGTTATACAAGCAACTGATTCTTTATTTAAACTTTTGATTTGTTTTTAGTTCGCCAACGTGATCTATGCATGTTAATAATACGGTAAATGGGCAAAGTTGTAGCTAGTTGAATATTAAGGGGGAAATGATTAACTTTTCAAAATAAGAATAGAACCAACCATGATAAAAAAAACAACACTTATCCCACTGTTAATTATATCCTTCTTGGGATTTTCGTACACCTCAATGTCACAAGAGACTGATGACGATAATACACATCATTCGCATGAACATGTTGGACTAGCCCTTGATCATGAGCATGTACCACTGCAATCCGATCAGATTATCAATCGCGCAAAATTGGTAACCGGCCAAGGAGAATTCATTTTTTCTTTTGATCAGGCATTAACTGATGCTTTTCCCAAAGATGCCCATGAATTTGAACCAGGGATGCATGGAGGTTTTAACGAAGACCCTGAAACAGGAATCGTTTATACAGGAATTCCCGGGTATGGCCTTTGTTCGATCAGCCCAGATCTTACAAAATGGAATATCATTGGAACTGATGAACGCTTAAAGGATAACATCCATGGAATTGTTTTCTTTATTCATAAAGGCGTAAAACACCTTGCAGTAGCACAAGAGGGGAAAAGAGTACTTATATTGACCCTTGATGGAACCATTGTAAGCGAAATCTTGAAGCCTACGGGAAATGAGTTCAAGTTTGCTCCTGCCAATGATTTCTTTTCATCCGAGGATAGCAATTTTGGGGTAACAGATGTAACCTACCTGAAAAAAACGATTTATGTAGCCCATGGATATTCCGAAGGCGATTTCGTCCTTACAATAAAAGAAAAAAATGGTGTTTGGAGTTGGGGAAAACTTGCCTGGGGAGGAAAGGGAGATAACCCTGGCCAATTTAAGACCGCACATGGAGTATATGCCCACGATAATCACGTGCTCGTTGCCAATCGCGCAGCAGGTCAGGTTGTAAAATTTACGAAGAAGGGCACCTTTGTGGAAACCTTCAAAGATATCCCAGAAGGTAGCCTCGTTTGTAATACCTCCTATAAAGCAGAGCATTTCTTTTTGAACGCTTTAAGTGCAATTGGCGAACAAAAATCGGCCCCCATCTATGTGCATACAGGCAAAAAAATCGTGTCCACGATTATTCCTGGAGATTTGGAGATTCCAATTTTAACTAATATTCATATGGTCTGGCCCCATTTTGTCGAAACTAAGAATGGATCAAAGCAGTTATATTTACTTGTACATGGATGGAATAAAGGCAAATTTGCTGTCTTAAAACTGGAGAAATAAGTACTCCTTATATTTTCATTATTTAACATGGCTTTTGAAGCTAGAAATCTCACAAAAATGATAAAACCTACAAATAACTAGGACCTAATTTATAGTTAAAAAAGAATACAAAGCACATAAAGCTAACAGCATAACATAGGGATAGTGATTTGAATAAGAACTCAAATCACTATCCCTTTTTATTTTGTAAATTTCTTCTTAAGGAGTAGTACCTATAAAATTCGCTATTACTGATACACAAGGCACTAGCAAACATGTATCAATGAAGACCTAAATTTAAAATCATGAATAGATTTATAGTTAGTTTATCGTTTTTGATGATAACGTCTCAACTTTTTTGTCAAAATAGGGTTGACATAACTAGCGATACATCTTTAAACAAGGTTTTTAACCAGACTGAAATTAGAGGCTTGGAATCCATGATTCAGTACGTAGATGACATGGTTTTAAACAGAGAGAATATAACTGACGTCAATGAAGCATATCATCAATATTTTGAAGAAATAGCGCAAACTCGAGAATATATTGTCCCTTTTGAAGAAAATGAAAAATATAAATTCTTAGAAGGCCTGGACTCCTTACAATTCTCTTCCATCTGGCGCTTTTCGTACGATGTTAAGTTCATAAATACCGGCGATACAATTTACCGTAATCTTAAGAATTTTAAAATGTTAGAAATAAAGCCTTTTAGCAAATACATGGACTATTTAAAGGATATTGGGAGAAACGATGTCTATTTCAAAAACTTGCAGCAAGAGTTTGATGGTGCAGGAAACATGATGTTGAATACATCGGAATGGTTCCCGAAAAATCACATGAATTTTGATTTCACGATTCCTAAAAACAGATTATGGGCAGCAATCTATCTTTTAAGAAGAGAGGAAAATACTAAAATGAAACTCCATAGATATTTAAAAAATAAATAAAACCGATTTGCCAACAAAACTATAAGTTCTTGCTAACTGCGTAGACCAAAACAAAAAGGTTTCCGTGCCTCCTTGCTGCTCATAGCCCAACCATTACTATTTATTAGTTTTCTATAATAAATATTTTTTAGGACGTTGTCTTCTGTACTATGTATTCTTCAGCCCGTTCTCTCCATTGCCCTATTAATGGGATAAAATTCTGAAACCCTTGTTTTTCAATAATTGATAATATTTCAATCCATGCAAACCTTTGCATAAAATTGATATTGTTATCCTTCCTATAACCGCTATTTTTAGATTGATTAAATGAAAGTAAGCGTTTATTTCGCCAAGGTATGGACTTCCTAAAACACACAAAATATTATGTACTTATAGTCGTATGGGTATTCGCATCTTCTT
Organism: uncultured Maribacter sp.; assembly: GCA_964507115.1. Lineage (GTDB taxonomy): Bacteria > Bacteroidota > Bacteroidia > Flavobacteriales > Flavobacteriaceae > Maribacter. Next base: position 4,105 of record CAZDOW010000026.1, read on the forward strand.
GTACCTCAAAAAAAGGAATACCCATGGAAGAATACAAAATAGCAGTGATTGCAGATGTGCATTTGCAAGACGTCTATGGCAAGCTTGAGGATACTGATTACGCAGGCTTAAGAAATCCTAAAAATGGAAGGTACGCGCTCATAAGAACTATGGGGTCCCAATTGCGCTCAACAAGAATTTTTAACGAGAATTATTTTGCGTTTTTAGCCGCACTTGATGATGTAGCGAAGAGAAACATAAAATATGTTCTGCTTCCTGGGGATTTCTCTGATGATGGACAGCCATTACATATACGGGGATTGAAACGAATTTTGAATCAATACTCAAAATTACATGGTATTTCTTTTTTTCTGATTACCGGAAACCATGATGTCGTTCAACCTTATGACCATGTAGATGGAAAGTTCGATTTTTTAGGGAAAGACGGAATACCACAACCCATACTATCTCATTCAGCCTTATATAAGTTGGATTCCAGCAAAGCTCATTCGGTAGTGATTACCCGTGACATACAAAATTTGGGATATCGGGGGATTACAGGACTTTTGGGTGATTTTGGCTTTTTTCCTCAAAAGAATAACCGCTATTGGGAATCCCCTTTTTCAGACTATACCTATGAAACCTATAATTTTCAAAAGGCAAAAAAATCGGCTTCGTTGGAAAACAGAAGCTATTTAATTCCTGAAAATGATGTTCCACTTCCCGATATCAGCTATTTGGTGGAACCCACAGACGGGCTTTGGTTACTTGCACTTGACGCGAATACATATCTCAAAAAAGAAATAAAACCCAACGATAGTAAATTTTCACAGGAGTATCCCAATACTGGTCTTGGACTTGACAATCTCTTAAAAAGCAAAAAATACCTTATTGACTGGGTGCAAAAGGTAGTCCAAGAAGCTGAAAAACGTGGAAAAACTCTCATTGCCTTTAGTCATTATCCTATGGTTGATTTTAACAATGAGGCATCAAACCATATCGATAGTTTATTAGTGGGCAGTAAGATGCAATTACAAAGGGTCCCCGATGAAAATGTAGCTAGAATGTTCGCAGATGCTGGTTTAAAAGTTCATTTTGGCGGCCATATGCATATGAATGATACTGGAATCAGAACTACAAAAAAAGGAAACACCATCGTAAATATTCAAGCCCCTTCTTTGGCGGCTTACATCCCTGCCTACAAACTATTAACTATTAAAAAGGATAATTTGATGGATGTGCAGACCATAGTCATTGATTCAGTTCCTCGTTTTGATGAGTTTTTTGAATTGTATGAACAAGAACACAAGTACCTTGAAAGCATGGGACAAGAGGATATTTGGGATATAGATATTTTATCTTCAAAAAATTATCATGAATTTATTACCTGGCACTTGAAAGAATTGGTTCGCTTACGATTTCTAAAAGCAGAATGGCCTTCAGATTTCGCGGGCTTCTTATTATCACTTTCTGGGGAAGATTTACTTGTACTCTCGCAAATGAACAACAATTTATCTTTTGAAGAAATATTAAAAAGTAACAAGAAAGATGCGGAAAGGTCTTTGGATTACAGAAAAGACGCACTAATAAAGGTTAAAAATATTGGAATGGAACCGGCCCAGTTTGGCAAATGGTCTGGGTTTGATTTGTTATTAGATCTTTATAGACTGCGTAGTGCTGATGAACTTGCTCTTAAAGATATAGGAAAAGAGAGGCTTAGCCAGTATAAGTTGATCATAAATTCTTTCCTAAATCAAGAGCGGGCACTTTTGGAAAATGACCCTATGAAAAGAAATATGATAGAACTGATGTCTTTACTGAAAAAATTCTTGAACGGAGCACCATCCGACCATTTTGAGGTAGATTTAAATAAAGGAACGGTGCGTTCTCTCAAAAACAAAAACATTATTGATCTTAAAATCAAACCTTGAACAAAAAATGAAAACCAACAAAAAAATCATCTTTTTTACACTGCTTCTTTTAGGCCTAATTCAATTATTACCAGCCCAAGAAAAAATGCCTATTGACTATGTAAATCCACTAATAGGATCATCTGCATTAGGCTTTAACGAGGGTATGGATGGTGGAGGAACCATGCCCTGTGTAGGCCTGCCCTTTGCTATGACCAATTTTGTAGCCCAGACTCGTGAAAACAAAATAAGTGAAATGCCCTATGTTTATGAAGACAAAACCATTAAGGGTTTTATGGCGACCCACCAACCTACTGTATGGATGGGTGATTACGGCTATGTTAGTATCATGCCCCAAATAGGGGACTTAAAACTGCTCCCCAACGATCGGGCATTACCTTTTTCTCGGGATAGCGAGGTCTCCAAACCTCATTACTATTCTGTTACCATGGAAGACGACAACAAGGAAATAAAAGGTGAAATTGCCGCTTCATCACGCTGTGGTATGTTTCAGTTTACCTTTCCAGAATCGGAAGAATCACACCTCATTGTTCAAGGAATCAATATAACGGAGAACAAGAAGGCATTTCAAGGCTATTTGGCCGTAGATGACGAAAAAAGGGAAATTACAGGCTATAACCCTGAAAGAATGTCTTCCCATTTAGGGCCAGAACTATCCAACTTTAAGGGATATTTTGTAATACAATTCGACAAGGAATTCGAATCGTTCGGAACATGGAATTCTTTTCGCACCGAACCCGATATTGTGGTATTAGGCAAGGAACAATATGGCGCCCGTATGGGAGGCTATATTAGCTTTAAGACCAAAAAGAACGAAAAAGTAAAAGTAAAGATCGCGACATCCTTTATTAGTATTGAACAGGCACGTCAAAATCTACTCATTGAAATTCCGGATTGGAATTTTAACAACTTAGTTACCAAAACAAAAGACATTTGGCAAGAGAATTTAAGTAGAATACAAGTTAAGGGCGCATCCGAAGAACAGAAAAGCATCTTCTATACAGCCTTGTTTCATACCATGTTGTTTCCTCGCGAATTCTCGGAATACGGTCGGTACTACAGTCCCTTTGATGACAAAATTCATCAAGGTGTCTCGTATAACGACTTTTCGTTATGGGATACTTTTCGGGCATTGCACCCCCTATTGCATTTTACCCACCCAGAACGCGTTAGTCCCATGGTACAATCCTTATTACAGATGTACGAGGAAGGGGGTTGGCTGCCTAAATGGCCCAACCCCACCTATACCAATATTATGATAGGAACCCATGCAGATGCTGTTATTGCTGATGCCTACGTTAAGGGGTTTAGAGATTATGATATAGACCTTGCATACGAAGCCATACGAAAAGATGCCATGCAGCCCCCAAATAAGGATACCGAAAAGCATTGGGGCGATCGTGATGAGGGGAATTTATATGAGGCTAGAGGAGGCTTGACTTACTATCATTCCTTGGGGTATGTGGCCGCAGATAGAACCCGCGAATCTGTTACTCGAACTATCGAATTTGGCATCGACGATTTTTCCATCGCCCAAATGGCAAAAGATTTGGGGAAAACAGAAGATTATAATCGATTGATGACTTGGAGCAAAAACTATAAAAATCTGTATAATCCAAAAACCGGATTTTTAAATGCTCGCTTATTTAATGGCGATTGGCACGGAAATTCCCAAGAAGGGTTTACCGAAGGAGGAAAATGGACTTACCTGTTCGGTGCTCTTCATGATATATCTGGAATGATGGAAATCTATGGCGGAAAAGAGGAATTTGCTAAGAAATTAAATGAAAACTTTGACGCAGGCCACTATCGGCATGATAATGAACCAGGACACCATTATGCCTACCTATTCAACTATGCAGGACAACCATGGAAAACACAGGAATTGATTAGGAAGCATACCTCGGTGGAGAATTTTAGAAATGAACCCTTAGGCATTAACGGAAACGATGATTGTGGACAAATGTCAGCTTGGTACGTTTTTGGAGTAATGGGTTTTTATCCGGTAACCCCTGGAACAGAAAGCTTTGCATTAGGAGCACCTCAGTTTCCAGAAATTACTCTGAAATTAAAAAAGAATGGCAAGCCAAAAAGCTTTACCATAATAGCAAATAATATCTCTGAAGATGCTATGTTCATTCAATCTGTAAAATTAGATGGAAAAAGGATCACCACACCCTTTATCACCTATACCCAGATTATGAATGGTAATAGACTTGTATTTGAGATGGGCAGCAATCCGAATACCAAAGCCTTCACCGCAATGGATTGAACAAAGTAAGTTACTGTTATTTTGTTCTGAAAGTTTCAGTAGTAGACCAATCACTCCAATTCAGGTTTTGATCGCGATAACGTACTCTCCAATAATAAGTCATATTATGCTTTAAACGATTCGTTTTTTCATCAGAAAGGTCATCATCCTGTTGTCTATTTTCCTTGTAGTACCAATTTTCATGTTGCTTCCAACTATCAAAGATGGGTTTTGTAAAATTCTTGGAAGTCGCCACTTGCCAATGGGAAGCCGCATGAAAGGCATCTTTAAAAGTGCTGTTAAATTCACCGCCCATCAACATGACTCCAGCTATTTCTACAGTTTCATCCCTTGGCGATATGGCTGCAGGAGCCATTGGTTTTCTTTCCTTCTTCCAAATAGTAATACTATCCCTTAGCTCGTTGGCTCTATATTTACCTTGATTTCCCCTACTAATTCTTTTTATAGTAAACTTTGGGTCCTCTTTGCTGCCATCAACCTCAACCATCACAAAACCATATTCGTCTTGTGTGACAGTAAACTCATCATAATCACGACCTTCGAATTCGCCCCAATTGTCTATCGCGCCTCCTGCAGAGGCTACATTTATCCATAAATGTTTATGGTCTTTTGACTGTCCTCTTGAATATCCATGCGTATGACCAAAGAAATGTATGCTTGGCTTTCCTGTTTTTGTAGTGAATTTTTCTAACGCTTTTACAACTTCTCCTGAAAAATCCGCTTCCCCAGGTATCCATAATTCTGATTTATGAGGATGATGCAATTGGGCAAATACAAAATCGATACTATCTTCCTTAGCGGTTTTTTCTAAGAGCTTTTCTAACCATGTTTTTTGTTCTTTGATATCTCCATAGCCAGTATTAGAATTCAAACCGATTATTCTGGTATTTCCATAATCTTTATACCACCAATGTTCTGCATAAGCGGGGGTTCCATTTTTAGGCAGGCTAAAGTATTTAAAATAAAAGACTGAATTTCTTTCGTGATTTCCAAGCACGGGGTAAACGGGAACATTGGCGAACAATTTTTCTGCAGGATTAAAGAAATATTTCTTCCATTGAAAATACTCAGCCCCATTTTCAACCAAATCTCCTGGAACCAAAACCATGGCCAGATTATTCGATAGCTTACCCTTAAATTCTTTACTCAAATAGGTGAGTATGCCCTCATTTACGACCTCAGAAAATTTATTAGGCTCATTATGGTCATACTGCATATCACTCATGGCAACGATATTGAAAGATTCGTTGTCATTGGCAAAGGGAGGAGTTTTAAACTGAAAAATAGCCGAGGTGGCGCTTCCCGTCTTAACGCGGTAATAATATTCGGTAAATCGTTTTAGTCCATCGATCCTTACCTCGTGCATTCTAGATTCACTATAATTTATATCAAAAGCTTTACCCTTAGTACTGTTCTTAAGTTTTTGTGTTTGTCCCCACTCAACTATACTTTCTTCTCCTACTGAGGTTTCCCAATGTATTTTTATTGAATTCGGTGATGCATCTTGTATATAGGGTTGTACCAAGATGGTTACCTCTTTTTTTTGCGCATTTGCTAAAAAAGGAAATAGCAAAAACATGAGACATACTAGACGGGTGATTCTCATTGGTGAATTATTTTACGAATTGGTTTTTCCAAATTGGCACTACTTCACAATAAAAAAAAGGTTTCCCTGTACCAAAAGAAAGTTGTTACAATACAATTTGAGCAAATACCGGACAATGGTCTGATAAAAAAATGTCATTCAACATTTCAGAAAAAACTGCATATTTATTTACTTTACTAACTTCTTTAACAAAAATATAGTCGATTATTTTTCTTTCTTTTAACGGCCTATTATCAAAACCACAAGTAGTCCAATCGGGTCCATAAGTCGACGCGGCCACACTACTAGAATTGACCAAAGTATTATCCCCATCTGGTTCAATCAGGGTTTTTATACCTTCCGATTCTGGAACAAGATTAAAATCACCTGTTAGAATTAGAGGAAGACCTTTTGCCAATTCCATTGATTTTTGCTTCAATAATTTAGCACTTTCAACTCGGGCTACTTCTCCTATATGATCAAAATGCGTATTCATAAATATGAACTCTTTTCCCGTGGCCTTATCTTTGAATACCGCCCATGTTGCAATTCTTTCTAAGTCAGCATCCCAACCTCTGCTAACTTTTTGGGGCGTATCACTTAACCAAAATGTACCGCTTTTTAATTTTTTAAATCTATTCTTTCTATAAAAAATTGGGGCGAACTCTCCCTTTTTCTTGCCATCTTCCCTTCCAACACCGACGATTCCATATTGCTCAATGTTGGCTTCTAAATAATTCAACTGCGTTACTAAAACCTCTTGCATACCAATGATATCCAAATCGTAAAAATTAATCATTCGTACCACATTCTCCTTTCGATGATGCCAATTCTGTTTGCCATCCTCTGGATTATCATATCGAATATTAAACGACATGGCGTCGATGGGTTTATCTTTTTGAGCAAATAAGAGTGTCGAAAAAAATAATATTTGTAATAGTATTATAGCGGTTTTTTTTTTCATGAATCGGCTTCTTAATATCTAGAGATTAATTTGAAATGTTGAATCGTAAATCAGCACTAACCAATCTCAGAAATTTTTACTGGTCTATTCTCATTGAGGGATTTGATGGCGGCAAGCCCTATTTTAAGCGACTGGAGACCATCGTCTCCGTCAACTGGCATTACCGTACCATTTTGGAGGCCTTTTATAAAGTCTCCCATCTCGGTCCTATAAGCTTCCTCATACCGTTCCAGAAAAAAATGTACAGGCAAGGCCGCATGTATGCCTTGCTTGTTATACAGTTTATGTGAATCATGAAAATTATTATTAGACTGCACCATCCCTTTTGAGCCGAACACTTCAACCCTTTGGTCATAGCCATAGGAAGCTTCCCTACTGTTGTCTATAATTGCCATGGCACCATCAGTATAGGTTAAGGTAACAACCGCAGTATCAATATCGCCGATAGCCCCAATTTCGGGATCTATCAAAACACCACCCTTAGCATATACTTCCTCAACTTCCTTGTTAACAATAAAACGCGCCATATCAAAATCATGTATGGTCATATCCAAAAAGAGCCCTCCCGATTTTTCAATGTAGCTTAACGGTGGTGCCCCAGGATCTCTGCTAGTAATCTTAACCAAATGGGGCACTCCTATAGCATCATTTTTTACCAATTCTCGTACCTTTCTGAATTCTTTATCAAACCTGCGGTTAAAACCGAGCATCAATTTTACGTCAGTATCCTTAACAACTTTCAATACCTCTAAAACTCTACCCAAAGAAAGATCTAATGGTTTTTCGCAGAAAATATGTTTTCCTGCCTTTGCGGACAACTCAACAAAATCAGCATGTGTGTCAGTAGGCGAACAGATTAAAACGGCATCAATTTCTGGAATGGCTAACATTTCTTCGAAAGTACCTGCTGCATTTGCAATACCCTTGTCCTTGGCATATTGCTGACATTCTTCAAGAGGGTCCATTGTCGCGACGACATCAACACCTTCCATAAGAAGTAAATTTTCCAAATGAATTTTTCCTATCCTTCCCAATCCTGCAACAGCGAAATTTATATTTTTCATCTATTTGTTATTTATTAAAGTCCTAAGCTTTTAATGAAATCTCTGTTGGCTTGCGCACATATTTTTGGATTTCCCATACCCGGAAGTATATCTTGTTCTACTACAATCCAATCTTTATATTCCCGATCATTCAGAAGATGTACTACAGTCTTAAAATCTACTGCCCCCTTTCCGAGCTCACAGAACACCCCTCTTTTTATAGCATCAAAATAATCCCCATTTGCTGCTTGCGATAGCTTTGCTGCTTTGGGATCAAAATCCTTAAAATGCACATGCCATATTCTATCTGAATGTTTCTGTAGGGCCTCAATAGGATTGCCGCCGCCAAAAGCATAATGTCCCATATCCAAACAGAGTCCCAACAACTTGCTATCCGTTAAGGACATGAGCTTATCTATTTCTTCCGGTGTCTCCACATAACCGGCACAATGATGATGAAAAACAGTTCGTAAGCCATATGCTTCCTTAACCGCCTTGGCCACTTTTTCAGCACCCTCGGCATACACGTTCCATTGTTCTTCTAAAAGACCCATTTCAGTTGTTATTCTTCCAGCGTTCTGAGTACGTTCCGGAACAGCGCCATTATCATCTGCCAATACAATAAATGCGTTTTTATAACCAGCATTGTACATCAATTCCGCAACTTGCAATGCAGCTTTTATCCCAGCTTCGTGCTTATTCACATCGGCCAAGGCAACTGGAACAAAAGCACCCAGTAATTCTAAATCTCTTTTCTCAATTTCCGCCTTTAACATGTTTGGATCTGTAGGCATATAGCCCCAATCTCCAAGTTCAGTACCTAGATAACCCGTTTCCTTGATTTCATTTAAAACCTGTTCAAAACCGATTTCCTCCGATTTTTCTGCTAGGTCAAATTCTAGAGCACCCCAAGAGCAGGGAGCATTTGCAATTTTAATCATGCTGGTTTCATTTAAAATTTACGAGACCATATATTCGGCCATCTTTCAATAATCACTTTGGTCTGCGTGAAAAATTCGATTGCGTGTTTGCCCTGACCATGTAAGTCGCCAAAGAAACTATCTTTCCATCCACTAAAAGGAAATTGTGCCATTGGGGCGGCTACTCCAATATTGATGCCGATATTACCTGCGTCTGCCTCGTTTCGAAACCTTCTTGCGCTGGCACCACTACCGGTAAACAAACAGGCCATGTTTCCGTAATTACCGCTGTTTACAAACTGTAAAGCTTCATCTATATTTTTCATGGAAATCAAACTCATTACAGGGCCAAAGATTTCTGTTGAAATAAGTTCTTTGTCCAAGGCCACATTTTCCAGAATTGTGGGCGTTATAAAATTACCCTTTTCGTACCCCGAAATAGTAGCATTTCTACCGTCAAGAAGCACCTGCGCTCCCTCGTCGATTCCTTTTTGTATCAATCTCTCTATCCTATTTTTACTATCTGGAGTGATTACTGGGCCCATGCTTACACCTTCTTCCCAGCCGTACCCGGTTGTTCTTGATTTTACGGCTTCGTAAAGCGCATCTTTGACCTGTCTTTTTTCATCATCAACAGTAATGATCGTTGAGGCTGCCAAACAACGTTGTCCGGCACAACCATAGACCGAATCCGCGATAATTTTAGCAGACATTTCTATATCTGCATCAGGCAAAACAACTACGGGATTTTTGGCCCCCCCTTGTGCTTGCACCCTTTTTCCATTGGCAGTACCCTTTGAGTAAATGTATCTTGCAACAGGTGTACTACCCACAAAACTAATGGCTCTGATGGTAGGATGCTCCAAAATAGCATCTACAGATTCCTTGCCGCCATGTACCAAACTGACCAGCCCTTTTGGAATATCCAATTGATCAATAAATTCGAAAATTTTCATCATGGTCAACGGCACTTTTTCTGATGGTTTTACGATAAAGGAATTGCCCGTTGCTATTGCATATGGCAAAAACCAAAATACGATCATACTTGGGAAATTAAAGGGAGTGATGCAGGCTGCAACACCTAAAGGTTGCCGAATCATCATCTCATCTATTCCCGTAGCGATATCCTCAATAACATCACCTGCCATAAGCATCGGTGTACCACATGCCACTTCAACGTTTTCAATGGCTCTTTGTATCTCACCAATAGACTCGCCCTTTGTCTTACCTGATTCGTTGGTAATTATTTCCGCGAGCTCTTCTAAATTATTTTCCAACAAGGATTTCAAATGATACAACACTTGTACCCGTTTCATTACAGGAACTTTACTCCATTCCTGATATGCCTTATGTGCTGCAACAGTTGCTTGTTCAACATCTTTACTAGTGTCCGAACCACAAGGCACTTTAGCTAAAATTTGCTGATTGGCAGGGTTTAAAACAGCTACTGTTTCTTTTGAGGCACTATCCGTCCAGCGACCGTCAATATAATTTTTTAATATGTCCATTTTTTATTGCTTATTGCTATTTATAAATATTGTTCATTCATGCATTGGTACCCAGTAAAATATAAATCAAAATCGTTACGGCACACAGGCCAATCGACATGGGCTTGGTGTATTTCCATGACACCAAATTGACCGCACCGACATCGGTAATTTCGTACATATTCTTTCTTGGAGAAAAATAAGATACCGCGTACATGATAATCACATTCAAAACAAACTCAATGCCCCACAAATGCACAAAGTGTATTCCATGGCTAGTATAGCCCCAGGTCATAAAGATGTAAAAACACAAGCCAAAGATCAATGCGACCTTGGCCCCTAAAGCCGAAACTTTTTTCATGAAGAAACCTGCCAATAGAATCGAAGCTATTGGGATAAAGAAAATACCGTTCAATTCTTGCAGTAATTGGTAAAGGCCGTCGGAGGCATTTGCGACCATTGGTGCGGCAAAGATGGCTACCACCGCTAAAATAGCCGAGGTTGCCTTACCGATTTTTACAAGTTTTTTATCACTAACATCTTTGGCAATGTGTTTCTTAACAATATCAACACTAAATAGTGTAGCGACCGAATTCAAGACGGAATTGAAGGTGCTCAACACCGCCCCCATGATTACCGCAGCAAAGAAACCTATCAACCATACTGGTAATACTTTCTTTACCAATTGTGGATATACAGAATCTTGCTGATCGAAATACGTATCCTGAAAATAATAATAGCAAATTACCCCGGGTAGAATAATCACCAATGGAATCAATATTTTAAAAAGACCTGTCAATAAAAGCCCCTTCTGTGCCTCTTTTAAATTTTTGGCACCCAAAGCCCTCTGTATTATGGTTTGGTTCATTCCCCAGAAATAAAGCTGGTTGATAATCAGACCCGTAAATAACACTTCGAAAGGCAATACGGAATCGGGCGCCCCAATAACATTGAATTTTTCCGGTGCAAATTCATACACTTTTACCAATCCGTCTATAATATTATTGTCGCCAATGGCCATCAGCGCTAGTATCGGAATCAATAATCCTCCGAGTAACAGACCAAATCCGTTAATAGTGTCGGAATAGGCCACCGCTTTCAGCCCTCCAAAAATTGCGTAAATGGAACCGATCGTACCGATCACCACTACCGTAATCCAAAGGCCTTGAGTTTTATCCACTCCTAAAAGCTCTGAAACACCAAATAAGCTTTCAATACCTATGCCTCCAGAATACAATACTATCGGCAATAAGGTAACTACAAATGAAAAAATTAATATAGCCGCGACCATAGTTCTAGTGAGACCATCAAAACGATTTTCCAAAAATTGGGGAATGGTGGTCAGACCCATTTTAAGATATTTGGGTACAAAAAAGATAGCGGCTATTACTAATGCTATGGATGATGTGACCTCCCAAGCAATGACTATAAAACCATTGACATATGAATTGCCGTTCATCCCGATGAGATGCTCGGACGAAATATTGGTCAACAACATCGATCCTGCAATAACGGTTCCAGTTAAAGTTCTTCCCCCTAAAAAATAGCCTTCCGATGAACCTAGGTTTGTTTTTCTTAAACTGTACCAAGTAAAGAGGGCGACACCCCCTGTAAAAAGGATGAAAGAAGTGAGTGTAATAATCAGGTCGATGTCCATTTGGTCGGTCGGGATTTATAGATAGTATTTTTGGGTTTTCTTATTCTTCATATACGTCTGGTACGATTCACTTACCGCGGTTTTTTCTGATACTTCGGCTACTGCAACGTCCCACCAAGTGAAACCGGGAACCCCTTTCTTTCGGTCAACTTGAATATAAATCAAAGTGGTGTGATCTATGGTCTTTGCCTTTATAAGGGCTGCATTCAATTCTTTAACATTAGAAGCTTTAATAACATACGCACCCATACTGGCGGCATTGGCGGCATAATCAATGGGTAACAAGCCTCCATCAAGTTGTTTGGTCTCCTCGTTGCGATAACGATAATAAGTGCCAAAGCCCTCACTTCCCAATGATGCGGACAAGCCTCCGATACTAGAATATCCATCATTGTTCAATAAAACAATGGTCATCTTTTGTCGTTCTTGGATTGAAGTAACTATTTCTTGCGACATCATCAGGTAACTACCATCGCCTACCAACACATATACTTCACTATCAGGACTTGCCATTTTAGCTCCTAATCCACCAGCGATTTCGTAACCCATACAGGAATAGCCATATTCCAAATGGAAGCCCTTGGAATTTCTGGTACGCCATAGCTTGTGGAGATCGCCAGGAAGGCTTCCGGCAGCACAGACCATAATATCTTTGGCATCTGAAAAAGTATTGACAGCACCGATTACTTCTCCTTGAAAAGCTGGTACTTCATTTTTTTCAGCATAGATTTCAGAAACAAAAGCATCCCAACTGGTATTAAATCCTTCTATCTTTTGGCGATACAGGTCGCTTACCATAAAATCAGATAAATGCTTGTCAATTTCCTCAAGAATTGCTTTTGCATCCCCCACCAAAGGGAGGGCACCATGTTTGAAGGAGTCGAATTCTGTAACATTAATATTGATAAACTTTACTTTAGGATGTTGAAAAGCCGATTTCGAGATAGTGGTAAAGTCACTATATCGTGTCCCTAAACCAATGACAAGGTCAGCCCCTTTTGCAATCTCAATAGCTCCTGGGGTCCCAGTTACGCCCGCAGCACCCAAATTTTGGGGTTCATCATAGTTAAGAGAGCCCTTTCCTGCAAAAGTTTCTGTTACGGGTATCCCCGTTCTGTTAACTAGTTTTTTTAGAATTTCAGTTGCACTACTGTAGATGGTTCCACCTCCTGATACTATCAAAGGGCTTTTACTCTCTTTTATTTGTGCGATGGCTTTCTCCAAAAGCGTTTGATCTGGCATTGTTCTACCGATGTGCCATATTCGTTTTTGGAACATTTCAACAGGGAAATCGAAAGCTTCGGCTTGCACATCCTGGGGGATACTTAAAGTAACAGCACCAGTTTCTGCTTGCGAGGTTAATACCCGCATAACTTCGGGCAAGGAGGTAATCAATTGTTCGGGGCGATTGATACGGTCCCAATATTTTGAAACAGGCTTAAAACAGTCGTTTACCGATATGTCTTGTGTCGATATGGATTCCAATTGTTGCAGAACGGGTGCAACGTGCCGTGTTGCAAAAATATCTCCTGGAATCAGTAATACCGGAATACGATTAATCGTCGCTGCCGCTGCTGCAGTAATCATATTGGTGGCTCCTGGACCAATAGAAGAAGTACACACAAACGTCTGCAAACGATTTTTTACTTTAGCAAAAGCCGCCGCCGTATGTACCATACCCTGTTCATTTCGCGCCACATAAAAAGGGAAATCGGGGTTTTGATGCAATGCCTGTCCAATACCGGCGACATTACCATGACCTAAAATCCCAAAACAACCTGCAAAAAATTTATTTTGTACACCATCCCGCTCTACATACTGATGTTTTAGATATTCGATAGTGGCTTGTGCCACTGTTAGTCTTTTCGTGTCCATTCAATTTAAAATTTAAAATCCGCCATTTTTTTCAATAAACTCCAAAGATTCCGTCAAGGACGGCATAAAATTGGCACATCCCTTTTTAGTTACTACATGCGCACCACTTGCGTTGCCCATGCGGCATGATTTGTACAAATCCCAATCTTGCAAAATTCCATAAAGAAATCCACTAGCAAAGGCGTCACCTGCCCCAAGGACATTCAGTATATCTACAGGAAATCCAGGTACATCTTGCCTTGAACCATCCTTCCCGTAAATGCTCGCACCATCTTTCCCCCTTTTAACTATTAGGGTTTCGATACCGGTAGATAATAAGCGAGCTATTGATTCATCGATATCCCCTTTAATCTCAGGAGCAGATATTTGTTGATCTTTTATAGTCACTTGTGATGCACTTTCCATGGTAGCAGCCAATATTTCCTCTTCTGTACCTATGGCAATTTTGACCTTTGGCAAAACAGCACGCATCGTTATTCCAAAAGCCCTATAATCGTGCCATTGGTCTGCCCTAAAATCCAAATCAAGAACTAGTTGAACATTATTTTTATTGGCTATTTCAGCTGCGTAAAAAGTAGCACTTCTTGAGGGTTCCATATTCATGGCTGTGCCGTTGATTAACAAAATTCTATACATAGGAATGTTAGCCTTATTGACATCATCGATATCTATCTGACTATCGGCAGCATTGTCCCTGTAAAATACCAATGGAAATTTATCAGGGGGTTCAATACCCAAAACAACAGCGCTACTCCGGGCAGTATTTTTAACAGGGATACAGTCCGTATGAACTCCTTCTTTATTTAAGAAATTAACAATAAACTCTCCTACTTTGTCATTTCCAACGGCAGTTAATAAACTTGTAGTGACCCCCAAACGAGCACATCCAACTGCAATATTCAAGGGAGAGCCACCAACAAAAGCGTCGAATCCCTGTATGTCATTAAAAGCGGAACCAATATTTTGGGAATACAAATCGATAGATGATCTTCCGAAAGTGATAACGTCATATTTTTTAGATCCCATTTAATGTTTTTTAATTTTGGTTCATTTCGGCGGTTACCAACGGCAATCTTTTATCTTGAGAAGTCCATGAATCGTATATCCATTCATGATCGGGATCTGTGGTATTGGCCAGGCATTGATCTGTTCCAGCCAAAAAATTAAGATAATAACAATGAAAACCATGTTCTGCAACTACAGGATGAAAACCTCTGGGGATCATCACTACATCATTGTGTCGCGGCCTTGCAATTTCATCCAAAGATCGATCTTTGGTGTATATCTGTTGAATGGCATAGGCTTCTGGTTTTTGGAACTTATAGAAATAGGTCTCTTCTTGAATTGGTTCTAAAACAGTGCCATCTTCTGCCAGAATACGTTCGTCATGCTTATGCGCTGGAAAGGAACTCCAATTTCCTGAGGGAGTATATACTTCCCTTACAACAATACTATGACATCCAAAGCCGGGAGGAACTAAATCGTTGAATTGTCTCGTAGCATTGTCCCCTCCAAAAATAACAACGGGTGTCTCTTCCGGAGTAACGAATTTTGCTTCGAAATCTCCATCCGATTTACACCAGCCATAGGCAATATCCAAAGCGTCACTCGTTGCCTTTAAGCTAAATCTTGTCCCTCTTGGTAAGTATAACGTGTGCGCCACTCCCTTAAATACATCCGTACGCCCATTTAAGGTTTCCCAATTTCCTTTATCACTTTCCACCTTAAAATTTCCACTCAACAACACAATGACCAATTCATTTTCTTGAGTATTCCATTCCCAGGTTTCATTTAAAACCATTTCTCTGGCTTCAAAACTAAGGTGCTCCCAGTTGGCCGATTCGGGGGTGATACTATGGTATACGTCCGATTCGGTTTTTGGCTTTACTACTAATCGAGATATTGCGCTCATATTGTTTACTATTTGAAGAATTGACTTGCTTTATTTGTGGCGTTCAAAAGGTCGAATTTCTCTAACATGAAAGCCTCGTAGGCCTCAATATATTTTTGTCCTGGAATTATAGGGTCAAAAAGTTCTGGGCTATCCTTAAAGAATTCACGGTGTATTCGCGTCCATAACAATCTTGTGTCGGTGGCTATATTTATTTTACAAACTCCGTATTTTATCGATTCTACAATTTCTTCAGATGCAACTCCAGCAGCACTTTCGTTCAATGCACCACCGGCCAGATTTATCTTCTTAATTTCCTCTTTATTTATCGCGGACCCTCCATGAAGAACTATTGGAAAATTAGGAAGCCGCCGTTGTATTTCCTTCAAAATATCGAACTGTATGCCCTGCCCTCCTGAAAACTTATATGCTCCATGACTAGTACCCACCGCAACCGCTAAACTATCACACTGGGTTACTTGTACAAATTTTTCTACTTCTGAAGGCTTGGTATACTTCGCTAGTTTTTCATCAACTGATATATCATCTTCAACACCGCTAAGAATCCCTAATTCTGCCTCAACAAAAATATTTTTCAGATGGGCCTTTTGAACTATAGCCTTTGTTCTTTTTACATTCGTCTCAAAATCGTCATGAGACGCGTCAATCATTACTGAATTGTACGTATTGGAAGCAATTGCCTCCAACGCATGTTCTTCATTACCATGATCCAAATGAACGGCGTAAACCGCTTTAGGATAAATCTTAGATGCCGCCTCAATCATTGAAGATAACATCAATGCATGTGCATAATTTCTTGAGACAGGTGTAATTTGAACTAAAAAAGGAGCATTGGCTCTTTCACCTGCCCTAAACAGGCCATGCACTTGCTCCATAGTAAATACATTTACCGCAGCAATGGCATATTTACCATAGCATTGCTTAAAGAGTTCCTTGGGCAAAACAACCATATGAGTCCATTCTTTAGGAATAATGAAGAATTACCTCCATCAATTAAAAAAACAATAAAAAATCCATGTTAGAAAGCATAATGGATTAAAAGACTATGCAAAGGTTTGCAATATGCTATAGCTCTACCCGGTCTTTAATTATGGATGAACACTGACGCGAGGATTCCCTTATGACAAGTTCAGGCTTAAAAATTTCTTGCCGAAACCCCTTTTCGCTATTTTCATCCATAAGGCGATGCAATACTATCCTGGCCGACAGCATCCCTAGACTATAAACAGGCTGCCAGACTGTAGATAAAGAAGGCCTGAAGTACGAAGAATGTGGTTCGTCATCAAAACCTACTATTGAAATATCTTCAGGAATTTTCAAAGACATTTTTCTAGCCATATGCATAGCGGAAATAGCAATATTATCATTCATGGCAAAAATAGCATCGGGTGAATTTGGAAGTTTTAATAATTTTTTGGCAGGTTTTAGCCCATCGTCATGTGAAAAGCCTGTAACATGAGCAATATATTCCTTTCGAATCGGAATTTTTGCATTTTCTAAAGCATCCAAGTAACCTTGAAGTCTATGTTTCGTGGTGCTTAGGTTCAAAGGCCCACCCAAATGGGCGATATTGGTACAGCCCGATTTGATTAGATATTCTACAGCCTGAAAAGCTCCTGCGTAATCATCGACCAATACTTTATCGGCCTCAAATCCCGGGCAGTCTCTATCAAAAATTACTACAGGAATACCATTCTTTTGTAGCGTTCGGAAATGGTCAAATTTTTTGGTTGCCGAAGCTGGTGATACCAACACCCCATCAACTTGAATTTTTAGCAATTTTTTGATAATTACCTGCTCCTCCTCATATGATTCGTTTGAAAGGCAGATCATGATATTGTACTCCGAAGAACCTATCACATCTTGTATTCCGGTTATTATTGCGGAAAAAAAATGACTGGTAATCTCAGGAACAATAACCCCTATCGTATATGATTTTTTTTGCAAAAGGCTTAGGGCCAAAAAATTAGGCTGGTAACCCAACTTTTCGGCCAAAGTTCTAACCCGCTCCTTTGTTTCCTTCTTTATAGCCGGATTATCGTTCAGGGCACGAGAAACCGTAGACGGGGAAATATTAAGTTCGCGAGCTATATCAGTAATAGTAACCCTACCCTTTTTCATGATTGACTGGTTTTGAATTGTTCCTAATTCTTAATAGTCGATATACGCTATCAGGAATTCGCCATACCCATAAATACTTTTAAACACCAGATAGGAATTTACAACAAATTATGTTCACTTTGCTAAAACTACAAAGGAAGAAAATCGTCATTCTAGGTTTTGGAATTCCAAGATCAATTCCCCGCCCGCAATGATTTGCGAATGTGTTAGTATCAGTTCCTCTATTAAATTTCCATTAAGGAATGCCTTTTTTATAGCCCATTTTTCAGAACTATTATTTTTTGTTTTGATTGTAAATGTCTTTCCTTGATGGTATTTGGGGTGTAGACTAATTTCTACCTTATCAAAAATAGGACTACCCAATTCATAAATGGGATTTTCTTCGGTGCCACCGTTCATTTGAAAAACGCCTAACTTCATTAAAACAGATAAACTGCCCATCAGTCCCTGATCTTCATCGCCATTGTAACCTGTTGCGGGATTCAAACCGCTAAATACCGAATCAACAATTGTACGTACCCAGTATTGAGTAAGATCAGGTCTTCCAAGCTGATTAAAAATGTATGCTGTTTGTATTGAGGGTTGATTACCATAATTTATTGGTATACGGCTATATTCTGGGTGCAATTCAACCTCATGGGAGCTGCCCGATGTAAAACCCAGCTTCTTTGCAGTCTCAAATTGTGTATTCAATTTGTGAATAGCTTTTTCAGTTCCTCCCATTAGCTCAGCTAAACCAACAACATCGTGGGGAACAAACCATGTCGCCTGCGCTCCATTCCCTTCAATAAACCCATTTTCATAGCGGTATGGGTCATAATTTTTCAGCCAGTTACCCTCTGAATCTTTTGGCCGAATCCAACCAGATTCTTCGTCAAATAAGAGCTTATAATTTTTTGAACGTTTAAGAAAATATCGATAGTCATCCTTGTAATTTAATTTCTTAGCAAACTGTGCCAAGGTCCAATCTTGATACGCATATTCTAATGTCAAACTGGCCCCGTCTTGATGCCCACCGAATTTTCCTTCGGGAATAGGATACGGCACAAATCCTTTATTAAGATAATGTTCAAGTCCTCCGCCCAAGGATGTGTTGTGCTCATAACCTGCTTTGCCCATAATACCACCAAGCATGTGATTTTTCTTTAAAGCTTGGTATAAGGTGTCCAAATCATCTTTTATAATTCCTTTTTGAACCGCACTGACGACAAAGGGGGTTGAAGAGGCACCAGTCATTACATAGGTATAATTACCACCTGATGGGCCTCGAGGAATTAGTCCGCCATCTTTATAATACTGCATTAAAGAATGTACAAATTCTTCTGTGATATCAGGATAAACAAGGCCCCAAAGTGTATTCAGTGTCCATTGCGCTCCCCAAAAAGAATCTGAATTGTAATGGTTGAATTTGGGTTTTCCATTCGTTTGAAGTGGCAACTGTCCAACTTTAAAATTAGCCCCTGTATTGTCTGGATAGGCACCGTTAACATCGTTGATAGTCCTGCGCCCTTGTAAAGCATGCCAAAGGTCAGTGTAAAATCGTCGCTGCTGAATTTCCGTTCCACCTTCAACCTTGATTCTTCCCAATATTTTGTTCCATTCTTCCTTTGATTCTCTCACCACTCTTTCAAAATCCCAGTGGTCAAGTTCAATTTTACTGTTGTTTTTAGCATTTTTAATAGAAGTATAGGAGATACCAACTTTCATCAACACTTCCTTCTCATTTGCATTCGTATATACTAGAAAGTTTCCAGAATTTTGGTCTTTAGCAATGGAGTCGATTATCGAATTAAACTGCATATGAAAAAACATCTTGAATGGTTTTGGACGTCGATGTGTTGGACCCATTTCTAATTCACCCACAAGTGTTTTATCATCATATCTTTTCAGCGTACCGTTCTGGTTTACAGAAGGCCCTAAACTACCGTTTAGGTTTAACAGTATAGCATTCTTTTTCTCGGTTGGAAAGGAATATTTGTGAAAACCTACTCTTTTGGTACTCGTTAGTTCAGCAGAAATACCAAATCGTTCCAATTGTACCGAATGATAGCCAGGTGTGACCTTTTCAGTTTCATGTGAAAATTTCGAATAAAAGTCGGTGAAAATAGCGTCACTATCCTCTTTGGAAACCATAACAGGCATAACGGAAAGTCCGGAAAGCTGCCAACCGTGTACATGACTAAACCCCTTAATCGTATCAGTTTTGTAACGATAACCACTTCCCCAAGCTCCTCCTATTTGAGTGTCTGGACTAAGATTTACCATGCCAAAAGGACGAGAAGCTGATGAAAACAAAAACCACCGTGAGTTTTCCGTATCCAATTGTGGGTATACCAGATCAACATAATTTATGGAATCGGACACCTTGGTTTTCTCAGTTTGTGTTTTGGCACAGCTGCTGATTAGGAATACTGTAGAAAAAGTAATCGGAATGAAATAGATGAGTATTTTACGAAATCTATTTGTAGATAAATTCATTTGGTTGGATCAATAAAAATTAGCCTTTGCAGTACTTCAGATAGAAAATATAGTGTTTTAATCTCCCCAGGTAAAACAATACTAAAAGAAACAAAGGCAGACAAATATTTGCCCACCTTTGTTCGCTAAACTAACTCAAAAAAATTATTAATATCCTTGATTCTGTTCTAAGAATCCATCTACCCCTGAAGCACCATCAATGGCACTTTGCGGAATTGGGAATAACCGCTTACTTACATTGGTATCGGTTTTGTCTGTCCAAGAATCCTCATATTTTCCAAAACGGATTTGGTCGCTCCTTCTAAATCCTTCCCAATACAGTTCAAAACCGCGCTCCCGAAATAGGATATCTGAATCAACTGCTGCTAATGACCCAGGGGTTTGATCTGGTCGTGCAGTTCTTGATGTTCTTACTTGATTAACATCAGCCAATGCCCCGGCATTGTCACCTTTTCTTAATTTCGCTTCTGCACGTATTAAATAAATTTCTGCTAAGCGCATCAACACTAAATCCACACTACTAAAGCCGTTTCCATTCGGAGAAGTACGACTAAATTGATATTTCGAAGTTCGGTATCCTGTATTGTGTAAAGAACCTTCAAGGGTGAAATTAACATCCAAGTTATGGTTTACGTAGCCTACATCACGTTCCGGTCCGTTTCCTTTTCTCTGTTGTATCGGATAAATGCTGACTTGCCCGCTATCACAGGTCAAAAAAGCACCATCATCTCCTTTTCTAGGACCCCATTGAATGCCCCTTAAAATACCCCTGTCCATCTCAAATTCCTCAGGAACAACACAATAAAAGCTGTTTTCAGTCTCGGTTTCAAGCAAAGGCGAACGCGCAGCCAAGTCTTGAACTTGCACATCAGGCACCAAAGTGTTCTTCTGATAAAATCTTGAATCTGCCTCGGAAGGATCAACAGCTCCATAAGCATCCACCCAAGTTTGATAGAAATCGGGAGTGATGGCAGGACCATCAGTACCATCTGCACTTGGAAATTCTGGTCTAGGAAACATAGAACCGGCTATAGGCCAATAAGCCCAGCGGCTGTGTTCTCTTTTCAACACCCCTCGTTGATCTGACGCAAAAATTAATTCTGCATTTTCGCGATTATCGTCATTGAACAACTCAAAATATTCAGGTGACAAGTTATACAGCCCGGAGTTAATCACATTATCAGAATAGGTTATTGCTTTATCCATATCTGCAGCCGTAAAATTAGGTGTACCGTAAGGATCACGATATACGGGAGCATTCAAGTTTAATCTTGCCAAGAAACCCCACACAGCACTCTGTGTCATTCTACCAGACCCTTTATCAGTGTTAATTACATCCACTACAGCCAAGAATTCATTTTCTATATAATCAATGGCCTCTTGGGTTCTAAGTACTTCGGAAAGTTCATTTACAGATTCCTTTTTTAGTACAATGCCCCAACTATCTAAAAGCAACATGTTCAAATAGGCACGTAAAGCCCTCATCTCATGCAAAGCTCCTGTTGCTTCCGCATTTCCTTCCTCAGACAAAGGTGTCAGCACTTCGATTGCGGCCAATGTTCTAGAGATATTTTTCGTAAGCTCGTTCCAAGAGCTACTAACCAAGTCATTGCTTGGAGTAATGGTATGCGCATGTATCGCTAAATATTTACCGCCATCAAACCAATCTGTTCCACCTCGGTAGGGCAAAATAGCCTCGTCGGAAGCAATTAATTGTAGCCCATAATAGTTTGTATGTCTCCATGTCCAAGACACTTGCCCGTATGCTGGAGCGATAGCTCCGCTTATTGCTTCGGCTTGTCCTCCGAATTCAGATTCATCAAGTCTTTCTTCCTCTAAATCGGTACAATTCCAATTCAACAGGGCTGAAATTACCAGTATTGTTATTAAAAATTTATTTTTCATCTGTAGATCAATTTTTTTGTTAGAATGATACGTTTAAGCCGAAAAGAAATGTTCTAGGGACCGGATAGGTAAAACGGTCGATTCCGAACGTTTGAATACCATCAATATTGTTACCTGTATTTACTTCAGGATCAAAACCTGAATAATCGCTGATTACAAATAAGTTTTGACCGGTTAGCGAAAATCGAATACCGTTTACAAGATCGCCAAACATACCCTTTGGATTTAAACTATAGGCCAAAGTAGCATTGTTCAATCGTAAGAAACTACCGTCTTCTAAATAACGGGTAGAAACTTCATTTGAGTTGCTGGTACTTTCATTTGGAAATTGAGTTGCAAAATCTGTAGTATTTAGATTTCTACTAAGTTGTCCTTTACTGAATAAGGACATCGCTGTATGATTATATATTTTATTTCCAGAAACACCATTAAAATTCAAGCCTAAGGAAAGTGCCTTGTAATTGAAATTAAAAAAGAAAGCATATATAAGATCAGGTAATGCGCTGCCTGCTGCAATTCGGTCATTATCTAAAGACTCTCCATCAGGAACAGCATCTGTAAATTCATTGAAACCCTCTGCGTTTATTCCTAAAAATTCCTTCATGTAGAAGGTGCCTACCGGCTCGTCATTTAAGTATCCATTAATAGTAGCACCTGTTTGACCCGCCCCTTGTGCGGCTCCTGATGTTAATATGGAATATGGAGAATTGACCACTTTATTATTCGTATAAGCAATATTGCCCCCAATATTATATGAAAAATCTTGGGTGACATCGCTGTTATAATCCAAGGCGAATTCAACACCGGAATTTATGATTTCCATATCATCAATGTTGGTCCAAAACTTTTCAGTAGGTTGAATAGGATCAATCTTAAAGGCAAATAGCACCACATTACTGGTTACTTTATTGAAGTAATCTAACGAACCCGTTAATCTGTTACCTAATAAACCAAAATCTACACCAACAGTAGTTTGTGTTGCGACTTCCCATTGAAGGTCTGGGTTATCTGTTCGAACGGCTACGGTCCCAAAAGGATAATCATCCAAGGTGGAGGCATTCGGATTTAGAGGATACGTATCATTATTATTCTTTGAATCAACAAAGCTTGCTAAACTTACTTTACTATCGATACCATCTTGGTTACCCGTTTGGCCCCAACTTCCCCTTAATTTCAGGTTTGTGAACAAGACATTATCGGTCATGAAATCTTCTTTATGAATGTTCCAACCCAATCCAATAGATGGGAAATAGCCGTATTTATTATTCGCTCCAAATTTTGAAGAGCCATCAGCACGCATGGTAGCGGTCAATAAATATTTACTATCATACCCATATTGCACCCTAGCAAAAAACGATTGCAACTCGTTATTGTAGGCTTGAGACGAAAGTGTGGTAGGTAATAGTTCAGTACTAATCTGGTCTTGAAACTTGGGTTCGATACCGTTGTTGGCAAAGCCATCCAATTCCAATAACTTACGCCGGAACTCGGTTTCTTGATAAGAATGACCCAATAGTGAGACAATGTTATGCTTTCCAGTCTCAAACACATAGGTTAAGGTATTTTCGACCAAAAAATTACTATTGGTGGTGGTTGTGGTATTTAAGAATCCATCTTCGCTTCCCTCTAACAGTACATAAGGTGTTTGCTGCTGATCGCGAGTTGTTGAAGAATAATCTATACCAAGATTCAATTTATAGGTCAGTCCTTTTATGATTTCAAAGGATGGCGCAATATTAGACAAGATACGGTTTTGGTTCGCCATATCTGAGTAAATTTGATTCCGTAGAACTGGGTTCAAACGTTCCTCTAAAAATGTAGGCTCTCCATTTGTGTATGCAGGTATGGTAGGATTCAACTGTAACATATCAGAAGTTGTTGCCGTAGCATCTGGTCTTTCGTTTAAGACTCTGGAAGCCGTTAAGTTAAAATCAACATTTAAGCGCCCGTCCAAAGCTTTTTGGGTCAGGTTTGCCCTACCGGAGTAGCGTTTGAGCGAACTATTTTCGAATACACCTTCTTGATCATCAACACCGGTAGATATAAAATAATTAAACTTATCACTTGCACCGCCGCTCATAGAGAAGTTCACATTCTTCGATATACCAGTTCTTGTCAACTCGTCTTGCCAATCAGTGTTTGCTCCCTGATCGTCTAATATACCGCCAACGGCAACAACTTGTTGTCTAAATTCGGAGGCGCTGAAAACATCCTGTTTATTAGAAATCGATGATATTGCAGTAGATACCGAAAGGTTCATCTCCGTCTTACCCGATTTTCCTTTTTTAGTGGTAATCACAATAACCCCGTTCGCTGCACGAGCCCCGTAAATTGCCGTTGCAGAAGCATCTTTCAAAACATCCATTGATGCTATATCTTGAGGGTTGATAAAGTTTAATGGATTAGAGGCGAGGCCAGTCGAATTATTATCTATAACAAAGCCATCAATGACAAAGAGTGGTGTTGTACCTGCTCTCAAACTTCCTACACCACGAATAATAATATTTTGTGAAGCACCCGGCTCTCCACTTACGGAGGCCACGTTAACACCAGCTAATTTACCTTGTAAAAGTTGCCCAGGGTTCGATACCACCCCTTGGTTAAAATCTTCACTTTTTATAGAGCCGATAGCACCGGTTACATCAGATTTCCTTTGTGTACCATAGCCCACTACAACCACATCCTCCAACTGGGTTGCGTCTTCCGCGAGTTGTACAACTACATTACTCTGCCCGTTTAGTGATAATTCCTTTGTGGTATACCCTAGATAAGAAAATTCCAAAATAGCGCTCTGATTGGCGACTTCTAAAGTGAAATTACCATCAAAGTTCGTCGTTGTACCATTCGTTGTGCCCTTTACAAGAACCGTTGCCCCAGGAAGGGGAGTGTTCTGTTCATCGGTAACAATACCGGTAACCGTGGTCTGTGCCCATGAAACCGAGCCGATTCCGAGCAAGAAAATCAGCATTAAAAATTTAATTTTCTTCATTTTTGATTGTTTAAGTTAGTTATCCTTCAACCAAATAACAATAAAATTGTGATGTTCGGAATTATTTGCTACTAAAAGTCTATGCAAAGGTTTGCATAGCTTTACACCCAATTAATACAGATTTAAACATTTGGAAATGTTGTGTTTATAAAATAGTGTTATGAGATTCTTAACATTCTTGAAAATTACTTTGCCACCCAATTTTGCCGTCAATTCAAACAGTTTTAAGATTTTAATAAGGAATAAATAGTAAATGGGCAGGTATAATCTGTTTTGGAACTTTAGGGCCTTTATACAAGGCATCTAGCCAAGCGCCTCCTCCTTGATTATGATAATCTACAGTAATACGGTGCATACCCGCTGACAATTTAATGTCACCAGATTTTTCAATTGTTCCATGACCTCCATCATTGTCTACGACTAAGGTTTCGTTAATATATAATTTACTCCCATCATCAGAATTTAAATAAAATCGATATTCCCCATCTGTTTCTATTTTTAAGGATGACTCAAACCGTATGCCGAACTGGCCTCCCCTTTCGTTGATATCACCAATTCTGAACTCATAGACCTTTCCTTTCTTTTTTAGTTCTAGGTTTTCAAATACCGGAAGAAATTTCCAATCGTTACCTTCAAAATATGAAAAATGAACCCCATTTTTAGAGTCCATTTTTACCAATCTAAAATAAGCCGTTGAAATATTACTTTCCTGTTTATTTCCCGAAAATGCCTTTGCAGTTATTACTTCACTTTTGGTCAGTTCGAATGGTCCGGAATAAAATTTGGAAGTTTTATCAGGGATAGAACCGTCTGTCGTGTATCTGATTTGGGCCTTACCCAGAACTTCTATTTTCACCTTTGGCACTTCATCCACATAAAGCCCACCCGCAGTGTCATAAAGATTTGGTTTCGGATAGATTACGGGGCTTGCGATCAAAATCTTTTGATTACCCAATTCTGGATCAGGAAATCCTTCGAAAGCACTTGTCACAGGTTTTCCAATCCATGCGTAAGGTTGCTTTACACCAAGTAACGTCGCAACCGTTGCCGCGTTGTCATAGGTATAGACCTTGTTTTTTATGTTGTATCCTTTTTTAATACCCTTTCCATACAACAGAAAAGGTATTTCGATTTCATCCAAGGTCTGGCCGCCATGACCGTAACCAATACCGCCATGGTCTGCCGAGACAATAAATACAGTTTCCTCAAAAATGCCCGCCTCTTTAGTAGCTTGTACGACTGCCCCTATTTGCTTATCCACCACGCTTACTGCATCGTAATAATATTGAGTCTTATGCCCTTGTTCGTGACCCACATGGTCTACGTTATCAAAATGAATAAAAAGGAAATTTGGTTTTTTTTCGCTAATGTACTTCTTGACTTTTTCAAGTGTATCCTCATCATTTGATCCATTACTGTCATAACTCAGAGCAGTTCGTTCAATAAGTCGGCCAAATCCATTCCAAGTATAGATCGCACCAATTTCGAGTTCGGGACGTTGTTCTTTTGATACGCCAAAAATAGTAGGGAAAATATCTTCTGTTCCAGTAAGAACAGGTGGGATGTTGAAATCGTGACGTTCCCAACCATTTGAGGTAACCCCATGTTGTTCCGGTCCAGCTCCAGAAACCATCGATGCCCAGTTGGTGCTGCTGTTTGTTGGTAAAACTCCCCTTGCATTTAGCGTATATGCCCCATTCCTCACCATTTCATCTAGCATAGGCGTCGTTGCATTTATGATTCCATTGGGGCTCATCGCATCCACTCCAATCACAATAACGTGCTTAGCTTGGGCAACTTTAAGTTTACTTCTTGTTTCGTTTGTGCAGGCTGAGCCCAACATTAACAACCCGATTTGGATAAAAGGTACTATACCTGAGGAAATAACTTTCATTGCTTGATTATTTTACTTGTTTAACCGCCAGCTCTTTGTAAAGTGCAAAATCAACACTATGACTCTTAGTTGTGAATAGTATTAAAGTAGAAATAAAATGCTAGACTATATTTTAATTGGGGAGTTTGCCTATGCAAAGGTTTGCATCGCATTTCACCTTACAATCATTTTTAGTAATCCTATCTTCGTAATTACCTAGGTAAGCTCAGTGCCATTTGATATCGGTTAAGGAGTATCCTGAGGATTAACAATTTAGCCAATCATAATGTTTAAAAAAAACCTTTTACTACTCCTATTATTTTGCATTACTGTACAATTTGCTTGGGCACAGCAATTTAAATTACACTCCCATAACGACTACCAACAAAATGTTCCCTTCTGGAATGCTTACGCCAATGGGTTCAGCTCTATTGAGGTAGATGTTTTTTTAAAGAACGATACGTTGTTTGCAACGCATAGCGAGTTAGAAATCGTAAAAAATCGTACCATAGAAAATCTATATTTGCAACCTATTCAACATGCAATATCATTGCAATTGGGAAATCTAGAGGAACTGCAGCTATTGGTTGATATAAAGTCAGAGCCTTATTCGACCTTGAAAAAACTGATTTCCATTTTGGAAAAATACCCGAATATTATTAATCAAAAACTAATTTCTATTGTAATATCGGGCAATAGACCAATGGTAAACGAGTATCAAAATTATCCTGAATACATACACTTTGATTATCAAAAACTTGAAGATATACAAAACGACAGTATTTGGAATAAAGTAGCGCTAATCAGTTTGAACTTTAAAAAGTACTCATTTTGGAATGGAAAAGGAAGATTGACTGCGGATGACTATGAAAAGGCAAAAGGGATAATCGATAAAGCTCATGCCTATGGTAAACCATTCCGATTTTGGGGTACTCCAGATTCCAAAACAGCTTGGAAAGCATTTACAGATCTTGGTGTCGACTTTATCAATACAGATTTACCTTATGCATCTTCCTCCTATTTGAACACCCTTGATAAACGCGTTTATACAAATAAAATTTCTTCTAAAGTCTATACTCCTACGTTCAAGTCTGACCAAAAGAACTCCCCCATCAAAAATATCATCCTACTGATAGGTGATGGTAATGGGTTATCGCAAATTTCTTCCTCGGTTCTAGCCAATGGTGGAGATTTGACCCTTACGCAGTTAAAAAGTATTGGCTTTTTAAAAACACAATCTGCAGATGATTTTACGACCGATTCAGCTGCTGCTGGTACAGCTTTGGCTACAGGGGGGAAAACCAATAATCGTTCTATTGGCGTCGATCCCTCTGGAAGACCATTGATAAACATTACAGAACTTCTTTTTGAACGAGGGTTTGTATCAGGATGTATTACCACGGACAACATAGCTGGGGCAACCCCTTCGGCTTTTTATGCACACAGGAAAGATAGATCTGATATAAAAGGAATCATTTCAGATTTAGGAATAAGTAAACTTTCCCTACTTATTGGTGGCGGTTCGGAGACATTCGAAAAGAAAACAAGCGCAATGGGCTTTACATTGGCAGAAAGCACAAGTGTTATTGCCGAGAGTGAAGAAAAAAGGATAGCCTATTTCATTTCAAAAGATGAGGTGCCAAGTATTCTTGAGGGTCGAGGTGCGGTATTAGCAGCGGCAACCAAAAGTGGATTGGCCTTTTTGAATGCTAAGAATAAGCCATTTTTTTTAATGGTCGAGGGAGCAAAAATAGATAGTTATGGTCATCTCAATAATGTATCTGGAATTGTTTCTGAGGGAATAGATTTTGATCGGGCAATAACGGAAGCGATCAAATTTGCCGATGTCGCCGGAAACACCTTGGTCATTGTAACTGCTGATCATGAAACTTCCGGGTTTAGTATTCCGCAAGGAAATCTTAAAAATAGAATGATTGAAGGAGACTTTACTACTCACGATCACACGGGCACAATGGTACCTATATTTGCCTATGGTCCCCAGTCACAGGAATTTCAAGGGGTTTATGAGAATACTCAGGTTTTTGAAAAAATTCTTAAAGTGCTTAATATTAAGGTTCCTTGAGAATAAAGATGTTACTTTAAATTGAAGGTTCTCCTTCGCATAGCGTTAAAGTGTTAAATGAAATACCAGTGTATTATTTTTGATTGTGATGGGGTCTTGGTCGATAGCGAACTAATTACCGCCAAAGTACTTGTTAGGATGGCTAATAATTTGGGGTTGCCCATAGACTTAGATTTTGTTGTACAGGAATTTTTGGGAAAATCCCTAAATGATATTATGCAATATCTAGATACTCTTACCAATGGCCACTTACCGTCAAATTTTGAATCAGAATATAGAAGGATAACTTTTGAAGCATTTAATAATGAACTCGAGCCAATAGAAGGCATTCATTCCCTTATCGAAAATCTTAAAGTTCCCTTTTGTGTTGCCTCAAGTGGCCCAATGGAAAAAATTCGAAATAATTTAACCAAAACAGGTTTAATCAATAAATTTGAGGATAGGATATTTAGTTGTTATGAAATACAGCGCTGGAAGCCCAGTCCAGATATTTTTCTTCACGCCGCTAAAAATATGGGGGTTACACCAGATAGATGTGCCGTCATAGAAGATAGCACCATTGGTGTTCAAGCTGCTTTAGCGGGTGGTTTCGATGTTTTTATGTACTCTAAAAATGGGTATAACAATTATATCGACGGCCAAAAAGTTATTGTTTTTGAAGATATGAATGAATTGGATGTACTACTTTCCAGGGGAATCTCAGATTAGTATTCTGCCTCTTTACCAATACCTCATGCATTAGCTTACTCTTATTATTATAAGAGATTTACACCAAAACCAATTGCCCAGTCCGCAGCTGTTCCAGCATCCTACAAATAGGATTTTTTATTAGCCCCAAACACCTTAGCGCTAGTCTTCATATCCGCATAGCGTGGATCTTGCACATAATCCTGTTTTAGCATTTTGACGACCTCTACACTCAAAAAACCAAATTCACTGACCACCTTCCCGTAAAAACGATAAATGCCTCTACCTTGAAAAGGATATTTAACGGCCACGGGAGGAAAAAGAACCGTGTCAAAAACAGCACCCTGCTGATCTACTAACGTGGCAAAATACATCTGTTTACCTTTATGTGTTTTGGTATTCTTTACAGTAACAATATAGCCGTAGATATCTATATTTTTGTTCAGGTAGCGTTCCAAATCGGCACTTCCTATACTATTTTTAGGAGGTACTACCAATAGTGCGTATGGACTGCACAAGCAAAAACCCAATAACTCTAACTGGGTAAAGGCCATCTCTAAATCAGTAGTATATAATTTGGGGATTTTAAAATTTTGATGTTTAGGCTGAAATAACTTAGGATGGTCTATTTTGACGTTTTTGTTCAAAAACAAATGTGCTTTCCATAGCAGTTTATGGGTATTGGCACCAGTACATCGGAATGCATCGATACGGATTAAGATACTCACTTGTTCTATAGATATGCGCACGCGATCCAAGAAATCTTCCAAAGAAATATAAGCCCCATTTAGTGAACGTTCCTTTAAAATACGTTCAATCACACGGGTCTCCAGTTCTTTTAAATACATAAAACCTAGATACAACTGCTTACCATAAATATGGTTACCCTCAACACTATGGTTAATACAGGGTGCATTAATGCTAGCACCTAACATACGTGCCTCATGAATATAGAACTCGGACCTATAAAAACCACCACCATTATTAAGTACGGCCACCATATATTCTAGCGGAAAATAGGCTCGCAAAAACAAGGTCTGGTAACTCTCTACCGCATAGGAAGCAGAATGCCCCTTGGCAAATGCGTAGCCTGCAAAACTAGCTACTTGGTCCCATATTTCAAAAATGAGCTTGTCCTCGTATCCCTTTTCACGGCAATTGGCGATAAATTTTTCCTCCACCCTTTGGAATTCCGCACGGGAACGGAATTTACCACTCATGCCACGGCGTAATACATCGGCCTCGCCTAAATTTAGGCCAGCAAAATGGTGCGCCACCTTAATTACGTCCTCTTGATAGACCATTACGCCATACGTCTCAGGCATAATATCCAACATAACAGGATGTGCCAACTCTTCTGCCCTTCCCGCATTACGATGTCGTAAGATATACTCTCGCATCATACCACTTTTGGCTACACCAGGACGGATTATCGAACTGGCAGCCACCAAGCCTAAATAATTATCTACCTGTAACTTTTTAAGCAGCATACGCATTGCCGGGGACTCTACATAAAAACAGCCCATACATTGTGCGGTCTTGATTAAGTCATTGATTTTGGGGTCGTTTTTAAAACGCTTAATATCATGAATGTCCCACTTGGCAAATTCATCAGGTCTTGTCGCCTCCAAAATAGTGATGGACTCCTTAATTTTAGAGAGACCTCGTTGCCCCAAAATATCAAATTTATAAAGACCAACATCCTCTGCAATTACCATATCATATTGCGTTGTGGGGTACCCTTTAGGAGGTAAGTGTGTAGCCGAAAACCAATGTATAGGCTTTTCACAAATTAAGATACCACCGGCATGGATACTTAGGTAATTAGGCATCCCTTCCAAGAGCTTCGTATACTTTACCACTAGACTGGAAATCCCGTCCAGTCTAGTGTCCTGAAAATTACCGGCGCAAAGTTTATCGATCTCATCTTTGGGCAACCCAAATACTTTTCCCAGTTCACGTACCATGCCACGCCATTTAAAGGTTACATAGGTACCCAATAAGGCTACGTTCTTAAAACGATCAAAAATATAGTGCGTAATGATAGGCCTATCATGATGCGAAAAATCGATATCAAAATCGGGTGGATTGGCACGGTACAGGTTTATAAAACGCTCAAAATATAGGTCTAGCTCCATAGGGTCTACATCTGTAATACGCAGTAGATAGGCCACAATACTATTGGCACCACTACCACGTCCTACATAAAAGAAGTTACGGCTACTGGCATAGCTCACAATATCCCAATTGATAAGAAAATAGGAAACAAAACCCATCCTTTTTATCAAATACAATTCTTTATCCAAACGCGCCAGTACAGCATCGCCCCCTTCTGGATAGCGATAGGGCAAGCCCTTTTGACACAATTGCTCTAACAACTCTTCATCTTTTTTCTGACTACCCAGATAGTTTTTTAGGTTTTGTGGTTTTCGCCCTTTGGAAAAATCGAAATGAATAGAACAGGAATTCATCAAACGCTCCGTATTCTCCAAAATAAAACTGTATTCTGAAAAGGCAGCAACCAAATCTTGAAGGGGAAACATTTTTTCCTCCGGATCTGCTTGTTCTGTACTGCAAAGCTTGCTTAACAACGTATTGTTGTCTATGGCTCGTAGCAAACGATGGGCGTTAAAATCACGTTTATTACGAAAGGTTACGGATTGCTGCACAACCAGTTTATCTTTAAATTCTATTAATTTGGAAAAACGCAACCGCCTAAGATCCACAATGGAAATTCCGATATATTCATTTTCAGAAAAAGTGATTATTTCATTTTGAAGCACCTTTTCAAAAGGATAAATAACATATGCATCTTTAAATTTAGGGGAGCTTATCGGGAAGGGAATTTTGTGATGCAGGTGCTCGGAAAGATAATCGTTAAGCTCCAAGTATCCTTTGTTATTCTTTGCTATACCTATAAAAATAGGTTCTACTCCGTTCCTAAAATCGATTCCCAAAATAGGTTTGACATTAAGTTCTTGTGCCTTTCTTACAAAATTCAATCCTGCCGAGGTACTATTAATATCAGTAAGTGCCAATTGTCCCACATGATTTTCTTGGGCCAATTGTAGTAGCGCTACCTCTGAAAAAGTACCGTAACGCAAACTGTAATATGTATGACAATTTAGATAGATGTTAGACTTGTTTTGTTTCTAGCTTGATGTTACTTTAGGTTATTTTATTGGAGGTCCAGAATTTCGAATAAAACGTTATTGCGAGGCTATTTCAGCCAAAAAAATCTACTTAAACCAATACTACCATTGTTTACTGTTTCCGATGTGCTAACACAACAGGTGGTAATCCATTGAACGGATTGTGCATCCTTCCTATGGTTTTAGCATCCATACCCGATGCTCTTAGCACGCTCTTGTCCCCATAACGCTTTCTTATAGTGTCCATAGCATGGTACAGATTTAGGGTCTCTTGGGTATCCTCAAATAAATTGATTTGGTAATTACCCGATACAAGATGACTGAACCTAACTCCTATAAGCCGTACCAATAACCGTCTATTGTAAAGCGTTTTGAACAGATCCAAAATAGTGGGAATCAAAATATGATCTGCACTAGTATATGGAATGCGTAGTTGTTTAGAGTAGGTATTGAAATCCGAATACCGAATCTTAACATTGATACAGGCCGTTAGCTTTTCACCTCTGCGCAGTTGATAGGCTAAATTCTCGGTCATGGCAATAAGTATCCCCCTTAGTTTCACCACATCAATAGTATCCCTAGTAAAAGTGCGCTCCGTAGAAATCGATTTTCGTTCACAAAACGGAATCACGGGTGTGTTGTCTATACCGTTGGACCTTTTCCATATTATAGTACCATTTTTACCAAGTACCCGCTGCATTACGTGCATAGGCATTTCTTGCACTGTACGTACCTGCCGCAATCCAAGATTACGGAGTGTCTGGTAGGTTTTATCGCCTACCATAGGTATTTTTTTAATAGATAATGGGGCCAAGAACGACTTCTCAAAACCTTCGTCCACCTTAATATGGTTATTAGGTTTGGCCTCATTCGTAGCTACTTTGGACACTACTTTATTCGCCGATAATCCAAATGAAATGGGTAGTCCCGTTTCCTTTATAATACGTTTTCGTAATTCACCTGAAAACTTATAAGAACCAAAAAAACGATCCATTCCTGTTAAATCCGCATAAAACTCATCAATACTAGATTTCTCAAAAAGCGGCACCTCCTCCCTTATAATATCTGTAACCATATCTGAATGTTTACTATACTCTCCTGAATTACCACGAATCACAAAAGCCTCAGGGCATAGTTCCTTCGCCATTTTCATAGGCATACCAGAGTGCACACCAAATCCTCTGGTCTCATAACTACATGCTGCTACCACGCCACGGTCTCCCGTACCTCCTACCAACAAAGGTCTATTCTGTAAATAGCGATTATTACGTCGCTCCACGGACACATAAAATGTATCTAAATCTATATGTAAAATGGTTTTTTGCATAACTATCCTAAACCTTTTCTCAAAATATATAAGAGACCCCTTGTTCTAACCTCTTCATTGTCCACACACGATGTGCCAACCAAAAAGGGTTCACTAAATTGGGGAAGCTAATTTATGGATTATTTCCTATTTTATGGATTTATTCCAATTAAAGTAATTAACAAGTTTCATAAAAAGTATACTATCCAACATTTAAGCATAACTAACGTTATAAAGAATATTAAACCATTTTGATCATTAACTAAATTTCAGTCTAGGTTTATTGGTATGTTTTCTTGATGAAAAGTATCTTTAATCTTATTCTTCACTTATGAAATTTCCTCTTTTACACTATTTCTGTTTTCTTATCCTTGGATTATCGGCATGTTTTTCCCAAACCGGGAAGTCGGATATTACCATACATCATCCTACTCAAGGCACGATATGGTCCATACCTGATTTTGTAAAATTAGAATGGTCTGTAAAAAATATCGATTCTGAAAAGTCCACTCGTTTCTTTCTCGTAAGGGATGAAATGGTTGTACAGGAACTGGGTTCTTTTAAGAATACAGGTCTTGCAGAAGGTATAACCCTAGCAAAAAATATTGGTTCGGGAAACCAATATCAAGTAGTAGGTATAGAATTATTCCCTGAAGACAAATTTCAGATTGCCAAGTTCGTTTCTCCCCTATTTACAATTACGAATAAGGCTTCTGATGAACGTAAAAGAAAACGGGAACTGGAACAAGAGAAATCGACTCCAAAAAAAGAAAAGAAGCAGAAAAAGCGGAAAAAGAAAACAACGCAAGGCATCACAACTGTAGAAGCGAAGACCAAATCAGGATCTGCTGAAAAGGAAAAAGAAAAAACAGACATAGCCGAAAAAGCACAAGAAACACCAAAACCTAAACCAGCACGAGAAGAATTTGAAGGTAGAAAAATATCCTATACCAAAGAGCTAGTATTCAACAGTACGGACATCAGCGTAAAAATATGGGATCATGGAAGACAGGATGGAGACATCGTATCTATTTACCTTAACGGCAGCTCCGTAGTAACCAAACATTATTTAACCTATTATAAGCGTGAATTTAAGATTAAACTGGATCCTAATAAA
This sequence comes from uncultured Maribacter sp., assembly GCA_964507115.1. Taxonomy (GTDB): domain Bacteria; phylum Bacteroidota; class Bacteroidia; order Flavobacteriales; family Flavobacteriaceae; genus Maribacter. Next base: position 39,441 of record CAZDOW010000026.1, read on the forward strand.
TCTAACGATCTTTTCCTTTATGCACATAATTTGGGGAATACTCCTCCTAATACCGTTTCCGTAGAAATTTCAGACGGCAGTACATCTGAAAACATCATTCTAAACTCAGATTTAAAAAGTTGTGAAGCGGTCATGATTAGTGTGAAAAAGTAGGTTTTTTTTAAGCACTACAGTCTGAGCATTACTAATTAAGAGTTTGGGTTTTAGCAAAAAAAAACTGACTTGTCAGAAATAATTCCTACTCATTACAACTGCGCTAGAGAAGCAGATAGCTTTAGTAAAAAGACAACTAGAAATACTGATGGACTGGGAACTTGAATCTCACCACTTACCATTGGAATGTTTATAATCTCGACTTTATGTTTTTAATCAAAAAAAGTAAATGGATAAAACATTTGCTACCACATAAGCTATAAAAAATACGAGCTTCGGGTCTAATCAAAAGGTTTGTGTATTTTTATGAGGCCGCAAAATCTTCAGGATTTTACTTACACCTAGAAGGAAATAAATCAAAAGAAAAAGTTTTTGCTATAGACGATAGCGCAATGTGAAGTGTATTCTTTGATTCTGTAGTGTTCTTAGTTTGGGCTCTGACATTTATTTTAAACCATAGATTAATCAAATATTAAAGATGAGACTTATATTGATATTCTTTTTACTAATAACTGTATCATGTTCGGATAAGAACAAATCGACAAACTCTAAAAATGTTGCCCAGAAAACTGAGAATTTAATAGCAGTTTTAGATACCATATGGCAAACAGAACAAATACCAATAAGGTTAAGAGATTCTTTGATAGCTATTTATGGGGCAGAATCTAAAGAAGCAGGTGTCTACCAAAAAGAGTATAGAAAAAACCATACTATTAATATCAAGAAAATCAGAGGAATACTCGATAATCAAGACTGGCCAAAAAAGGCAGTAATCGGTGTCCAAGGTAATAGAACAATCTGCAATGTTCTTCAACATGCTGATCAACAAACCCGAGAACATTTTATTCCCATGATGCGAAAGGCAGTGCTGGATAAAAAATTAGAACCAAGGTATCTAGTTCGTGCTGAAGATAGAATTGCAACCGATAAAGGCGAGTTGCAAATCTATGGTGGGCAAATGAAATACTACCCCGAAACTAAAACCTTCAATGTATGGCCTGTTTACGACCCTGTTAATATTGATAAGAGAAGAGCTAAAATAGGACTTGAACCAATCGAACAATTTCTTAAAAACAGATTTGATTTTGAATGGAATCTTCAAGAACAAATAAGAAGAACCGAAGAATTTGAAAAAGAACAACACCCTAAAAAATAAACATTAGTTTAAAAGCACAGTGGAGTTAAATTCGAGTACTTCATTTACCAATCTTACTTTGGGCTGATTCATTTTAACCTTGCTAACCAATTTAAACTACAACTTATATATTGTTCCTGTTCATCTTTATACATTTTCAACCATGTACAGCACAACAAGCGCAAACTCCTTTGCCTAAAATAGAAAACTATACCAAAGGCGAACTTGAAATTAAGGTGGAAACTTTTGGTTCAGACAAGCCAATAGCTATAGGTAAAATAACAGCAGATGGAACCATTCATTTTAATTTTCCAAAATTGGATTTAAATGCGATGGAAGAAACGTATTTTTTCTCAATGCAAAAAATAGGCAGAGCAGTAAGGATGTTTGTTTGCCATGATAAAGAGGTAGCGGAAAATACAGAAACCGTTAAAGCAATTGAAATAAAAGATATTTTCTTATATAAATATGAACAACCTGTAGGTGCTTTACTTCCTGCAACCCAAAAAGAAATACTAGAAGACGAGTATGCTATTGGCAGTACCATTTCATGGTTTTATAGTGAGGGAGATGTCAAATTTAAAGCTAATTGCACCACTTATGAAGA